>CALUOT010000044.1 GCA_944322355.1 uncultured Bacteroides sp. | reverse complement strand
GGTTTTACAACTTACTGAATATCAAATATTAAATTTGAGGTGGTTAGTCCCGTACGCACCGCAATAAACATTGAAAATCAATGTTTTACAAAACGAACACCCGATTTTACAACCCAAAATGTAAAGTCAGGTGTTTTTATAACTAAACTATTCTATAAAAATAAGTTTCTTGTTTTGTACACTAACCCAAAACATTTGATGGGAGAAAATCTCATAACCAACAAATCCGTCAATCTTATTTTCCCAGCAAGAGTTCAAATGGCTCATGTCATCTGAAGAGGTATTTCATAAGTAACCTGTTGCATCTTGCTAATATAAACTCTTTTTCGATTCTTAGAATTCACGTTTTCTTACGCAATTCCTTATCCAGCTTTTTAATTTTCTTCCAAGCTTCCTTGAACTTAGGACAGAGAGCTACGGCTTTTTCATAGTTTCGCATGGCCGCCTCGCGCATGTCATGCTTCAGGCATTCATCGCCCATCGTAATATACTCGCGCGCATATTTCACCAAAGACTTTTCTTTCTCTAAAGCAGCCTCCTTGAGTGCCCGGTTTTCTTCACGCAGACGATTGATGACATACAACTTACGCCGAATGAGGCGTTGGGCAGCAGGCTTCTCGATGTCATAACGCGAATGGATGGCTTTGAAGAACTCATCCAAGAAAAGTTGAAAGTCGCCCCGGTCGAAAGCCTTGGCCGCTGCGGCATACTGCATATCAGCTTGTGCCTGCTTCATAGCCCGATCAATGGCTTGCTGATTATTAAACCGAGTGGCAAACTCCACAATTTCCGGTCGGACAAATATATCAGACCGACTGATGGGTTTCTTTAGCTGGATGCCTTCTAACGAAGTACACCGACTCAACGCTACATAAGTCTGCCCGCCGGCAAAAACGCCACCTGTAAAGTCGACTACTGCCCGGCTAAACGTCAATCCTTGACTTTTATGGACGGTAATGGCCCATGCCAACCGTACAGGGAATTGGGTAAACGTGCCCAGTTCTTCTTCCTCCACCTGCTTCTTTTCTTCATTATAAGTATAGCGGATGTTGCGCCACGACTCGCGCTCCACATCACATTCCTTCCCCTTGTCCGTCGTGATGTAAAGCATATCGCCACTGAGGTCGAAACCAGTGACCACACCGATGGTACCGTTCACCCAACGGCGCTCAGGGTCATTCTTAATGAAGATAATCTGTGCGCCGGGCTTCAACACCAGTTCCTTCTGCGTAGGCAAGTTGTTCTCAGGGAAGTCTCCCCGGATTTCGCCCACAAACGTCTCCGGCTCACCGGACAGTTCGGCCAGCTTGCGTTCGTTAATGTAGTCCACATTATCGCGCCGGGTAGCCAAAGTAATGTACATATCGGCTTCGTCCTGCTCCAACGAAGTACCATAACGTTTATTAAGCAATTGCAAGTCAGCAGCTCCGGCAGTATTGTTGCGGATATGGTCAAGAACACGGATGAAAGTCGGGTCGCTCTGCCGATATACTTTCTGTAGTTCGATGGAAATGAGATCGATCTGCGTAAACACCCGTGCCGAGAAGAAATAAGGACTGGGATAAAAACGGTTCAATATCTCCCGTTCGTCGCTTTTGACCACCGGCTCCAACTGAAACACATCCCCCACCAACAACAGTTGTTTTCCTCCAAAAGGCTCGCGCAAGTTATGACTATAAACGCGCAAAATGCGATCCACCGTATCAATAATGTCAGCCCTGACCATCGAAATCTCATCAATGATAATCAGTTCCAATTTCTCCAACAACCTGCGATGGGGCTTGGTGTACTTAAAGAATTCATGAATGCGGTTCTTCTGCAAACTGAGATTGGGGTCATCAGGCAACAACGGATAGAAGGGTAATTTAAAAAAACTGTGCAACGTACTTCCTCCTACGTTAATGGCGGCAATGCCCGTAGGAGCCAACACCACATGTTTCTTCTTGACATTGTCGCACACATAGCGCAGGAAAGTCGATTTACCCGTACCGGCCTTACCCGTCAAGAAAATAGACTGGCGGGTATACTTCACAAGATTCAGCGCATTCTGAAACTCCTGATTACTGCTGTCTGGGACAAAATTCATCATCGCCACAGGTTCTATATCAAAGCAAAATGTTTCAAGGCATGAGCTATACCGTCTTCGTCCACCGAAGTCGTCACATAGTCGGCCACGGCTTTTACTTCTTCATTGGCATTCCCCATAGCCACCCCGATAGCGGCATGGCAAAGCATCGGGATGTCATTGCCTCCGTCTCCAAAAGCCATCGTCTCCTCCAAGGAGAGACCAAAGTACCGGATGATTTCATCAATACCCCGTTGCTTGGTATTTCCCTTGGCCGTAATGTCAGCAAACTCCGGATGCCAACGCCCCACTTCACAAGATGCAGAGACCTGCGCCAGATGGCTTTCTTCCTCTTTACTCAAGAAAGGAGTTAACTGGTAAATCGCCTGTCCGCTATGAACAGCTTCCTCAACCGTTACTTCCGGTATGGGAGTAGTGACTTTCAGGTATTCATGAAAAATCCGACGGACACGTTCATCAGGCTGACAAACTTTAATGTCGTGCTCTCCCACAAGGATGCAAGGAGTGTGCAATGCAGCGCAGGAAAGCACCACGGCTTGAACGGCTTCAGAAGGAATCGGACTTTTATGAATCACCTCTTCTCCTACGAAACAGTATCCCCCGTTCATCGTAATGTAGCCGTCTATCAAATCCCGCTCTTCCAATGCCCCCAAGTTGTTGATAAGAATACGGGGACGTCCCGTTGCAATAAACACACGATGTCCTGCGGCTTTGACATCCATAAGCGCCCGAATGGCAGAAGCCGGTATATCGTGCGTGGTAAAACTGCACAATGTACCGTCAATATCAAAAAACAAAGCTTTCGTCATCAGTCTATAAGATTGGTTTCGGGTACAAAGGTATATAAAAAAACGCTTTTTTCATGCCCTCCATAAGAAGTAAACAGGCACTTTAGCTCTCCCAAGTGGCTCTTGGCATTCCTAAACTAGCTGTTTACGACCCGTAAAGTGGTGGTTTGTGCTCGAAACATGTCTTCTTGGGGACAAAAACGAAACAGGTTATCGGTGAAAACAAGGTATAAAGTCGAGGCAGTTCCCATTTAAAGGGAACGACTGTTTCATTTAAAGATAATGACCGGCACATTAAATGTAAAATGAAGACATACTTCTCATTCTTCATTAATTTGCTTTCACGCTTTCACTCGACTGCAACTTATTGATTATTAATCACATGTTGTGAAACATTCATCTTTCACCTTCCTTTCACCCGATGTTCAGAGGAAAAGAAATTTCCCATTAGACGCATTTAGTGGTATCTTCATCGTTTTTTTCCTGCATTATACCTAACATTTTAGGAAGAAATTGTATTTTTGCAGAGAAAGAAACGAATATATAGAACCTCAAAAACGAAAGAAATGAAAAAGGTAAAATTAGTAGCCGGATTGCTTTGCGTCGGCATCATGTTTAGTAGTTGCGGAACGATGAATAATACTACTAAGGGAGGAATCATCGGAGGTGGTTCGGGAACAGCTGCGGGTGCCATTATCGGTGGCCTGATAGGCAAAGGTAAAGGAGCTGCTATCGGAGCAGCCGTAGGTGCTGTGGTAGGTACCGGTGCCGGAGTGATAATTGGAAAAAAGATGGATAAGAAGGCTGAAGCAGCTGCCCAGATAGAAGGAGCAGAAGTGGAAAAAGTGACCGATACCAACGGACTGACGGCTGTAAAAGTGTCGTTTGCATCGGGTATCTTATTTGATTTCAACTCAGCTGCCTTGAGCAATGATGCGAAAGCTTCCTTGCGTGAATTGGCTCAGATTCTTCGAGAAGACCCGACAACTGATATTGCCATCATCGGACATACGGATAAGGTGGGCACATACGAAGCCAATGTGAAAGTATCGAAAAACCGTGCTTACGCCGTAGAGAATTACTTGCAAGATTGCAACGTGTCTCCTGCCCAGTTTAAAGTTGTGAAAGGCGTGGCTTATGATGAATACGATGAAACCAAGAGTGCTGACTGGAACCGCCGCGTAGAAGTCTATATGTATGCCAGCGAAGAAATGATTCAAGAAGCAGAAGCTACACCACAGAACTAAAAACGCTTTAGTAAGATATAAAAGAAGGGCACAGATGATGCTGATTATAATTTGAACAGCGTCCATCTGTGCCCTTCTACATGGACTGCCTTAACGGACATCTCCTTCTAACTCACGAGTATCGATTTTCTTGTTATCAATGGAACGCCAAGCATAAAAGATGTAAGCCAGCACAAAAGGCACCAGAATGGACACATAGGCCATAGTCTTCAGCGTGAAGAGACTTGAACTACTGTTAGCCAGTGTCAGCGAGCTTTGCAAGTCGACGGTCGAAGGATAATAAGCCGTATGGTTGTAACCGGCAACCAAAAATAAGGCACAAACCGTAAGCACTGTACCGGCACCGGCAAACCAGATACCTTTATCAAAACCAGGCTTCCACAAGGTGCGGACAATCCCCCATAAGACTCCTACCACTCCCAGCAGGAACAGCAATAGTACGACCGGCATGGCAAGGAAATTATGCAGATACTTAAATGGCTCCATGTAAATTTCACCGGTTTCGGGCTGAACGGCATAACCATCTGCCACCAATGTACGCACCACGAAAGCCAGGAAAAAGACAAGGAACAGAACCGTATTGGCCCACAAAGCCCGACGGCAACGCTTCACCAGCTCAATCTCTGCCATACTATTGATAAAATACAAGATTCCCAATATGCGAGCCAAAAAGAAAACAGCCAAGCCCAACACCACATTCCACGGATTGGCTAAGGCATCGAGCCCGTGCCACCCATTTGCCCATTGACTAATGACAGGCATAGCTACATCCGTAATGTTTTCTTTATCCACATAAAAAGCCGAACCGGTAAAGAAAGTGGCAACGGCTCCTCCTAACAGCACCGGCCCCACTACCCCATTCAAGACCAAGAAAGCACGGTAAGTGTTCTTACCCAACAAATTACCGGCTTTTGTCTGAAACTCATAACTGACAGCCTGCAACACAAAACTGAACAGGATAAGCATCCACAACCAATAGGCACCTCCAAAACTGGTGCTATAAAACAACGGAAACGAAGCGAAAAAAGCCCCACCAAAGGTGACAAGCGTAGTAAAAGTAAACTCCCATTTGCGCCCGGTAGCGTAAATCATCATTTGACGATGTTTTTCTGTCTTGCCCAAACAAAACAACAAGGAATTCCCCCCTTGCACAAAAAGCAAGAACACCAATATGCCTCCCAAAAGGGAGACTACAAACCACCAATATTGTTGAAGAAAAGTCATAATATCAATCTATTAATTATAAAACCATGAATTAAATCAACCACTCGAGAGGATTTATTCTCTATTTTCCGGTCCTTTACGAATGGCTTTCAGCATAATGCCGACTTCGGCAATCAGCAACACAGTGAACAGAGCTAAGAAAATAAAGAAAGTAGTTTGTACTGACCCCACTTCCAAATTGGAAATGGCTACATTTACAGGAAGCATATCTTGAATGGTCCAAGGTTGACGACCACATTCAGCTACGGCCCATCCTGCCTGCCCGGCCAAATATCCCAAAGGAATGGTGAAGATCGCCACCCAATGCATCCAGCGTATTTGACTCAAGTCCTTTTTATAGACCAAAAACAAGATTACAGCAAAGAACAGCAGGAAATAACCACCCAGTATCACCATGATACGGAAAGTGTAAAAAGTCAGAGGAACATTGGGAACCAAGTCATTCACATCCCGGATATAGCCGTAACCAAAATAAGGCATATTCTCTTTCAATGTCATAGCCGCCACTTCCGCATCAACCTCATTGCCGACCGCCTTAGCTTCCCGATAAGCAGCAAACGCGGCTATCGCCGTTTGGCCCCGTGCAATCTTTTCCTCGGCAGAAAGTGCCACTGTACCGTCCTTTAACGGATATCCGCCTTTTAGCAAATCATGAATGCCCGGAACAAAAGCATTGGCATCGCGTTCAGCCAACAAAGAAAGCATCTTAGGAAGTTCTACTCGAAACAAAAAGGGTTCCACGCCGTCATCCGGACGTTGTTTGGCTGGATTAAGTACCCCAACAGCCACCAGACCGGCACCGGTTTGCCCTTCATAGTATCCTTCCATGGCTGCCAATTTCATGGGTTGCTTCTGAGCTACCTGATAGGCCGAACCATCACCCGTCCAGGCAGAAAGAATAGCTGCGCAAAGCCCTACCCAAGCCGCAATCTTCACACTGCTAAGAGCAAACTTTGTCTCACGCCTTTTCCAAAGGTACCAGCAACTGACACCTACTACAAAAATGGCACCTAGCACCCAACCCGACAACACGGTGTGAAAGAACTTATTGACAGCCATAGGCGAAGTGGCCACCGCCAGAAAGTCTACCATCTCATTACGAGCCGTGTCCGGATTAAACTCCATGCCTACCGGATACTGCATCCAGGCATTGGCTACCAGAATCCACCAAGCCGAAATGGTAGCTCCCAAACCCGTCAGCCAAGTAGAAGCCAAATGAAAACCACGACTCACTTTGTTCCAACCAAAAAACATCACGGCAATAAACGTAGCTTCCATAAAAAAGGCCACAATACCTTCGATAGCCAACGGAGCACCAAATATGTCTCCTACAAACCAACTGTAATTGCTCCAGTTGGTACCAAACTCGAACTCCAGAATGATGCCCGTGGCCACACCGATGGCAAAGTTGATTCCAAACAACTTCATCCAGAAGCGAGCAGTACGTTTCCAGAAATCATTACCCGTACGATAATAAATGGTCTCCATAAGACCCATAATAACCGCCAATCCCAACGTGAGCGGCACAAAAATCCAATGATAGATGGCTGTCAAAGCGAACTGTGCCCGCGACCAATCGATCAAAGAAGAGTCAATTTGTTCTAACATGATATTCTATTCATTAAAAATTAAAATATACGATACTTATTCAACCGGGACGGCACGCTCTATCAATTCACGACTCACATAGGACTCTTCCCCAGATCCGTCGGAAGCATTGCTCAGGAAATCAGGGAAAAAGAACAGACGGAGGATAAAGAACATGATGAAAAGCTTCACTAAAATAATGACCCACAGCGTACGTCCCCACGTCATGCTGCGGAATCCATCACGATAGAAATACCAAACGGCGGCTAATGTCTTTCTCATACATAAATATATAAGGTAATACGGATGCAAAGATAGAAGAAAGTATGAAACATACAACAAAAACAGATGCAAAATATCGATTTTCAAGTTATACCAAACCCCATTCGTCGATATAATCATCAAATTGGACGAGTAATTGGGGAGGAATATCGAGTTAGTTTTACATTGTAAGCAGATGAACTTACATTTGCACACATAATAAGATAACAGACAATATGACAAAGGTAAAAAGATTAATTGTAGCAACCTTCTGTACGCTAGGATTCTGCAACCTACAAACAGAAGTAAATGCACAGACGACTGTCAGCACAGATAGTACTACACAAACACCTGCAGACACACTGCCAGCCCGTTGGGACTTGCAGACGTGCATCAACTATGCACTGAATCACAACATCACTATCCAGCGCAACCGCATCAGTGTGGAAAGTTCGGAGGAGGACTTGAAAACCTCCAAATCAGCCCTCTTCCCCAGCCTGAACGCCAGCATCAGCCAGCGTATAGTGAACCGACCCAACACGGAGAACGGTACCATCATCAGCGGTGACAACATCACTACCAGCCAGAGCAAGACATCTTACAACGGCTCCTACGGCATAGACGCCAACTGGACGCTGTACAACGGAGGAAGCAGGCTGAACACCATCAAACAGAACGAGCTGAACCAGCGCATCGCTTCACTGGCCGTCAGCGAGAGTGAAAACAGCATTCAGGAAAGCATTGCCCAGATTTACGTGCAGATACTTTATGCTGCCGAAGCTGTGAAAGTGAACGAAACCACCTTGGAAGTGAGCCGCGCACAATTCGAACGCGGCAAGCAACTGCACGAAGCGGGTTCACTCTCACAAGCCGACCTGGCCCAGCTGGAAGCACAGGTAAGCAACGACAACTACTCCGTGGTGACTTCACAAGCCACTTTGCAAGACTACAAACTGCAACTGAAACAACTGCTCGAACTGGACGGAGAACTGGAAATGAACCTCTACCTGCCCACGCTCGACGATGAAGACGCATTGGCTCCTCTACCCTCCAAAGCGGATGTATTCCGCGCTGCACTCAGCCTGAGACCGGAGATAGAATCGGGGAAATTGAACATAGAAGCAGCCGACCTCGACATCAAGATTGCACGCTCAGGCTACATTCCCTCCATCAGTCTCACGGCAGGTATCGGAAGCACCAACGCCAACGGCAACGACTTCACCTTTACGGAACAAATCAAGCAGAACTGGAACAACTCACTCGGCATATCGGTGAGCATACCCATCTTCGACAATCGGCAGACCAAAAGCGCCATACGCAAGGCCAAGCTACAGAAGCAAACCAGCCAACTGGACCTGCTGGACGAGCAGAAGACCCTGTACCGCACCATCGAAACCCTCTGGCTCGACGCCAACAGCGCGCAACAGCAATATGCCGCCGCACGACAACAGGTCAAAAGCACACAGACCAGCTTCGACCTCGTCAGCGAACAGTTCAACCTCGGCATGAAGAATACCGTGGAGCTGCTCACCGAGAAGAACAACCTCCTTATCGCACAACAGCAACTCCTGCAAGCCAAGTACATGGCCATACTGAACCGGCAGCTGCTGAACTTCTACCAGGGACAAGACATCACATTATAACCATTCATATTATTAAATAAGGTATAGACACATTATGAACAAGAAAACCATCATCCTCGCCGTCGTCATCGGCGTCATCGTCATCGGCGGAGCCGTCTGGCTGTGGGGCGGAAGCAAAGGCAAGCACCAGATTGCATACGCCACCGCAACGGTTGCCAAGGGCGAAATCTCCGAGTCGGTCACCGCAACAGGAACCATCGAACCCGTCACCGAAGTCGAAGTAGGTACACAGGTCAGCGGCATTATCGACAAAATCTACGTGGACTATAACTCCATCGTCAAACAAGGGCAGCTCATCGCCGAGATGGACCGTGCCACGCTGGAAAGCACCGCCGCACAGACACGAGCCAACCGCGACGGAGCCAAGGCCGAGTATGAGTACCAGCAGAAACTGTACGAACGCAACAAGGGCCTGCACGAGAAAAAGCTCATAGCCGACACCGAGTTCGAGCAGAGCGAATACAACTACCACATGGCCAAAGCCAACTACGAAAGCAGCGAGGCATCGCTCGCCACGGCCGAACGCAACCTGTCCTACACCATCATCACCGCACCCATCGACGGCATCGTCATCAGCCGCGACGTAGAGGAAGGGCAGACCGTGGCTTCGGGCTTCGAGACGCCGACCCTCTTCACCATCGCGGCCGACCTGACGCAGATGCAGGTGGTGGCCGATGTGGATGAAGCCGACATAGGCGGCGTGGAGGAAGGACAGCGCGTCACCTTCACCGTAGACGCTTACCCTAACGACACTTTCGAGGGCACCGTGACGCAGATACGCCTGGGCGAATCGAGCGACAACAGCTCGTCCACCAGCTCCAGCAGCACCGTTGTCACCTACGAGGTAGTCATCTCCGCTCCTAACCCGGACCTGAAACTCAAGCCTCGCCTGACAGCCAACGTCACCATCTACACGCTGGACCGTACAGACGTACTCTGCGTCCCCGCCCGTGCCCTCCGCTTCACGCCCGAAGAGCCGCTCATCACGCCCGATGCCATCGTCAACGACTGTCCCGGCGAGCATAAACTGTGGACACGCGAGGGCAATACCTTCACCGCACACGCCGTCGAGGTGGGCATCAGCAACGGCATCAGCACCGAAATCCTCAGTGGCGTAGCCGAAGGCACGCAGGTGGTGACCGAAGCCACTTTGTCAAGTTCTGCTACCAATGCCGAAGCTGCTGAGCCGAGTGGCGAGCGTAGCCCCTTCATGCCGGGCCCTCCGGGAAGCGACAAGAAGGACAAGAAGAAGTAAACAGTTGGGAATGAATTCAATAGAAAGACGTCTTCTGTTCTGCGCTCAACCCCATGACCCTTCTGCGCACAAAGGTCATACCCTTGTGCGCACAAAGGTCGACCCCTTCTGCGTACAAAGGTCACACCCTTGTGCGTACAAAGGTCAGCCCCTTCTGCGCCGAACACTTACGGACTCCGTCCGGACGCCCTTCGATGTAAAACAATATAACCATCCTGAATAACATGAGCAAGATAGTCATCGAACTCAGAGACATCAAACGCAACTTCATCGTAGGCGATGAGACGGTACATGCCCTGCGCGGCGTGTCGTTCAGCATCCGCGAAGGCGAGTTCGTCACCATCATGGGTACCAGCGGCTCGGGAAAGTCCACACTGCTGAACATATTGGGATGCCTCGACACCCCCACGAGTGGCGAATACCTGCTGGACGGCACCTCAGTGCGCACCATGTCGAAGCCTCAGCGCGCCGTGCTGCGCAACCGCAAGATAGGCTTCGTGTTCCAGAACTACAACCTCCTGCCCAAGACGACGGCCGTGGAGAACGTGGAGCTGCCGCTGATGTACAACGCTGCCGTCAGTGCCGCCGAACGCCGCCGCCGTGCCATCGACGCGCTGGTGGCCGTAGGCCTGGGCGACCGTTTGGAGCACAAGTCCAACCAGATGTCCGGCGGACAGATGCAGCGTGTGGCCATCGCCCGCGCCTTGGTGAACAACCCCGCCGTGATACTGGCCGACGAGGCCACGGGTAACTTGGACACGCGCACATCGTTCGAGATACTGGTGCTGTTCCAACAGCTTCACGCCGAGGGACGTACCATCATCTTCGTGACGCACAACCCCGACATAGCCCAGTACAGCAGCCGCAACATCCGCCTGCGCGACGGGCACATCATCGAGGACAAGAGCAATACGAACATCCTTTCGGCAGCCGAGGCACTGGCCGCCCTGCCGAAGAATATTGACGACTAAGAAGTAAATGAAGAACTTTGGAAATGAAGAATGAAGAACGAAGAATGATGAATGAAGAATGGGGAAAATGTGTCCGGACCTGTCATCCTGAACGAATGTGAAGGATCTCCCGGTGCGTGCGGGAGATTCTTCGCTCCGCTCAGAATGACACGGCGGGACAATTCTTCATTCTTCGTTCTTCATTCTTCATTAAATTATTAAGACTATGAACGGAACAAACTTATTCAAGATAGCCTTGCGAGCACTGGCCAACAACAAGTTGCGCGCCTTCCTGACGATGCTGGGCATCATCATCGGTGTGGCATCGGTCATTACCATGCTGGCCATCGGGCAAGGTTCGAAGAAGAGCATCCAGGCGCAAATCAGCGAGATGGGCTCGAACATGATTATGATTCACCCCGGAGGCGAACGACGGGGAGGCGTGCGCATGGATCCCAGCGAGATGCAGACGCTGAAGCTGACCGACTATGAGAGCTTGCGCGAGGAGACGAACTTCGTGGCAGCCATCAGCCCCAACGTGAGCAGCAGCGGGCAGCTCATCGCAGGCAACAACAACTACCCCTCCAGCGTGAGCGGCGTAGGCATCGACTACCTGGAGATACGCCAGCTGACGGTGGAGAGCGGCGAGATGTTCACCGAACAGGACATACAGACCTCGGCCAAGGTGTGCGTCATCGGTAAGACCATCGTAGACAACCTCTTCCCCGGCAAGGACCCCATCGGACAGATTATCCGCTTCAACCAAGTGCCCTTCCGCGTGGTAGGCGTGCTGAAGTCGAAAGGTTACAACTCCATGGGCGACGACCAGGACGACATCGTGCTGGCTCCCTACTCCACGGTGATGAAGCGTCTCTTGGCACAGACCTACCTGCAAGGCATCTTCGCCAGTGCCCTCACCGAGGACATGACGGACTATGCCACCGAGGAAATCACCGAGATACTACGCCGCAACCACAAGCTGAAGACCGATGACGCGGATGACTTCACCATCCGCAGCCAAGAGGAACTCAGTTCGATGCTCAACTCCACCACCGACCTGATGACTACACTACTGGCCTGCATTGCCGGTATCTCGCTCGTGGTGGGCGGCATCGGCATTATGAACATCATGTATGTCAGTGTGACCGAGCGTACGCGTGAGATAGGCCTCCGCATGTCGGTGGGTGCCCGCGGCGTGGACATCCTGAGCCAGTTCCTCATCGAAGCCATCCTCATCAGCATCACGGGCGGACTGATAGGCGTCATTGTAGGATGTGGTGCTGCACTGATTGTGAAGAACGTGGCCCACTGGCCCATCTTCATCCAGCCGTGGAGCGTATTCCTGTCTTTTGCCGTCTGCACTGTCACGGGCGTGTTCTTCGGGTGGTACCCAGCCAAGAAAGCTGCCGATCTCGATCCGATAGATGCCATCCGTTATGAATAAAATCACTATCTTTGCGTTCGTATGATGAAATCGGATATACATAAACTTCCCCATATGGTGGAAATACTGGTGCACGTTGTGGCATGGGGTATCATCTTCGCATTCCCCATCGCCACAATGACGCGGGGCGGAATGACTGTCCAGTGGCACGACTACATGCGTAACTTGATGATCGTGGCATCCTATGCCGCGGTGTTCTACGTCAACTACCTGATACTGGTACCGCGGCTCATGTTCTCTAACCGCATGAAGGAATGCCTGTTGTGGAACATCATCCTTATTGCCGGCGTCACATTCTGCCTGCACATCGGTATGAATACCTTGGTACACTCCATACATCACGAGCAACCCTTCCATCCCATCGGCCCACCCCGGCCGGTCATGATTCTGCGTGATGCTGTCAGTATGATTCTGGTAGCGGGACTGAGCATGGCCATCCAACTGAGCCGCCGATGGACTCAAATGGAAGCCGCCCGCCATGAAGCCGAGCAACGCCGCACGGAAGCCGAACTGAAGAACCTGCGTAGTCAGCTGAACCCTCATTTCCTGCTCAACACGCTGAACAACATTTATGCCCTCATCGCCTTCGACACCGCCAAGGCGCAACAAGCCGTTCAGGAACTAAGCCGGCTGCTGCGCCACGTACTTTATGACAATCAGCAACAGACTGTCCCTTTAGGGAAAGAAATGGACTTCATACGCAACTACATCGAGCTGATGCGCATCCGTCTCTCCGCTAACGTGAAGGTAGAAACCCAAATTGACATCAGTTCCGACAGTCGTACTGAGATAGCGCCTCTGATCTTCATCTCACTGATAGAAAACGCCTTCAAGCACGGCATCTCTCCCACGGAAGAGAGCTATATCAGTATCAGTTTCAGAGAACAAAAAGGAGAAGTGCGTTGCGAGATACGCAACAGCTACTATCCCAAGACCCGTACCGACAAAAGCGGAAGCGGCATCGGACTGGAGCAAGTGCGCAAGCGGCTGGAATTGACTTATCCCGGACGATATACTTGGCAACAAGGAGTGGATGAAGCCGCCAAAGAATATCATTCGATCCTGATTATCCACATTTAAACTCAATAACGATATGAAACTGAACTGTGCAATCGTTGACGATGAACCCTTGGCACTGAACTTAATGGAAAGTTACGTCAAGCGTACCGAGTTTTTGACACTTGTCGGGAAGTATTCGAGTGCTGTGCAAGCCATGAAAGAACTGCCCGAAAAGCATGTCGACCTGCTGTTTCTTGACATACAGATGCCCGAACTCAGCGGTCTGGAATACTCGAAAATGGTAGATTCCCGTACCCGTATTATTTTTACTACAGCCTTCGAGCAATATGCCATCGACGGATACAAGGTGAATGCCCTCGATTACTTGCTGAAACCCATTGCTTACGTAGATTTCCTGCAAGCGGCCAACAAAGCTGTGCAGTGGTTCGAGCTCCTACAGAAACCTCAAGAAGAAATCGACAGCATTTTTGTGAAAAGCGAATATAAACTGGTGCAAATCGAACTGAAAAACATCCTCTACGTAGAAGGACTTAAAGACTACGTTAAAATCTACGAGGAAGGCATGTCCAAACCCGTCCTTTCACTCATGAGCATGAAGGCCATGGAAGAGTTGCTTCCTTCCTCACGTTTCATGCGCGTCCATCGTTCTTACATTGTGCAGAAAGAAAAAATACGCATCGTAGACCGCGGACGCATCGTTTTTGACAAAACTTATATTCCCATAAGCGACTCCTACAAACAGGCATTTCAGGACTATTTGGACAAAAGAAGCGGTTAAAACGCCCGTTACATGCATTATATGGAAAGAATGAAATAAATTTTAGATAACATACGTTTGCGAGTTAAAAAAGATATGCTTACATTTGCAACGATTAATTGATGGAGTTGTGAAACTCTGCGTTAGAATAGTTTAGTTAAGTCTAGTTTAGTTTTTGTTGGCACTTCCCCGTTTAGCGAAACGTAAGGAAGTGCTTTTTATTTTGTCAACATTCCTAACTCATCATAAAAAGCCTCCATACCCTGTTCAGAATACATTCCGGCAGGGTTTTGGAAGGTTGCAAACCTAAAGGCCGAAGGTTGCAAACATTAGCCCCTTAGGTTGCAAACATTCGGGCCTTAGGTTTGCAACCTTCCCGGAGGGTGGTTCTATGCAATAAGCCGATGTCATGATTCCAGAAAATATCCGAATACGACAAAATTCTGTTTCAGCACTGCTGCTGATTCGCACTATTTAAAAAAGTACGGTGGAATTAAGGTTTTCTGCAATTATCTCACGGATTCTTCGTAATTTTGCAGGCATATCTCTTTATTAGGAATATTTTATCATGACTTTATCTGAACTTCAGCAACGCTATGCAACCCATCCGAACGTGGAGAGCATTCATCGGCTATTAGCTAATCCGTCCATACAACATATTTATTGCGGAGGACTTTGTGCTTCCGCTGCTTCTTTGTTTTCGTCTGTTTTGGTGCAACAGGGTCAATATCCCTATGTTTTCATCTTGGGCGATCTGGAAGAGGCAGGCTATTTCTACCACGACCTGGTGCAAGTGCTGGGCGACGGGCAAGTATGGTTCTTCCCCTCCTCTTTCCGCCGTGCCATCAAGTACGGACAGAAAGATGCTGCCAATGAGATACTGCGCACCGAAGTATTGAGCCGTCTGCAAAAAGACGCAGGGGGCATTTGCGTCGTGACCTATCCCGATGCTTTGGCCGAGAAAGTGGTGTCGCGCGGCGAATTGGAAGATAAGACCCTGAAGCTACATGCCAACGAACGGGTAGACATGACTTTTGTCACCGAAGTGTTGCACAGCTATGGGTTCGAGCGGACGGACTATGTCTACGAACCCGGGCAGTATGCCGTACGTGGTAGTATCATCGACGTATTTTCCTTTTCCTCCGAATATCCCTACCGCATCGACTTCTTCGGGGATGAAGTGGAAAGTATCCGTACCTTCGAGGTAGAAACACAGCTTTCCAAGGAAAAGAAAGACAGCATTGTCATTGTGCCCGATTTAAGTCGGGACCTGGAGCAGAAAGGAACAGGCGGCATGGCATCCTTCCTCGACTTCCTGCCCTCCAATACCCTATTGGCCATGCGTGACTTTCTCTGGCTCAGGGAAAGGATTCAACACGTCCACGACGAAGCACTTACTCCTCAAGCCATTGCCGCCCGCGAAGCCGAAGAGAACGGAGCTATTTCGTTGGAGGGTAAACTGATTGACGGAGGGGAGTTTACTCTCCGTGCCCTCGACTTCCGACGTATGGAGTTTGGAACCAAGCCTACCGGTACGCCTGATGCCACCCTATCGTTTCACACCTCGGCTCAACCCATCTTCCATAAGAATTTTGACCTCGTGGCGCAAAGTTTCACAGAATACCTCTCCCGCCACTATACGTTATATATATGTAGCGATAGCCGCAAACAGACCGACCGCATCCGAGCCATTTTCGATGATCGTGGAGACTCCATTGCTTTTACCGCCGTAGACAAGACGCTGCATGAAGGCTTTGCCGACGACACCCTGCACCTCTGCATCTTCACCGACCACCAGCTCTTTGACCGCTTTCATAAATACAACCTCAAGAGCGACAAAGCCCGTAGCGGTAAAGTGGCTCTCTCACTAAAGGAATTGAATCAATTTACTCCCGGCGACTATGTCGTGCATACTGACCACGGTGTGGGACGCTTTGCCGGACTAGTGCGTATTCCTAACGGAGACACGACACAAGAAGTGATGAAACTGGTCTATCAAAACGATGATGTGGTATTTGTTTCCATCCACTCTCTGCATAAAGTATCTAAATACAAAGGCAAAGATGGTGAACCGCCCCGCCTCAACAAACTGGGTACAGGAGCTTGGGAAAAGCTGAAAGACCGCACCAAGAAGAAAATCAAGGATATCGCCCGCGACCTTATCAAACTATACTCCCAACGACGCGAGGAGAAAGGTTTCCAATTCAGCCCCGACAGTTTCTTGCAGCGCGAACTGGAAGCCAGCTTCCTATACGAAGATACGCCCGACCAAAGCAAAGCCACTGCCGATGTGAAGGCTGACATGGAAAGCGCCCGGCCAATGGATCGCCTGGTATGCGGCGACGTGGGCTTTGGTAAAACTGAGGTGGCTATACGTGCAGCATTCAAAGCTGTGACAGACAATAAACAAGTGGCCGTACTGGTGCCTACCACCGTCCTGGCCTACCAACACTTTCAGACTTTTAAAGAACGTTTGAAGGACATGCCTTGTCGGGTGGAGTACCTGAGCCGTGCTCGCACGGCCGCCCAAACCAAAGCCGTCATCAAGGGACTGGCAGCAGGTGAGGTCAACATCCTCATCGGCACACACCGCATCTTGGGCAAGGATGTCAAATTCAAGGATTTGGGACTGCTTATCATCGACGAGGAACAAAAATTCGGCGTCAGTGTCAAGGAGAAACTACGCCAACTGAAGGTCAATGTCGACACTCTCACCATGACTGCTACCCCAATCCCCCGTACTTTGCAATTCTCACTGATGGGAGCTCGTGACCTCAGTGTCATACAGACACCTCCACCCAACCGCTATCCCATCCAGACCGAAGTGCATACTTTCAATGAGGAAGTAATCACCGATGCCATCAACTTTGAGATGAGTCGCAATGGTCAGGTATTTTTTGTCAATAACCGCATCGCCAACCTACCGGAACTGAAAGCTCTCATCGAGCGCAATATCCCCGACTGCCGTGTCTGCATTGGCCACGGACAGATGGAGCCCGAAGAACTGGAAAAAATCATCCTGGACTTCGTGAACTACGACTACGACGTACTGCTGGCTACCACCATTATCGAAAGCGGCATCGACATTCCCAATGCCAACACCATCATCATCAATCAGGCACAGAACTTCGGCCTCAGTGACCTACATCAAATGCGTGGACGCGTGGGGCGCAGTAACAAGAAAGCCTTCTGCTACCTGTTAGCACCTCCCCTCTCATCACTCACCCCCGAAGCCAAACGTCGTTTACAAGCCATCGAGAACTTCAGCGACTTGGGCAGCGGCATACACATTGCCATGCAGGACCTCGACATACGTGGCGCCGGCAATATGCTGGGAGCCGAACAGAGTGGATTTATCGCCGACTTGGGTTACGAGACCTATCAAAAAATATTAAGTGAAGCCGTACACGAACTCAAGACTGATGAGTTTGCCGACCTCTATACCGACGAGCAGCAGGAGACAGACGGCTCAGGTAAAATCAGCGGCGAACAGTTCGTCGAAGAATGCCAAGTGGAAAGTGACCTCGAATTGCTCCTTCCTGCCGATTATGTAACAGGCAGCAGCGAGCGTATGCTTCTTTACCGCGAACTCGACAGTCTGACGTTGGACAAGGATGTGGAAGCCTTCCGTTCGCGACTTATCGACCGCTTCGGCCCCGTGCCGCCCGAGACAGAGGAACTACTGCGTATAGTTCCTCTTCGTCGTATCGCTGCCCGCCTTGGTGCTGAAAAAGTCTTTCTGAAGGGGGGACGCATGACGCTTTATCTGGTACACAACCAAGAAAGTCCTTACTACCAAAGCCAGGCTTTCGGCAAGCTCATCGCCTACATGATGAAATATACCCGCCGATGCGAACTGCGTGAACAGAACGGCAAACGCTCCATGGTAGTGAAGGACATTACGACTGTAGAGGAAGCTGTCAGCGTACTTCAGGAGATACTGGCGATACAGGTGGAAGAATAGCCACTTTAATTACACCATCCCTCTTGTTTTCGAACAGGTCATAAGCTTCTTCAATCCGGTTGAGGGGAAAACGGTGAGTGATAAGAGGAGTCGTATCAATTTTTCCTTCTTCGATCAGACGAAGAATCTCGGCACAATCACAACCATCCACCCCACCGGTTTTGAAAGTCAAGTTCTTGCCATACATCGTAGGCAACGGCAAGAGCTGGGGATGCTCATAAAGGGCCACAATAGTCACTACTGCATTCGGACGGGCACATTCCCATGCCTGCCGGAACGAATCATCCGTTCCTGCCACTTCCAATACGACGTCCGCTCCGCCATGTTCACTATGCTGCATGACAAACTCCCGACAACCAGCCGGCTCCGTTACCCACACATCTGGGTAATGTTCGCGGACAAAGCGGATACGTTCCGGCGACTGTTCACAGACAATGATGCGACGAGGGTGCTTACACATCACGCACAGCAAGGTACAAATGCCTGTCGGTCCTGCCCCAATGATAAGTACCGTATCCTCCTCGGTAATCTCCGAAATGCGCGTAGCCCAAAAGCCAGTGGCCAAAATATCCCCTACAAACAAAGCCTGCTCATCACTCACCGAATCCGGGATGCAGGTCAGCCCTTGGTCGGCATGAGGCACCCGTACCCATTCTGCCTGCCCCCCGTCTATGCGACATCCCAAGGCCCATCCTCCATTCGGATCGCTACAATTATTCACATACCCACGCCGGCAAAAGAAACATTCCCCACAAAAAGTTTCTACATTCACAGCTACCCGGTCACCGGGCTTCACCGTACACACCGCCTTACCCACTTCTTCCACAATACCAACCATTTCGTGCCCTACCGTTATACCGGGAACGGCACGCGGCACACTCCCATGCTTAATGTGCAAATCACTGGTACAGATGCTGCCCAATGTAACCCGTACCAGGGCATCATGCTCATCCTTCAACATCGGTTTCGGTTTATCCGTCAACTCAAATTGACCACGTTCCATATAGGTATATGTCAACATATTCTTTCCTCCTTGTTTTATCAGTTATTGGCACAAAGATAATACTAAAAAGTAAGAAAGATTACAGAAAGATTACAGAATTCGATTCCATATTTGTTCGCTCATCAAATCGTGTAAGCATGAATAAGAATTTTTTAGTAAAAGCACTCGGCCTGCTCTTTATCGGTTTAACAAGCCTCATGGCCCGCGCTCAGGATGCCGACTATACCACTTGGCTGAAAATGGGCGTAGAATATGAAGTGAATCCACGACTCAGCATCTCCGGCGGATGGGAGTGGCGCACCAAAAACGACTTGCATGCCACAGACCGCATGGGTTGGGACGTCGCGGCCAAATATGAACTACTCCCTTTCCTGAAACTGGGAGGAGGCTATGAGATCCATTACCGCAACCGGGGGGAAGAGGGTTGGAAATTCCGCCACCGCTACCATGCAGACGGCACACTTTCCACCCGATGGATGCGACTGAAAATAGCCTTACGCGAACGCTTCCAGCATACATGGGACCGGGAGGAAACGGAATTAAGACTACGCTCCCGCCTGAAATTAGCCTATGACATCCGCCATTGCAAAATAGAACCCTATGCTTCGGTAGAGATGTACAACGGGCTACAAAGCGGTGAAAAGTTCGACATCGTCCGCATGCGTTACCGAAGCGGACTCACCTTGCCTCTCTTCTCCGACCGGTGGGAAGCAGACGTGTTTTATTGCCGGCAATGGGAACATGACGGGAAGAAAAATATTTTTGGCATTGATTGCGTATACAAGTTCTGAAGATTTTTACTACATTTGTTGGTGAACCTAATAAATGCAATGACTTATGAAAAAGATTATCAACCCTTGGGAAAAACTGGCCGGATACCATTGTTTTGGCTGTGCGCCCACCAACGAATATGGCGTAAAGATGGAATTTTACGAAGATGGAGACGAAATTGTCAGCCTTTGGAGACCGAACGATCACTACCAAGGCTTTCTGCACACACTCCATGGAGGAATCCAGTCGGTATTGCTAGATGAGATATGCGGCTGGGTGGTGTTCCGCAAACTACAGACAGCCGGAATGACCACCAAGATGGAAACCCGTTTCCGCAAAGCGGTATCAACCCAATGTTCGCATCTGGTACTACGAGCCTCTTTACGTGAGCAAAAACGGAACCTGGCCTTTGTCGAAGCCCGCTTGTACAACGACCAAGGCGAACTCTGCACGGAGGCGCTGTGTACGTACTTCACTTTCCCTCGCGAGAAAGCGGAAAAGGAGATGTATTTCCGAGGATGCGAAGTCGAACCGGAAGAGTTGCTCCCCTTGATATAAACCAAAGAATAGAACTTTTTTGCCACAAACATTTGGATATTTGAATACTATATCCTATTTTTGCTGCAAAATTGATAGATATATGAAGAATTTCACGACACATCATCACCATTATCCCAGCGAATAAGTTCGGTGGGCATGGAGGTGTATGTGCTTGCAAAAAAAATACATCAGGAAGAAGCTTACCGGACAAACGGTAGGCTTCTTCTTTTTTACTAACCACGAATTAATGATAGAATAAAGTTATGCTAAGAATTGCCGTACAATCAAAAGGACGTCTGTATGAAGAGACGATGCAATTGCTGGAAGAGTCGGATATCAAGCTGAGCGCTTCCAAACGAACCCTACTGGTACAATCACCCAATTTTCCTGTAGAAGTTTTGTTCCTACGCGACGATGATATTCCCCAAACCGTGGCTACGGGTGTGGCCGATATCGGTATCGTGGGAGAAAACGAATTCGAAGAACGCCACGAAAATGCCGAGATAGTGAAACGTTTGGGCTTTAGCAAATGCCGTTTGTCGCTGGCTATCCCCAAAGATGAAGAGTATCCAGGCATACAATGGTTTGAAGGACGCAAGATAGCGACCTCCTACCCGGGCATCCTGTCGCGTTATTTAGCGCAACAGAACGTACAGGCCGAAATACACATCATCACCGGATCAGTAGAAGTCTCACCGGGTATCGGACTGGCCGATGCTATTTTCGACATCGTCAGTTCAGGCTCAACATTGGTCAGCAACCGACTGAAGGAGGTGGAAGTAGTCATGAAATCCGAAGCCTTGCTCATCGGATACAAAAAGATGAGTCCGGAGAAGCAAGAAATCCTGAACGAACTGCTTTTCCGCATCGATGCCGTCAAAACCGCAGAAGACAAAAAATACGTACTGATGAATGCTCCCCAAGAAAAAGTAAGCCAAATAGTTGCCTTGCTTCCAGGTATGAAGAGTCCTACCGTAATGCCATTGGCCCAGGAAGGCTGGTGCTCCGTCCACACGGTGCTCGACGAAACTTGTTTTTGGGAAATCATCGGTAAACTGAAGGCATTAGGAGCAGAGGGTATTTTAGTGCTCCCCATTGAAAAAATGATTATATAAAAATAGATACGTATGATTCTGATTGATTATCCAGATAAATCCCAATGGCAAGAGCTCTTGAAGCGTCCGGCCTTGAATCGGGAAGACTTGTTTGACACGGTACGACAGATCATCGACCGAGTAAAAGTTGAGGGAGATGAAGCTGTCCTACACTACGAATGCCAATTCGACCAGGCAGACTTACAGACCTTAGCCGTATCTCCCGAAGAATGGGAAGAAGCAGAGAAAGAAGTGGATGAAGACTTGAAAGCAGCCATCCAGTTGGCCGCTGAAAACATCGGAAAGTTTCATGCCTCACAACGCTTTGAGGGTTCCAAGGTAGAGACACAATCCGGTGTGACTTGTTGGCAAAAGGCAGTACCCATCGAAAAAGTAGGCTTGTATATCCCCGGCGGAACTGCTCCCTTGTTTTCCACCGTACTGATGTTGGCCGTACCGGCCCGCATAGCCGGCTGTCGGGAGATTGTGTTGTGTACTCCCCCGTCGAAAGCAGGGAAAGTGCATCCCGCCGTGTTGTATGCAGCCCAAGTGGCCGGAGTAAACCACCTATTCAAAGTGGGAGGCGTACAAGCCATAGCTGCCATGGCATATGGCACGCAGAGCATCCCGAAAGTATACAAAATCTTCGGCCCGGGCAATCAGTATGTCACGGCAGCCAAGCAATGGGTCAGCTTGCGGGATGTAGCCATCGACATGCCGGCAGGCCCTTCGGAAGTGGAAGTACTGGCCGACGAAACCGCCCGACCGGAGTTTGTAGCTGCCGATTTACTGAGCCAGACCGAGCACGGCGTGGATAGTCAGGCACTGTTGATTACTACCTCAAAGGAATTGCAAATGGCAGTAAAAGCCGAAGTGGAGCGACAAGTGGAAAAACTCCCCAGGAGAGAAATCGCAAAAAAAGCATTACAAAATAGCAAACTGATTGTGGTAAAAAATATGGAAGAAGCCATAGCCATGACCAATGAGTATGCTCCCGAACACTTACTGATAGAAACGGCTCATTACGAAACAGTAGCCGGGCAAATCATCCACGCAGGTTCGGTCTTTTTGGGTTCTCTTACTCCTGAAAGTGCAGGCGACTATGCATCGGGTACCAACCACACCTTGCCTACCAACGGTTATGCCAAGGCCTATAGCGGAGTAAGTCTGGACAGCTTCATCCGCAAAATGACCTTTCAGGAAATTAATCCCGAAGGGCTTCGCCAGATAGGACCAGCCATCGAAACCATGGCCGCCCACGAAGGACTGGATGGTCACAAAAATGCCGTGACGGTGCGTTTGAATACCCTAAAAGGAACCTAGATTAATGGAAACTCATAGGGATAGCCTTCCATTGATATGGGTATAACTATCCGTAATCCGTGTATCGACATACTCCGCTACCTGCCGTAATTTTGTTTTGTCAAAATTATGATGCTTGATATGAAAGAAAAAATCATCCGTTTCTTTAAGATGTGGACATTGCCGCTCGGCATGTTTGCCGGGGTGGGCGTCTACTTGATGTTCCACTACATCTCGTGGCTCAGTCCGCTCAAGGTGCTGGCAGGCGGAGCGGAAGACTATATCCTGCCGGCGATGGTGTTCATTCAATTGTTTACTACCTTCTGCAAAGTCAATCCACGGGAGATGCGCCTCAAACGGTGGCACGTGGTGATGCTTGCGGTGCAGTTGACGTGCTGTCTGGCAATGGCGCTGCCCATTCATTTCTTCCCCCATTTCGAGTATAATGTCGTGGCACAGGGAGCGTTGGTCTGCCTGATTGTCCCCACCGGAACGGCTGCG
>CALUOT010000043.1 GCA_944322355.1 uncultured Bacteroides sp. | reverse complement strand
AACACATTATAATCCCCCAAATGTGCATAGAGGTCTGCACTCCCATTTTCAGAATCAATGACTGCAATTTTAGTCCAATCATTGCAAAGTCCATAAGCCAGCAATAAGGCTGAATAAGTCTTTCCACTTCCTGCGCAGCCTTGCAGGGCTAATTTGATTTTAGCCTGCTTTTTGGATGATACTCTTAAATTTAACATGACTATATCCTATTAATGATTAACTACTTAGAAAATAAAAGGCAGTCAAACTATTCATCCAACTGCCTTTCTGGAGCATTTTCATTAGTTCTACAAAGTAGCAATAGTAGTAGCTCCCCCTTCTCCTTTCTGATGCAACAAAAAGAATATGTCTCCTGTATCAGCAGAACATACTTCTGAAATGACTGGTATTGTCAATTCTCCAGTTTCAACTTTCTTTGAACAAGCACCTGTTTCAAAGCCATAGACAAAGAAGCATTTACCTGTGTGGGGATTCTGCTTCACTTCAATCTTTTCTACATTGTGCTGTGCTTTGAAGTCAGCCACGGTCATTGTCTTTAAGAATTTCAAGTTTCTTTCCATAATTGCAAAATTTATTATTGTTATAGGGGGACTATCCCCACCCTGAGTGATGGGGGAGGTATAAGGATGGAGTGAATGAAGCTCTTGAAGATAAAGTTGAAAAATAAAATTTTGTTTTCAGTAAATACAGTTATTCATTACTAATGGTAAAGAAACAAAATCCCCGTCTTTTCGGGAAAAATAAAGGGTTTGTAAATAACTGGCTGCTTGCTTTTACTTAATAATAATGCATTTATTCTTATAATCAATACACCAACCATATTTATTAAAAAAGTCGCTACCAAGTAACCCATCAAACCCTATAGGAATATTCGTTTCATCACCAACAGCCCAACAATAAAGTTCAAAAGGATGTTTGGCAATCTCAATTTTCATACCTCTTAATTTTCCAGTGAAAGTATTCCCCATAAGTCCATATTGTTCCAATTTCCTTCTATACTTTTTATGAGATAATCCGTTGAGGGATTCTTCCTTTATGACAGAATTGGAGCATCCTGTATCAATCATGAAGCGCAACTTCTTATCAACACATACACATTGTATGTATATCATATTTACTTGATAATCAGAATTAAATGGAATGGAAATTTTGCCTATTTTTTTATATCTCAATCTAAGGATTAATACAGATTCTATAATTATTAATAATCCCATTATAACAATTATCCAGCTCATCATCAGTTATATAATTTAGTTAAAGCATAATTTCTACCTTAATTGTTGGAGTGACACCAATATTTTCTTCCAACACATTAGACATTATCTTTTGTACAAGTCTTTCATTTCCTTTCGTAGTACAAATAGAATCATGAATGGTAAAAACAGGAACTTGTTGTCTCCCTTCATTCCATATCGCAGAACAGCATCTATGTAGAATAATTTCACTTTCGATATTTTGCAAAAGGCAAGCTAATGCTGTGTAATCTTCTTTTTTTATAAGTTCAATTAATCCATATATTTGAGGAAAGTTTTCTGCAAAGTATTTTTTATATTGAGGCATATATCTATTCTTTGAGAAAAGAGTAGTGAGAATCATAGTTTTTATGTCATCCCTTTCAAGTTTTATGCCTTTCCTTTTATTTATTACCTCCATCATATATTCATACACTAAACCATTAGAAGCTGTTTCAATATATTGGCTTAATGTTTTACGGTCTAAAGTAGAAACATATTTCTTGATTCCTGCTAATTGTTCCTCACTAAATTTTTCTTGTGTATTTGGGGCTAACATTCCTATATGCAAAACAATATCAGAATCTTTATCCCAAAACAAAGGATTGAGCAACAGGCATAATAAATATGGTTGACTATTAGATATATCAATATTCACCATCTCATGACCATCATAATTTAAGAACTTTCGATACTGTTTTTGCATGTTGGTAATTACAGAATGTAATCTATGGACATTAGAGTCAATAGATACTTTATAACTTCCAATTTCAATACTATTAATATTGTGCAAAGCTGCATGATACTGAGAATAAGGATTTTTTCTTACAACATATCTACCATGCGTCTTATCTTTATTCACATCCCAAGATGCATGACCTCGGGTTATTTTTTCATGAAGGACTTTTTGTGCAAAAGATATTGCTCTATCCTTATCAATTTGCAATTTCTTAGTTGAATACCAATATGATAGATATGGAAACTCTGTAATAGGATTGGTAATGAATGTTCCTGATTTCTCGTCATACAATGTTTCTTGAAAAGGTTTTGCTTCAACTGTATTGTTTAGAAAAGCCGGGTATTCATACCTTTCAAAAGGGGCATTTGCATACTTTTCTGTGAACTTATATCCTATAGACTTTTTCCCTGTTATATATTGATTATCAGAGCATAAAACTCCTGTTTGTATAAGGTAGTGCAAATAAGAAAGATAATCTTTGAAGAAGTTTCTAATCAATTTGGAATTTATTACTACATATCCTGCATCATTTATTGAATCTTTATTATGTGTTGGTATTGAACTAATAAGTCCTATAATATAAATAAGTCTATCACGGTCGAATCTTAAAGAAGAACCAACCCCACCATACTTTGTAACAGACCTAATGACTCCATTATTATCTTTTACAAACATATAATCTGTAACAGGATATTTGGAAAGATGAGCATCTAAATCAAGATTACATGGCTTCATAGCAAAATAGCCAGAATACTTAAGTGGGATGCCTAAAGAACTTGTTATAATATGCTTAGGCTCTAAAGAGTCAAAATACTTTTGAAGCCGCAATTTATTCTGTAACCATCGTTCATCTTCTATAAAAAATAAATGTCTATTCATACTCGTCCATTATGTTAGGAATTTTTTTTCAAAAATAGAAAGAATCCCTGTAAGCACAAGTATGCTCACAGAAATTCTTACTAATTTCCACTTCTGGAGCCTAAAAAGCAGTTCTACTGCCAAACACAAACTCAATCACTTTTCTGTTGGCTTCATTCTCAATTCTAAAGTCCCTTTCAATATAAATATCAGTCACTTTCATAGCTTCATCTATGTGGTTGAGAGCTGAATGGACGGTATATTTGTCTATTCCTGCTTTATTAATGGCTATGGTAGCCCAGCTATGGCGCGCAGCATAATACTCCAAATCTTCTATTTTCAACAACTTGCCAATCTCTTTCAGACCTGCATTAATGGCTCTATTGAAATTGTTGGCTGTAGAATAGTTATGATAGAAGTTGAAGATTCTTTTGCTCGTAAAGTCTCCATACTTCTGAATCAGAGGCATAACCATAGGAGGTATTACAACTTGCATTTTGGCTTTATCCAATCTTCTGTCCTTAGTTTTAGTCCTATAATAGGTGATAACCCCATCTTCCAATTCAGAGCAGTTATACAAATCTGCTGAATTCATACCTATCAGACAGAAAGACAAAATGAAGCAATCTTTTGCCAGATTGTATGGACATGTCCTTTCCCTGCCATTTGTACTATTCAGAATATAGGGTAACTCCCAGATTTTCTTTATCACTTCTGGAGGAAGTGCCCTTTTTCTGGTAGCCTCCTGCTTGGGCAATTCAAGCCCCTCAAAAGGAGAATTTGGAATGAGAATAATTCCCCTATCATGCTCATTGTACCTTTTCTTGGCTTCATTGAACAAATGTCTGATACTTCCCAGATAGAGTGACACAGCCCTGTTGGAAGGTATTCTTTTACCTTTTCTTTCAAGTTCAGCTGTTCTTATTGCTCTCCTCTCTAAGAGGTATTTCATGAATCCTCTAATGAGGTCTTTGGTAATTTGGCTGGTCGGCAAGTTGCCTCTCCCTATATAGGCTATAAAAGAATTGAGGGCTGTTTTGTAATTCTTCTTTCCTTTTATTTCTGTCTGCCCCAGCCACTCTTTGTAGAACTGGATGAAATCAATGCTCCTGTTTTTCTCTTGGACTGTTTTGATGAACTCCAGAATTTCATTAATGCTATAATTGGAGGCTTCCAAAGGAAGACCGGCACATATCTCTTGATATTGCCTTACTAAAGCATCTGCTTCTTTAATAAACTGGGGATTCTTTAATTTGAATGACTTGGTAAGGTCGCAGGGTCTTACAAAGATATTGGTGGATAATCTTTTGACCTCTCTATTGTGAGTCATTCTTATCTTGACATTGTAAGTCCCATCTACTTTCTGCTTGTTTTTTAATATTTCCACTTTGAATGTCAGCATGTTATCTCAAATATTTTGGGAACAACAATAGACCAACAATCATAGATATATCCCTCTTGAAAGGCTATTTCAGCCCTGTTTTACTATCACAATAAAAAAGAAGAATCCTCAATAATCTGTTGATTATCAAGGATTCTTTTTGTGACCCGGGTGGGACTCAAACCCACGACCTTCAGAACCGGAATCTGACGCTCTATTCACTAAGCTACCAGGCCTTGTCGGGTGCAAAAGTATAAAAAATCTCTTCATCTTCCTAATGTTATCTTCTTTTTTTCAGCCAAAAACTCTTAATTGATTTATTAATATGGAAGAGAAAATATATAATCTTCATCATTTTGATATTTTCTTCATAAAATTGTCGACACATATCATTATTTTATCTATATTTGTCGCTCATAATATCAAATAAATAAAAAAGGAAACAATTTATGAGTTATTTAATAACCCCTGAAAACTATACCCCTCTACTCGACTTACAGCAAACAGAGCTGGGTATCAAACAGATTAAGGAGTTCTTTCAGATGAACTTATCATCCGAACTTCGTTTAAGACGTGTCACCGCTCCCTTGTTTGTCCTGAAAGGAATGGGTATCAACGATGACCTGAACGGAGTGGAACGACCGGTATCTTTTCCCATCAAAGACTTGGGGGAAGCCCAAGCCGAAGTGGTGCATTCGTTGGCCAAATGGAAAAGGCTCACTCTGGCTGAATATCATATAGAACCGGGCTACGGAATCTACACGGACATGAATGCCATACGTGCCGACGAAGAACTGGGAAACCTCCACTCACTCTATGTAGACCAATGGGACTGGGAACGGGTCATTACCGAAAAAGACAGGCACATCGAATTCCTGAAGGAAATAGTCAACCGCATCTATGCAGCTATGGTCCGCACGGAATACATGGTGTACGAAACCTATCCGCAAATCCGCCCGTGCCTACCCGACAAGATACACTTCATCCATGCAGAAGAACTCAGGCAACTTTACCCCCATTTAACTCCCAAAGAGCGTGAACACGCCATCACCCAAAAGCATAAAGCCGTGTTCATTGTAGGCATTGGATGTGAATTGGGAGACGGGAAAAAGCACGACGGGCGTGCCCCGGACTATGACGACTACACCAGCATCGGACTCAATGACCTTCCGGGATTAAATGGTGACTTATTAGTATGGGACGAACCCCTGCAACGCAGTATCGAACTCTCCTCAATGGGGATTCGCGTCAACAAAGAAGCTTTATTGCGCCAACTGGAGATGGCCGGCGAAGAGAGGCGCCTGCAACTATATTTCCATAAAAGACTGATGGACGACACGCTGCCCTTATCTATTGGAGGAGGCATCGGACAATCACGCCTCTGCATGTTCTACCTACGCAAAGCACACATCGGTGAGATACAAGCCAGCATCTGGCCGGAAAGCATGCGCACGGAATGCCGGAAACACAACATTCATCTGATTTAAGTATAAAAAACGCAGATTCTTTCAAAAGAAGGTCTCAAAGTTTCCTTTTTTGAAGAAATCTGCGTTACTTTGCATTCATATGCAAAAATAAAAGTAGCTTTCAACATGAATGTGCAAATAGAAAACAGCTGGAAGGCACGTTTACAACCCGAATTCGATAAAGATTATTTCCGGATATTAACGGATTTTGTCCGCGAAGAATATGCTAAAGGCCCTGTTTATCCTCCCGGAAAGTTCATCTTTAACGCTTTCAATCTGTGTCCTTTCGACCAAGTGAAAGTAGTCATTATCGGGCAAGACCCCTATCATGGTCCGGGACAGGCACACGGTTTGTGTTTCTCCGTAAACGACGGTATTCCTTTTCCTCCCTCTTTGATTAACATCTTCAAAGAAATCAAAAGCGATATAGGTACGGACATGCCCGCCACCGGCAACCTGACCCGCTGGGCCAGGCAAGGGATTCTGCTACTCAATGCTACGCTGACCGTACGGGCTCATCAAGCAGGTTCACATCAAAATCATGGTTGGGAAACATTCACCGATGCCGTCATACGACTATTAGCCGAAGAAAAAGAACATTTGGTATTTATTTTATGGGGGGCTTATGCCCAGCGTAAAGGAGCTTTCATCGACCGTAACCGTCATTTGGTATTAACTTCGGCTCATCCCTCGCCCTTGTCCGCCTATAACGGTTTCTTCGGCAACAAACATTTTAGCCAAACCAATGAGTATCTGATAGCTCATGGAGAAAAACCTATCGTGTGGTAGGAAGGATCGATTTAATACCACTGTATGTTGCTCTGCGTCTGGCTGCGTTGCTCCCACTTTAAATCTTGCAAGATACTGGCATTGGCACGAATCGTGAAATTATAGTATTTCCACTGCCCAAAAGGAGAAAGACTGGCAGACATGCTAAAACAGTGCAGGTCACGGGTAATATTAAACGTGGTCTGCACGATTTCTTTGGCATCAAAATCATATCCTGAATTAAAACTAATGGCCCACTTATTCGAAATCTTGATATTTCCATTCAAGCTCAAATTATGCGTATACCGATAAGGATAACGCATTTTTTTCTTGTTAATCTCTCTTGTTCTGTCTTCCGATATACTGAAGCCATAATTTACATTGATAGACCAAGGCATTTTGAAGGCCTGATAACCATCCTCGTCCACAGCCGCTTTCTCTTTCTTTTTCTTACTGGGCAATCCGGTAGTTCCTTCCTCACCTTCCACTCCTTCTTCTTCTCCGGCTGCACCTTCTCCCTGATTTTGTTCGCCTTCCTCATCCAGTTCCTCACCTGTAAAGAATGCTTTTAGTTTTTTCCACGTATCATTATTGAATGTATAACTGAATGATGAACTGTAATTCTGGAAAATACCAAAACGCCCATACGACCACTCCGTACGGTCATTATCCACCACATTCCCACGTTCATCAAACTTATAGCCATAAGTTTTAAACGTAGAATTCATACTAAACGTATAGCTCTTGGAAAGTTTCAAACGCAACCTTAAAGTCAAATCACTCCAAGGTCTTGTCACCGCAGCCATATTGTAAGAAAGACTAGCTCCCAACTCATCAATCAAACTAATCTTCTTAATAGAGTCATTTTTGTCTTTATACTTCATTTCCAGATTATTGGAAATATCGAAAGTTATATTCCCTTGCTTTCCGCTACTCGGCACACCAAATGTTCCATCGGCATAATAAGAATACTTCACCGTATCTTGCGTGCCATCACTATAACGTCTGTAATAAGTGTCATAGTATCCGTAACGTGAGCTGGTAAAGTCGGGAGCGCCACTAAAACTAATAGAAGGAGTTATGACATGACGTATCTGTATCTCTTTTTTAGGCAGGAACAGGGGCTTATACATACCATAAACCTTTGTATTGACACTGAGGCTGGCATTATAATCCCACACACGATGGAAACCATAGACAGTATCCGTATCTATTTCTTCATTGTTCACCTCATCCCAATCTTTCTTTATCTTACGCGTGTACCAACGTTCCGTATAATTGACCGTCGGGGTAACATTGAAATACTTAAATAAAGTGAACGTAGCACTAATGGGAATGTCGTGCTGCATACCGTTTTCCCAATCCTTTATCAAATTAGACTTAAACAACAAATTGTCCTTTGTCTTGATGCTATTTTTAAAATGACCGGTATAACGCAATGATATTTTTTCGTACCAACGTTCATTACCCACAGCCTTCTTGCGTTTAAAAGGATAAACATTGCTCAATGAGATAGTCAAGTCAGGCAAAGTCATCGAAATGGAAGAGTCTTTCATCGTCTGGGCAATGTTTGAAGTGGCTGAAATCGTCAGCCCCAAATCAGAGAAAGAACGGGTATAGCTAATACTGGAAGTTTTGGTGTTCTGCGTCATGGCCTGCGAGTTATATAGGTTACCAATGTTGGAACGCTCATAACTGCTCGTTGAGAAATTAACACTAGCCGAAAAAGTAGAATTGGGATTGGCTTTGCTGTCCTGACGATGTGACCACACTATCTTGAAGTCTTTCGACACAGAATAATCCGGCAAACCTTTATCACCGGTTTTCGTCACCTGATAACTAGCCTGCAACAAACCCGAATATTTATAACGCTTGGCATAATTGGTTTCCGCATTCAGTGCCCACGAACCCTTGGTAAATATATCGCCACGCAACTTCAAGTCCATCTGTTCACTGATTGCAAAGTAATAACCTCCATCTACCAAACCAAAACCTCGACTGGAGTCATCCATATAAGTCGGCATAAGAAAACCGGAAGAATAGCTACTGCTGAAAGGGAAGAAAAAAAACGGCACCGCCAACGGTAAAGGTACATCTTCCACCACTAAATAGGCCGGACCTGTAACCACATTTTTCTTAGGACGTACCTTCGCATAGGTCATTTGCATGTAGAAATGCGGATGCTCATGATTATCACAAGTGGTATAAATACCATCTTTCATATACATCTCGTTAGTGGCACCTTTTTTCGCGTTATTACCTGTTACATATCCTTCTCCTTGCTGAGTCACCACATTACTAATAATGCCTCGCTTACTTTTAAAGTTATATCGGATTGTATTGGTTTCATACGGAGTCTCTCCATCTTTAAATACCGGTATCCCCGTTTTTGTGCCTAACGAATCTTCTACTCCATGCGCATATACCGTACTGCTATCCATATTCATGGTAATAACAGCTGCTGTCAGTTCAGCCCCCGGATAAGTAACTTTACCTTCACCAAAAAGATGTGCATAACCGTTTTGAGTAAAAACAATAGAATCATTAGCTTCATAAACCACCGGCGCATCCAATCCATCTTTCTTTTTCACCGTATCGTTCCGAAGCGTATCTGTCAACAGCGAATCGGTAGGTAGTGAATCGTTCAACAAGACACTATCTTTAAGGTTTTGGGGAGGTGCAATCCGTCTACCCCGACGCTGTGAAACAGCCTCGGCTGAAAGAAACAGCAAGACAAATAGCACAACAAATGATATAGTAGTTTTTGATTCCAATGATCTTAATTAACTAACAACTTTATGCTTGGACGGGCAAAAGTAAGTAAATTCCACGGATAAATATGTTCCTTTTAAGTTATTTTAGATAGCTACAAGAAGAGTTCGCACCAATGGTCAAAACGTCTCAATCCATCATCGCCATAACGTTCCAAACTTTTCCTTGCTTTTTCTATACTCTTTTCCTTGTTCAACTTCGTCTTTGAATAAAATTTATCGGCGAAACAAACCACTTGTTCCTCCCAACTAACCGGTAACATATCTCGTTGAGGTACTGGTAATTTCTGTTCTATGATCTGTTTTAAAGACAATCCCGCACCTGTATGTCGTTCACAGACCAAAGCATGCCGAGGATAACCCGCCTCCCGTAATAAATCAGCTCCCAGATAACCATGACAAATATACGGTTGTTTCCCAAAACAATAAATAGAAGGAGCATCAGTAAAAAAAATACCAATATCATGCAACATAGCCGCTTCATATAAAAATGTCTGATCCAACGGAAGTTCAGGATGACAAGCCGCAATCTGCAAAGCTTTATCGGCCACCGAATGACTGTGGGACAGCAAAATACGTCTCAATTCATTATCAACAGGATAATAAGTATGAATTATTTCTATGGGATTCATTTTTCATTAAATTTATAGAAAGCCACCTTACATCGAGTATCACAGCTACGTTTCTCTGTTCGAAAGACCTGTTCTAAACTATATTTCTTTTCCAAGAAACTCAAAGCCTCTTCTTCTACATCTTCCGCTATTAGAATATAGCCCGATGAAACTCTATCCATTTCATTTTCAATATGCCGCATCCGATCACCTAAATAAAAATTCACTCCGTAAAAGTTAACAGATGAATAAGAATAAACGGGTCCTTCAGGAACAATTTCTTGTACTTTTTCAGCTAAAGGCTTATCCGATTTAACAGTTAATACAGTGGGTTGATAAATACTATCAAGCGATACAAACACACAAAGCATGCAACCCGCGATACCATATAATAAAGAATAAGCTCCAACCCGTTTCTTCAACAAAATAAATAGACAGACAGCCGCTACTACAGGAAGCAATACCAGCAACCACTGCGGAAAAGAAAGTGAAACATGCTCCAATGCCTTCATATATGAAATATTTTCCGCCGCATGACGTCCTGTACCCCAAATACTTTCAGGAATTACCCCCAAACGAACAGCAACAAACACGAACGTCAACAACAAACTCAAAGATGCAAAAATGCTTGCACAAATCTTAAAAATCTTTGTGCCTCGCTGTACTTGCGCCAACAAATATTCGGCAATAAACATAGCCATAAACGGATAAATAGGTAACAGATAAACACTGCGTTTACTTTCTGGAATGCAATAAAATATAAATATCAAAAGAATAGCAAGCCAAGAAAACAACTGCCAGGGAGCTTGCTTACGAAAAGTATTCCACATTTGACGAATGCGTTTTAACCAATTTCCGGTTCCCGGCAAGCGCATTGTTTTCCAATTCAGACCAAACAAAGAAATCAACAGGACCAATGTCCAAGGAATCCATCCCCAGATAAGCGTAAGAAAATTATACCAAATAGGATTTTCATGTGATCCATAAGACATTTTACTGAAAAAGCGGCCCGTATTTTCTTCAAGCATAAGGTTTATAAATGGCTCTCCCCCCTGTTGATAAGCTGCCCAAAACCAAACAGCTAATGGGATTAGAGATAACAAACCAATACCAGCTAATGAAAAGAATGCCTTACCAAACGAACGGCCTCTTATCAACTGATAAACTCCGGTTACCATACAAGGGAATATCGTTCCTACAGGGCCCTTGGTAAGAGAAGCACAAGCCATCAATAGAACAGCTACCCAAGGAATACCATGACTTCCTTTTTCATCCCAACGAAACAATAAACAAAGCGATATAACAATTAAAGAAACCTGCACCATATCCAACCGACAATTAACTGCCGCCCGATGCACCTCAAATGAAGTCAATAACAAAATGGAAGTTAATACGGCTGTTTTAACATCCCGCTTACGCGCCACGAAAACGAAAAACACCAATTGCATGGCCAAAAAATAAATCGCCGACGGAAGACGGGAGGTAAACTCAGTCACTTCTCCTATGATAGAAGAAAAAATAGCTATCATCCAATACAAAAAAGGTGGTTTATAAGCAATATCAGAACCGTAATTCAAAGGTAAGATCCAATTTCCACTTTCAAGCATCGTATAAGCCACAATGGCCTCTCTCGGTTCACCCTTAGAATAAAACAGAGCTTCTCCCATAAAAGGGAATATCACTAAAAGACTCAACAATGCAATGAACCAAAAAGCTATTTTCCTCTCTGACATAATCCAGTATTTGTTATTGAGATAAATTTTGGCAGCAAAAGTACGAATTATTCTGTTACAATAACTAACTTTGCCTCATCAATTCGCAAAAGGATGAAACATCTTACACAATTACCGGCATTCATCAAGTTTATAATGGTAGGAATACTTGCCACAATTCTCCATTACGGAATCTACTTTCTACTACAATATTTTATCAATGTCAATGTGGCTTATACGACAGGATATCTTCTCAGCTTCCTTGCCAATTTTTATCTGACCTCCTACTTTACTTTCGGCCAAAAACCTTCCTTGCGTCGCGCATTAGGATTTGGAGGGGCTCACTTTTGTAATTACCTCATACACATTACGTTATTAAATTTATTTCTTATGCTTGGAGTTGACAAGGCCTGGGCACCCCTACCCGTCTTCGCAATAGCTATTCCAACAAACTTCTTAATGGTAAAATTCGTTTTCCGAACCCCTAAATCCTATAAAAGAAATGATTAAAACTTTTTTCCAAATACAATAAAGATAAAAGTCTTCGCTAAGACTCCTAAATCGAACCACCATGAACGGTGTTCCAAATAAAACAAATCATACCGCAAACGACGAAGCATTTTCTCCATCGTATCTGTATAACCATTATATAATGTAGCATATGATGTGACTCCCGGACGAATTTGAAACAAATAACGATAACGAGGATCACGCTCCATAATTTGCTTTACATAAAATTCACGTTCAGGACGGGGACCCACAAAAGACATTTGTCCGCAAAATACATTCCAAAGTTGGGGTAATTCATCTAGATGATGACTACGCAAAAACTTACCAACTTTAGTCAATCGTTTATCTTCAGAACCAGCATAAAGAGCCGGACCATCTTTTTCAGCATCCACTTTCATACTACGAAACTTATAAATATAAAAAGGTCTACCGAAACGTCCAATCCGTTCCTGTTTATAAATAGCCGGACCACCATCTTCCCGTTTCACAGCTATATAACATATCAAGAACAAAGGTGAGAAAACAACTAATGCAACTAATGCCGCCAAGCCATCAGCCACACGTTTCACATTACGTTCAAACCCGTTCATACCGTCTTTGATATAATGATCATCTTTTTCTATTTTCTCTAAATCCATGATTCTCAGTTTAGTTTTTTCTAACAAGGAGCTTCTCATTCCCCAAAGAGCTTAACTAAATTGCCATTCTAAAAAAAAATAGGATTCTATTTTTCTAAACGACAAAAAGCTTTACTTTTTTCCAAAATCTTGCCTGCAAAGATAGCTTTGTTTTTATTACCTGCAAAACTTTTCCCGAAAAAGATTTAAATCATAAGGGTTCATCCTCCGGGAACTTCAACGCAGATGAAACAAACGAATCAGAAGAAGTAAAAAACGCCGGATAAAACGAACTTTATACCACAAAGCCCCCAAACGCAACCAACGCGGATCTGTACAATCTTGTATACGGCCATCCGGATAATAAATATAACGCAACAATCCTATAATTTCATGTCGTTTTACATGCTCCACACGAGCCAGATTGCCATCACCTAACATTAAACAGTCATTCCCATTACAACCAATATAACGATGAACCATATAACGACCTTGCCAACAATAAAAAGGACAACACCAAGCAGGCAATTCACTATCGCTATCACACGGTACTAATTCCACCAAATCAATTCCACCACGAATAAAAGGATACATGCTCTGTCCATCAATACGTGCTTTGACACTCTTTCCCTGACGTAAAACTTCCGCCGCCTCGGCTAAAAATTCATTACCGACCACCAGTTTTCTCATGCGCCAAAGATGGTTTTGCAAGACAAACGAGCAGCATCAGCGTTGGGTAAACAAGCCAAATGATAAACAGGGACACAAGTCAATACATCATTTAAAATTTCACTGATACAATCATATAAGTAATCATCGTAAGCAAAGTCAGGCGGACATGAAGGATGTAAAGCTCCATAGGCCTGCATTACGTTGAGTTTTTTTATTTCATTATAAGGTGCTTGCGAAAGACGAACACAACCTACCAATTCATAGCACTCGGTTTTATAACAAGGAGTTTTTCCACTCCACGGACTCCCATAAACAAAAGGCTTTCCATTATGAATACGCACAATAGGACTGTCATCATTCAATAACTTTGCTCCTTCAATGTTTTCACGCCACAAACGCGTATGTGTACTTTTTCCTGTACCACTCTCACCAAGGAAAAGCACAGCTTTATCCCGATAAACAATGGTACTGGTATGTATAGCCACAGATTTTTCCGGAGCCATCAATATACCCAGAGCGATCCAGCAGGCAAAACGAAGCAAATTGACATCCAAATTACCGGCAATGTGGGCTGTACGCTTACCATCTTCTACCCACACCCACAATGAAGGCCCTGTAGCATAAGAAGTTTCAAACAAATAACCACCGGCATAACGACCAAAACGAGTACGGGTCAACTCTAATTCAGTATGATACAACTCACGTTCAAATTCCGGAACATCGCTTTCAGCAAACGAGAAACCAAAATGAGCCTCACCTACAGCCTCTACTGCAAACACTTGGAAACCCGCTATACCTGCAATGGCTGCTATTAATGGTTCCCCATTTATACGTAAGCGAAAACCGGCTATCAAGTAATCTTTTTCCATATTATATACCTTTATTATCTGTTTTTACATTCTCTATGATAGTTTGCGTCTCCAAATCGAAAATCCGATCACATACCCGTAACGACGTTTCACGATGGGCTATCACTATCAACGTCAATTCCCGACATTGTTCAGACAATTCTTCCAACGCACGATTAATTTCACTCTCCGTACGACTATCCAACGCCGAAGTAGCTTCATCAAAAAATAACACTTCAGCTTCTTTGTAAAGCGCACGAGCAATACCAATGCGCTGCTTCTGCCCACCGGACAAACGACTGCCGTATTCCCCCAATGGAGTATCCAATCCTTGTGGCAACTCATCCGCCCAATCTTTCAAGCTCACTTGCTCCAACACCCGGGCCACTTTATTTCGATCGGGTGATGAATGCCCCAAAGCGACATTATCCAATAACGAACCTTCTACTATAAATATCTCCTGCGGCACATATCCCACCAACCGATGCCAACGGCTGCGATTGATAGGAGTCAACCGACGACCATCCACACAAATTTCACCTTCTGTCGGTGAGAAAAAGCCCAATAACAAATTAAACAACGTTGACTTACCTGAACCGCTGGCTCCTCGTACCCCAATACGTTCCCCACGTCGGATAGTTAAATTGACTCCACTAAATAAAAGACTCCCATCGGGAAAAGCAAAACCCAAATTATGCAATTCGATGCCATGGATAAAAGTAAAAGGAGGCTCAGTTGCCTCACCATTTTCTCCACTATCTGCCAATCCATCAGTTACGACTTGCACCGAATGCGAAGCATTCTGCAATGTCACCCAGCTATTCAAAATACTACGCATGGCAGGTATCAATCGGAAAGCAGCCACAGCAAACACACCACTTACAACTCCCAAATCACCTTTACCTACGCCTACCAGCAATGCAATGCCTGCCACAATAGCGGCTTCGGACAAGAACTGAGGAAAGAGCTGATAACGCTCCATGCGCTGACGACTGTTCACAATGGCCTGCATGCCTTGATCGAACGAAGCAAGCGATGTACCAAAAGCTTGCGCAATTTCCAACTCTGCATATCCTCGAAAAGCTTCCATCACGGTACGGCTTTGACGACGACGCGCTTCAAGTTCTTCCTGACCATAATGACGCAAACGACGACGAACCACTACCGTATATAGTAAAGCTAAGGGCACAAAAGCAGCACAAAGTAAGACACCAGCCAAAGGCTCCCACACGACTAATGCTGTCATCATAAACAAAATCAATATGGCATCACCCACTATACGAAACAAAGGTGCCAACACACAGAGGCAAAACGTATAACATACATAATTCACTTCATGACCCAGCTGCACACTACTCTTCGATTTCAGGAAAAGCAGTCCACGACGATAATAATTAACAAACATACGCCGACTGAAGTCTCGATACACCTCCAACTGGAATGAACTCTCCACGCGTGCCAAAGCCACCACTAAACCGTTCTTCAATAACACAAATCCCATCACGGCTCCACAAAGCAACAGCATCTCGCCACGTGAACTACCCGGCCGTAGCACAGCCAGTAACAAAGGTATCAGCGCCGCTACACCCGCAAAATCGAGCACAGCCCGTACCAATACAGCTAAAGCTACCCATCCGCTACGTCGACGAGCCTTCGGAGGCAACAGTGTGAAGATTTCTTTTACCATATCGAGCGGCAAAGGTACAGCCTCGTCACCGTTTATGCAAATTTGGTGAATGCTTTTTTCCATGAATTCCCCGCCAAGCTATCGGAGACACATCCATTTCCTAAAAAGAATTAATAATGCAAACGGTGTGAATTCATTATTGTATTTTTGCGGCTATTAATGCAAAATGAATTCATAGTATAATGAAAGAAAATGTTAATCATGTAGGACTCACCGACGAAGAAGTACGTCAGAGTCGCGCCCAACACGGTGCGAACCTACTAACTCCTCCGAAACGTCCTTCTCTACTAAAACTTTATTTAGAGAAATTTCAGGACCCTGTTGTAAAAGTATTGCTGGTAGCAGCTTTGTTCTCTTTGGCCATTTCGATTGTTGAAAATGAATACGCCGAAACAATCGGTATCATTGCAGCTATCCTATTGGCCACCGGCATCGGTTTCTTCTTTGAATACGATGCGAACAAGAAATTTGACCTGTTGAATGCCGTCAATGAAGAGACACACGTAAAAGTGATGCGCAACGGACATGTGCAAGAAGTACCCCGTAAAGATGTGGTCGTTGGCGATATAGTCATATTAGAAACGGGTGAGGAAGTTTCCGCCGACGGTATACTGCTGGAGTCCGTATCGTTACAAGTTAACGAATCCAACCTGACCGGTGAACCTGTTGTGTCGAAAACCATCGTTGAAGCCGACTTCGACGAAGAAGCCACTTATGCTTCCAACCGCGTACTTCGAGGCACAACCGTAGTTGACGGACACGGCATGATGCGTGTAGACGCTGTAGGTGATGCGACAGAGATAGGCAAAGTGGCCCGCCAAAGTACCGAACAAAGCACCGAGCCTACTCCTCTTAACATACAGCTTACCAAATTGGCCAATCTGATAGGTAAAATTGGATTCACCGCAGCCGGTTTGGCCTTTGCTATTTTCTTTATTAAAGATGTAATACTCTTCTACGACTTCGGTTCTTTCCACACTTTCTCCGACTGGCTTCCTGCCCTACAGTCTACCCTGAAGTATTTCATGATGGCCGTTACCCTTATTGTCGTTGCCGTACCCGAAGGACTTCCGATGAGTGTTACCTTAAGTCTGGCACTGAACATGCGGCGTATGCTTTCCACCAACAACCTGGTGCGCAAGATGCATGCCTGCGAAACGATGGGTGCCATCACCGTAATATGTACCGATAAGACAGGTACATTGACACAAAACCAGATGCAAGTTCATGAATCAAGTTTTTATGGACTGAAGAATCGTAGCGAACTGGCCGATGACGAACTGAGCCGTTTAGTCAAAGAAGGCATCAGTGCTAATTCAACGGCTTTCCTGGAAGAAACCGCTCCCGGTGAAAAAGCCAAAGGTGTAGGCAATCCAACGGAAGTCGCCCTGTTGCTGTGGCTCAATAAACAAGGACAAGACTATCTGAAACTACGTGAAGAAGCTCAGGTCATCGACCAATTAACATTCTCCACTGAACGCAAGTTCATGGCTACCTTGGTACAGTCACCTTTGATGGGCAAGCGGGTACTCTATGTTAAAGGAGCTCCTGAGATCGTATTGGGTAAGTGCAAGGAAGTCATTCTGGATGGTCAGCGAGTAGATGCCGCAAGTTATCGTACGTCCGTTGAGGAACAACTATTGAGCTATCAAAATATGGCCATGCGTACATTGGGCTTCGCCTACAAAATCGTAGCCGATAACGAAACACGTGATTGTACCGCCTTAGTAGCAGACAATGACCTGTCATTCCTCGGTGTAGTAGCCATCAGCGACCCCATTCGTCCCGATGTACCTGCTGCCGTACAGAAATGTCAGTCAGCCGGCATCAGTGTGAAGATAGTAACGGGCGACACACCAGGCACAGCAACCGAAATTGCCCGCCAAATAGGTCTGTGGAAACCTGAAGATACCGAACGCAACCGCATCACCGGTGCCGACTTCGCCGCCTTAACCGACGAAGAAGCCCTCGACCGAGTAATGGATTTGAAAATCATGTCGCGTGCCCGACCTACTGACAAACAACGTTTGGTACAATTACTGCAACAAAAAGGAGCAGTAGTAGCTGTAACAGGCGATGGAACCAACGACGCCCCGGCACTGAACCATGCACAAGTGGGCCTTTCGATGGGTACAGGTACATCCGTAGCCAAGGAAGCCAGTGATATTACCTTGCTGGACGACTCGTTCAATAGCATCGGCACGGCCGTCATGTGGGGACGTTCACTCTACAAGAACATTCAGCGGTTCATCGTCTTCCAGCTTACCATTAACTTTGTGGCTTTATTTATCGTACTGTTAGGTTCCATCATAGGTACCGAACTTCCGTTGACCGTGACACAAATGTTGTGGGTGAACCTCATCATGGACACCTTCGCCGCCTTGGCTTTGGCTTCCATTCCTCCCAGTGAAAGCGTTATGAAAGAAAAGCCTCGCAAACGTACCGACTTTATCATCAACAAAGGCATGCGCGAAATGATATTCGGCGTGGGTCTGCTGTTTGCCATAGTGCTGTTGGGCATGCTGTTCTACTTCGAGAATGGCGGCATGAGTGTACGTGAACTGACCATCTTCTTCACGTTCTTCGTGATGCTTCAGTTCTGGAATCTATTCAATGCCCGTGTGTTTGGTACCACCGACTCAGCCTTTAAAGGATTGTCCAAGTCCTATGGCATGGAATTCATCGTACTGGCCATTTTGGGCGGACAATTCCTCATCGTACAATTCGGTGGAGCCGTGTTCCGCACGGAACCGCTCGATTGGCAGACTTGGCTGCTGATCATCGCCTCATCTTCATTGGTACTGTGGATAGGCGAAATCGTACGTTGGATACAACGGATACGCCGGAAGGCTTAAAAGCACATGAAAGTCATGAATTTGCAAGGTATTCATACATTACTCATAGACTTTGGTGGCGTGCTGATTGACCTCGACCGCTCGCGTTGCATAGCGAACTTTCGCCAACTGGGAATGCCCAATGTAGAAGACATGCTGCACATGTGTCATCAGGAAGGTTTTTTCCTACAACACGAAAAAGGTTTAATGAGCGACGCTGAATTCCGTGACCGGATACGTCAACAGATAGGCCGGCCGATTAGTGACAAACAGATTGACGAAGCGTGGAACAGCTTTTTAGTAGGCATCCCGGCTTATAAGCTCGACTTCCTGCTGGAGTTGCGCCAACACTACACCGTCTACCTGCTAAGCAATACCAACGCCATACATTGGCAATGGTCGCTCCAACAGGCTTTCAGCTATCAAGGCCATCGGGTGGAAGACTTCTTCGACCGCATCTTCCTGTCGTATGAAATGAAGATGGTAAAACCTGACGAAGAAATCTTCCGTCGGGTAATAGCAGAAACGGGATTGCATCCTGACGAGACCTTGTTTATAGACGATGCTGAAAGCAATTGCCGCACGGCACAGGCATTGGGCATTCGGACATACACGCCTCAAGCTCATGAAGACTGGCGACCTATATTAAATGGAGGAAAAACGTGCAGTTAATTAAAAAGAATACATCAGTTGAAAGCATACGACCCGCAGTAGCTACTATCGGTTTTTTCGATGGTGTGCACTGCGGGCACCGCTTTTTAATAGAACAAGTGCAAACTGCAGCTGCTTCACGCGGACTGGCATCGGCCGTAATTACTTTCTCCATACACCCACGCCGGGTCATGCAAACCGATTTTCATCCAGAACTGCTAACTTCCTGCGATGAAAAATTAGCATTACTCGCCCAAACCGGCATTGACGTCTGCCTGCTGATGAACTTCACCCCCGAACTGGCAGCTTTATCGGCCCGGCAATTCATGGAGATTCTGCATCGGGACTATGCCATACAAGCCTTGGTCATCGGCTACGACCACCGCTTCGGGCATAACCGCAGCGATAGTTTCTACGACTATGTGCAGCATGGCCGTGCTTTAGGCATGGAAATTTTACCGGCCGAAGCTTATCGCCTACCGGAAACCGACTATCCACTTCCTGTATGCTCGTCCAACATCCGCCGCTTTCTGCACGAAGGGGATGTATCCTCGGCTGCCCAATACTTAGGCTACCCGTACTTCCTGAACGGCACAGTCGTGAATGGATTTCGCGTGGGACACCGCATGGGCTACCCAACGGCCAACCTGCAGGTGAACGACCCCGACAAGCTGGTGCCCGCACGCGGTGTCTATGCCGTGGAGGCCGAAGTGGACGGAAAACAATACAACGGGATGCTGAACATCGGTTGCCGTCCCACGTTGGACAACGGCGACAACCGCACCATCGAGACCCATCTGTTCGACTTCAACGCCGACATCTACCACCACCCCATGCGTCTCTCCTTCGTGCAGCGCATCCGCCCCGAACGGAAGTTTGACTCGATAGAGGCGCTGACCGCCCAACTGCATCGGGATGCCGCCACGGCACGCGCCCTGCTGTCGGTCGGCTGAAACTCTGCCTTCCCTTTCCTTTCGGATGTGTACTGCAACGCCTGCAGATTACATTAAATGTGCCGTGCCTTTACATTAAATGTCATGCGCCTTTACATTTAATCTTACGGCCTCTCCCATTAAATGTGTTTTTTTCCTCCGTAAAGGCGGCTTTTCCGCCCCCTTCCTTATCCTTTCCGCGCCTTTTTTACCTCGAATTATCGCAAATCGGATGTTTTTTATTGTTTTTCGATAAATTTTTCTCGTTTTATTTGGTCATATCAAAATAATGCTTTTCCTTTGCATATCGAAAAACGATAAATAATTATCGAAAAGCAAAAGCATGTATCACTATTAAATGTATAAAAAGTATGAAAACAACTAAGAAATCAGAACAAAAGAGTGTTTGGGTAAAAGTAGGTAAAGGCGTGTTATATTTCCTGATGGGTTTGGCCGTCTATGTCCTGATAGACCATTGCTATGTAGACATCAAACACGCCATTGCCGACGCTTGGGAAGAAAGCAGATAATAAGAACTCCGTTATTCATTAATAAAAAAGACTTTGTGTTATGAAAGTTGTAAGCATGTTTGTCGCAGTTATAGTTATGTTGTTCACCTTAGTCATAGCTTTTATCGGGAGTCTGATAGCCTAACTTTTAAAAGGACAGGAACCATGAAGACAATTATCAAGCTCGCACTGATTTACTACGCGTTGCAGATTCTGGCATCACTGGCGGTCACGCCTTTCGTACTGATGTATCAGCTGATTGCCACCGGAGGTATCGACCTGGAGGCCGCCACACCGCTTGCCACAGGGCCTTCCTTTGCATTGAGCTTCGTGTTTATCGCTTATTACTTATGGAAGAAGGGGTATCTGGACGACCTCCGCCTGTTTCTTCTGCCCTTGCCCGCGAAGTGGCTGGTGGGAAGCCTGTTGGGCGGAGCTTCCCTGGTGCTGTTGGAAATCTACTTGTCCGAGTGGCTGGACTTCCCCAACTGGTCGGAAAACTCCCTTACCGGCTTGCAGATGAACTGGCTGGGCCTGCTGAGCCTGGTTATCCTGGGCCCCATCATGGAAGAGGTGTTCCACCGGGGCATCGTCACCCGCCTGTTGTTACGGAAGTATCACCCGTGGAAGGCCATTGCGGTGTCGGGACTGATATTCGCCATCGTCCATCTGAACCCTGCGCAGTTCGTTCCGGCGTTTACTTCGGGCATGTTCTACGCCTGGTTGTATTACCGCACACGCAGCTTGTGGCCGGGCATCGTGCTCCATGTGCTGAACAACGGCTTTGCCGCCTTCATGATGCAAGTTTATCCGGAGATGGAGGAAGATGCAACGCTTATGGATTTAATGGGACAGACAGGATATGTGGCCGCACTCATCGGGGCGGCGGTGATATTCATCGGTTCCGTCTGGGTGCTGAACCGTATGCTACCCGCCGGAGCATCCCTCATCAGTAAGAAGGAGGAGGAAGAACCATGAAACGCAGACTGAACATCCTTTGCGCCATCGTATTGCTGGTGATGAGCTGGTCGGTGCTCAGTGCGCTGTACTACATGGGTCTGGGAGCCACGGCAGGCGTACAGGCCGTTCTGGAAGGCGGACCGACCAAGGAGAAAATGTCAAACATCAACGCCGTGGGGCTAGTGCCCCGACAACTGGAAGATGTAAACAACTGGCTGAGCCTTGACTCCGTGCAGAACGAAAAGACGGGACAACAGGTGCCGGTGGTCTATACCGGCATGGTGGTCTTTACAGACACCGCAGCCGATACGTGGGAAAAAGTGCTCTCGTCGGTGATAGGTCTGCTGATTCCGCTTATCTTGGTGGGAGCCGTAGTGCTGTTCATCCAGCTCATCATCGCCATCAACCGCTCGGACATCTTCAACTGGCGCAACGTACGGCGGTTGCGCTGGCTGGGTATTCTGCTGATTATCGCCTTCGGCTGCTCACTCTTCAGTGAGTACCTAATGCTAGAGAATCTACGCGAAGTCCTCAGCATCCCCGGCTATGAACTGACCTTCAGCGAGGCATCGCGCATCACCAACCTGGTGCTGGGACTGTGTTCGCTCATCGTAGGCGAAGTGTTTGCCATCGGCTTAAAGCTAAAAGAAGAGCAAGACCTTACGATATAGCCGCCGGCCCCTACTGAAGTCTCACCGGGACCTAGCTTTGGTCTCCCTTGGACCAAGCCTTGGTCCGGCTTGGACCACGCTTTGGTCCCATGCGGACCAGGCCATGGTCCGATAAGGACCAGGCTTTGAAATTTCCTGGTCCAACTATATATCAATGAATCAAGCATTTACAAAATAATGAATAAGATACTACATACAAAGAATAAATGGATGGCCTGTACGTGTTTCATCGTCGGCCTGATGCTGGTGCTGATGCTTTCCACAGCTGTGTTTTTCTTCGTGATCCTCGGCGTACTGGACTTGCGGGGGCCGGACTGGAAATGGGTACGCATCTACGGCGCGATGGTGTGGCTTTACGCCTGGCAGTATATGGCTTACCGATGGATGAAACGTCACACCACGTGGTGGACGGAACTGACCGAGGAAAAGAAATAGGAAAGAGGAACAGGATTTAACGATATAATAATAGATAGGAGGAATATACTATGTTACAGAAGAATAGAATAGCACAGAAAAGAGAAAAGCATCTGATAACGATATTGTCCGTGTACTGTGGTTTTGTGTTTATGGTTATAGGCAACAGTATCTTTCATAATATTACATTGGCCTACGAATTGGGAAAGGACGATACTGACACTTTCATTTGGCAGATGATTCCGGAGAGCGTGGCGATGCTGCTCATGGTGTTTTGTGCCGGTTTAACCATCAAGATGTTCTATAATCTGAAGCACAAGCGGGTCTTCACTCATGAAAATGTCCGCTTGGTGCAGTATCTTGGGCTGGCGGTATTAATCTATGGTGTTTTCTTAAACATTTGGAAGCACGTGTCGCCGATAGAAACCGTGACCTTCATGCGAAACGTGTTCCTGTTGTTGGGCGGTTTTATCATGCTGATAGGAAGTGTGTTTAAGGCTGGCATCCGTATCAAGGAAGAACAAGAATTAACAATATAAGAAAGGATGAACGATATGGAAAAGAAGATAAACAATCGGGAAAAGGAGAAGCAGGAACTCAGCGTCATCATGATGTGCTTGATGGTGATATGCGGTGCGTGTGTATTTATTGCGTTGCTCAGGGCGTTGCTTTTCAGCATGGGCGAAGAGGCGTTGCCGTGGCCGCAGCCTCTGCCCGACTTGGTGACACTGGGCATCATGGCCGCCTGCTGCGTCCTCATCTACCGGATGCTGCACCACGTCCGTCACGGGCAGGTGTTTGTCCGCCGGAATGCCCATCTGATTATATGGGTAGGCGTGTTGGTGGAGGTGAACGGCATCCTTCAGCAAGTATGCCACTACTTTATCCCCACCGAAGGCGTGGATAGCCAGGTGTACATGATTTATATTCTGCTGGGCGTATTCTTCTTGTTCATCGGCTGCCTGTTCAAGCTGGCGGTGTATATCAAGGAAGAGCAAGAGTTAACCATCTAAATGTAAAAAGAAGTTATGAAGAAGATTAAGATATTGGCCCTGCTGGCCGTTGTGATGTTTATTGTGCAGGACTTGACTGACATGCGCCGGGGGTTCAGCGACGGATGGAGGGATGCAAAGGAGGAGACAGCGTTTGGCGGAAGACCTTCTGTTACACTGGAGGTACGTCCTACCGAAGCCCTTGTGCCGGACACTTTGCAGGGCAGAGTCAGCGGGGTGAAAGTCCCCTTTTGGGCCACTCGGGTGGAAGCCGAGGGGAAAGTGGAACCTTCCGTGGCGATGAAGGTGACAACGTTCGTGCTCATACCCGTCGGCCTGCTGATGTTCTATGGTATCTACTGTCTGGTACGGCTGATTGTTTCCGTAGTGCAGGGTAGCGTGTTCACACGGCTCAATGTGCGGCGGATGCGTTTCTTCGTTTATGGCGTAATGCTGGCAGCCATTGTAGTTGAGTTGGAT
>CALUOT010000042.1 GCA_944322355.1 uncultured Bacteroides sp. | reverse complement strand
GCAGAATCACTGAAGAAAACATTGGAAGAAGCTGGAGCTGAAGTTGAACTTAAATAACATTAGCCTGTAAATCAGGTGATTCGGTTAGGAACCCTTATAGAAAAGGGTTCTTAACCTTTTTGTGTATATATTTAAAATTCACTTCTACAAATCCATTATCAAATGTCTTCAAATACTGTAAATCAAAGAGTTAATTTCGCTTCGACGAAGAATCCATTGGCATATCCGGATTTTCTGGAAGTACAATTGAAGTCATTCAAAGACTTTCTGCAATTAGATACTCCCCCTGAGAAACGTAAGAATGAGGGATTGTATAAAGTATTTGCTGAAAATTTCCCTATTGCCGATACAAGAAATAATTTTGTTCTTGAATTTTTGGATTACTATATTGATCCGCCGCGTTATACAATAGATGAGTGTATAGAGCGAGGGCTTACTTATAGTGTACCTCTAAAGGCAAAATTGAAATTGTATTGTACTGATCCTGATCATGAAGATTTTGATACGGTCATTCAAGATGTATTTCTTGGGCCGATTCCATACATGACGGATAAAGCTACGTTTGTAATTAATGGAGCGGAGCGGGTTGTCGTATCGCAATTGCATCGTTCTCCGGGTGTATTTTTTGGTCAAAGTGTACATGCGAATGGTACGAAGTTGTATTCGGCGCGTATTATTCCTTTTAAGGGTTCGTGGATTGAGTTTGCAACAGACATTAATAATGTAATGTATGCTTATATTGACCGAAAGAAGAAATTGCCGGTTACAACATTATTGAGAGCTATTGGTTTTGAGAATGATAAAGACATTCTTGAAATATTTAATTTGGCTGAAGATGTTAAGGTAAATAAAACGAACCTGAAGAAAATTGTGGGGCGTAAGTTAGCCGCGCGTGTACTGAAAACGTGGATTGAAGACTTTGTAGATGAAGATACCGGTGAAGTTGTTTCTATCGAACGTAATGAAGTCGTTGTTGATCGTGAAACAGTAATAGAGCCGGAACATGTGGATATTATTCTAGAGTCGGGTGTTCAGAACATTCTTGTGCATAAAGAAGAACCGAATCAATCTGACTACTCTATTATATATAATACGCTGCAGAAAGATCCAAGTAACTCTGAAAAAGAGGCTGTATTGTACATTTATCGTCAGTTACGTAATGCGGATCCTGCAGATGACGCTAGTGCGCGTGAAGTTATCAATAATTTGTTCTTCTCGGAAAAGAGATATGATTTGGGAGAGGTTGGACGCTATCGTATCAATAAGAAGTTGAATCTGACAACTGATATGAGTGTGCGGGTTTTGACCAAAGAAGATATTATTGAGATTATTAAATATTTGATCGAGCTGATTAATTCAAAAGCTGACGTGGACGATATTGACCACTTGAGCAATCGTCGTGTACGTACGGTTGGTGAACAGCTTTCGAATCAGTTTGCTATTGGTTTGGCACGCATGTCACGTACTATTCGCGAACGCATGAATGTTCGTGATAATGAGGTGTTCACTCCCATAGATTTGATTAATGCCAAAACTATTTCTTCAGTGATAAATTCATTCTTTGGAACCAATGCGTTGTCCCAATTTATGGATCAGACCAATCCGCTTGCTGAGATCACTCACAAGCGTCGTATGTCTGCATTAGGTCCTGGAGGTTTGTCACGTGAGCGTGCAGGTTTTGAAGTTCGTGATGTGCATTATACTCATTATGGGCGTCTCTGTCCGATTGAAACTCCTGAAGGACCTAATATCGGTTTGATTTCTTCGCTTTGTGTATTTGCGAAGATTAACGATTTAGGCTTTATTGAAACGCCGTATCGTAAAGTCGCTGAAGGAAAAGTTGATCTTTCACCGGAAGGTTTGGTATATTTGTCGGCAGAAGAAGAGGAAGGTAAGATTATTGCTCAGGGTAATGCACCGTTGAATGATGACGGTACCTTTATTCGTGATAAAGTAAAAGCACGCCAAGATGCGGATTATCCGGTTGTTCCTCCTGAACAAGTTGAATTGATGGATGTATCGCCTCAGCAAATAGCTTCTATTGCGGCTTCTTTAATTCCTTTCTTGGAACATGATGATGCGAATCGTGCGTTGATGGGCTCGAACATGATGCGCCAGGCAGTTCCCTTGTTAAGGAGTGAAGCTCCTATTGTGGGTACGGGTATTGAACGTCAGTTGGCTCGTGATTCTCGTACGCAGATTGCTGCTGAAGGTGAAGGTGTGGTTGACTTCGTTGATGCTACTACGATTCGTATTTTATACGATCGTACTGAAGATGAAGAGTTTGTAAGTTTTGAACCAGCTTTAAAAGAATATAGAATTCCGAAGTGGCGTCGTACGAATCAGAGTATGACGATTGATTTGCGTCCTATATGTGAGAAGGGACAGCGTGTTACCAAGGGGCAAATTCTTACTGAAGGTTATTCTACCGAGAATGGAGAGTTGGCCTTGGGTAAAAACCTGTTGGTTGCATATATGCCGTGGAAAGGTTACAATTACGAGGATGCAATTGTATTGAATGAACGTGTAGTTCGTGAGGATCTTTTGACTTCTGTGCATGTGGAAGAATACTCGTTGGAAGTTCGTGAAACGAAACGAGGTATGGAGGAACTGACATCCGACATTCCGAATGTGAGTGAAGAAGCTACGAAAGATCTGGATGAGAATGGTATAGTTCGTGTGGGTGCTCGTATAGAACCAGGTGATATATTGATTGGTAAGATTACTCCGAAAGGAGAGTCTGATCCTTCTCCTGAAGAAAAACTGTTGCGTGCTATTTTTGGTGATAAGGCTGGTGATGTTAAAGATGCTTCGTTAAAAGCTTCTCCGTCGTTGAAGGGGGTTGTTATTGGTAAACGTTTGTTTTCACGTGTTATCAAAACCCGCAGCTCTAAGATGGCAGATAAAGCGTTATTGCCCAAGATTGATGAAGAATTTGAGTCAAAAGTGGCAGCTTTGCGTAAAGTTTTAATTAATAAACTATTGAAACTGACGGAAAATTGTACTTCCGAAGGAGTGAAAGATTACATGGGGGCGGATGTCATAGCAAAAGGAGCAAAATTCCATGCATCAGACTTCAGTGATTTGGACTTTACCGCTATCCAGCTGAGTGGATGGACAAAGGATGAACATACGAACGGATTGATTCGTGCATTGGTGATGAATTTTATCAAGAAGTATAAGGAACTTGATGCGGAATTGAAGCGCAAAAAGTTTGCGATTACGATAGGCGATGAGCTTCCTGCCGGTATTGTTCAAATGGCCAAGGTTTATATCGCCAAGAAACGTAAGATTGGTGTGGGTGATAAGATGGCGGGTCGTCATGGTAACAAAGGTATTGTTTCGCGTGTGGTTCGTCAAGAAGATATGCCATTCTTAGCAGATGGAACTCCTGTGGATATTGTATTGAATCCGTTAGGTGTGCCTTCTCGTATGAATATCGGACAGATATTTGAGGCCGTATTAGGTAGTGCAGGAAAGAAACTTGGAGTTAAGTTCGCTACTCCGATTTTTGATGGTGCTACTTTGGATGATTTGAATGAATGGACGGATAAGGCCGGTTTACCCCGTTATGGTAAGACAACCTTATATGATGGTGGTACAGGTGAAGCTTTCGAACAGCAAGCAACTGTAGGTGTAACTTATATGTTGAAGTTAGGTCACATGGTTGAAGACAAGATGCATGCTCGTTCGATAGGTCCCTATTCACTTATTACGCAACAGCCGTTAGGTGGTAAGGCTCAATTTGGTGGTCAGCGTTTTGGTGAAATGGAGGTTTGGGCATTGGAAGCATTTGGTGCTGCTCATATCTTGCAAGAAATCCTGACGATTAAATCTGATGATGTAGTAGGACGTTCGAAGGCTTATGAGGCAATTGTGAAGGGAGAACCAATGCCGACACCGGGGATTCCTGAATCTTTGAATGTATTGCTGCATGAGTTGAGAGGTTTAGGATTGAGTATCAACTTAGAGTAACATTTGTCAATTATCAAAACAATAAAATATGGCTTTTAGAAAAGATAACAAGATAAAGAGTAATTTCTCGAAAATCTCTATAGGTTTGGCTTCACCTGAAGAAATCCTGGAGAATTCGAGTGGTGAAGTGTTAAAGCCTGAAACCATCAATTATCGCACCTATAAACCGGAACGTGATGGATTGTTCTGTGAACGTATTTTTGGTCCTATCAAAGATTATGAATGCCATTGTGGTAAGTATAAGCGTATTCGCTATAAAGGCATTGTCTGCGACCGTTGTGGAGTAGAAGTGACGGAGAAAAAAGTACGTCGTGAACGAATGGGGCACATTCAGTTGGTGGTACCCATTGCACATATTTGGTATTTCCGTTCTCTTCCTAATAAAATTGGTTATTTATTGGGTTTGCCGACCAAAAAACTGGATGCGATTATATATTATGAGCGCTATGTTGTTATTCAGCCGGGTGTGTTGGGTGATGAGATTGCTCAATATGATTTGCTTGAAGAAAGCGATTATTTGGATTTATTAGATAAGCTGCCGAAGGAAAATCAATTCTTGGAGGATTCTGATCCCAATAAGTTTATTGCTAAGATGGGAGCAGAAGCTATATATGATTTGTTGACTCGTTTGGATTTGGATGCTTTGTCTTACGAATTGCGTCATCGGGCTAATAATGATGCATCGCAGCAACGCAAGAATGAAGCTTTAAAACGGTTGCAGGTCGTGGAGTCTTTCCGTGCTTCGCGTGGACGTAACAAGCCAGAATGGATGATCATGCGTATTATTCCAGTTATTCCACCTGAATTGCGACCGTTGGTTCCTTTGGATGGTGGCCGTTTCGCTACATCTGACTTGAATGATCTTTATCGTCGTGTGATTATTCGTAATAATCGTCTGAAGAGATTAATTGAAATCAAAGCTCCTGAAGTTATTCTTCGTAATGAGAAAAGAATGCTGCAGGAGGCTGTTGATTCGCTGTTTGACAACTCTCGTAAGTCGAGTGCGGTGAAAACGGATGCTAACCGACCCTTGAAATCTCTTTCTGATAGTTTGAAAGGTAAGCAAGGACGTTTCCGTCAGAATCTGTTAGGTAAGCGTGTCGACTATTCTGCCCGTTCGGTAATCGTGGTAGGGCCTGAATTAAAGATGGGTGAATGCGGTATTCCTAAATTAATGGCAGCCGAACTTTACAAACCTTTCATTATTAGAAAACTGATAGAACGTGGTATTGTGAAGACGGTGAAGAGTGCTAAAAAAATAGTTGACCGCAAAGAACCTGTTATTTGGGATATATTGGAGCATGTGATGAAAGGACATCCGGTATTGCTGAACCGTGCTCCTACACTGCATCGTTTGGGTATTCAAGCTTTTCAGCCCAAGATGATTGAAGGAAAGGCTATTCAGCTGCATCCGTTGGCTTGTACGGCATTTAATGCGGACTTCGATGGCGACCAGATGGCTGTTCACTTGCCTTTGAGTAATGAGGCAGTGCTTGAAGCACAGTTGTTGATGTTGCAATCGCATAATATCCTGAACCCGGCTAATGGAGCTCCTATTACTGTGCCTGCTCAGGATATGGTATTAGGTCTTTATTATATTACTAAATTGCGCAAGGGTGCCAAAGGAGAAGGTCTGACATTCTATGGCCCGGAAGAGGCCTTAATCGCCTATAATGAAGGAAAATGTGATATACATGCTCCGATTAGTGTGATCGTGAATGATGTGGACGATGAGGGCAATATTGTGAAGAAGATGATGCACGATACTTCTGTTGGACGTGTAATTGTGAATGAGTTGGTACCGGATGAAGCTGGATATATCAATACAATTATATCCAAGAAGTCTTTGCGTGATATCATTAGCCATGTGATTAAAGTTTGTGGTGTTTCCAAAGCCGCGGACTTTTTGGATGGCATTAAGAATTTAGGATATTACATGGCCTTCAAAGGCGGACTGTCATTCAACTTGGGTGATATTATTATTCCGGAAGAGAAAGAAGCTCTTGTACAAAGAGGTTATGACGAAGTTGAACAGGTGATTAATAACTATAACATGGGTATTATCACTAATAATGAACGTTATAATCAGGTTATTGATATTTGGACACATGTAAATTCTGAGTTGTCCAATATCTTGATGAAGACTATTTCTGCCGACGATCAAGGATTTAACTCTGTATATATGATGTTGGATTCTGGTGCCCGTGGTTCAAAAGAGCAGATCCGTCAGTTGTCTGGAATGCGTGGTTTGATGGCTAAACCGCAGAAGGCAGGTGCCGAGGGTGGTCAAATTATTGAAAATCCGATTTTGTCGAACTTTAAGGAAGGTTTGTCGGTATTGGAATACTTCATTTCTACGCACGGTGCCCGTAAGGGTTTGGCCGATACGGCTTTGAAAACAGCTGATGCTGGATATTTGACACGTCGTTTGGTGGATGTATCGCACGATGTGATTATTAACGAAGAAGACTGTGGTACACTTCGCGGGTTGGTTTGTACGGCTTTGAAGAATAACGATGAAACTATCGCAACGCTGTATGAACGTATTTTGGGCCGTGTGTCTGTGCATGATATTGTGCATCCTACTACGGGCGAATTGATAGTAGCCGGTGGAGAAGAAATTACAGAAGAAATAGCCCAAAAGATAGAAGAGTCACCTATCGAGAGTGTTGAGATTCGTTCGGTATTGACGTGTGAATCTAAAAAAGGTGTTTGCGCGAAGTGTTATGGTCGCAACTTAGCTACCAGCCGAATGGTACAGAAGGGTGAAGCTGTTGGAGTTATTGCCGCTCAGTCCATTGGAGAGCCGGGAACACAGTTGACGTTGCGTACGTTCCACGCGGGTGGTACGGCTGCCAATATTGCTGCCAATGCAAGTATTGTGGCTAAGAATAATGCTCGTTTGGAGTTTGAAGAACTTCGTACGGTAGACGTGATTGACGAAGCTGGAGAACCTGCCCGGGTAGTTGTAGGCCGTTTGGCAGAGTTGCGTTTTGTGGATGTAAATACCGATATTGTACTTTCTACTCATAACGTACCCTATGGTTCGACATTGTATGCTGCTGATGGTGAGGTCGTAGAAAAAGGTAAATTGGTGGCTCGTTGGGATCCTTTCAATGCCGTTATTATTACGGAAGCTACAGGTAAGATCGAATTTGAGGATGTAATCGAGAATGTCACCTTTAAAGTTGAATCGGATGAATCGACCGGATTGCGTGAGATTATCGTTATTGAATCGAAGGACAAAACGAAAGTTCCTACTGCCCATATCTTGAATGAAGATGGCGAGTTGATTCGAACTTATAACCTGCCTGTGGGCGGACATGTGGTAGTGGAAGACGGACAGAAGGTGAAAGCCGGTGAGGTGATTGTGAAGATACCGCGTGCTGTAGGTAAGGCGGGTGATATCACGGGTGGTTTGCCGCGTGTTACCGAGTTGTTTGAGGCACGTAACCCGTCTAATCCGGCTGTCGTATCTGAGATTGACGGAGAGATTACAATGGGTAAAGTGAAACGCGGTAATCGCGAGATTATTGTAACCTCCAAGAGTGGCGAAGTGAAGAAATATCTGGTACCTCTGTCAAAGCAGATTCTTGTACAAGAGAACGATTATGTACGTGCGGGTACGCCGTTGTCCGATGGAGCTATTACTCCTGCTGATATCTTGGCAATCAAAGGCCCCACAGCAGTTCAGGAATATATTGTTAACGAAGTACAAGATGTGTATCGCCTGCAAGGTGTGAAGATCAATGATAAGCATTTTGAGATTATAGTTCGTCAGATGATGCGTAAAGTTGAGATTAATGAACCGGGTGATACGCGCTTCCTTGAACAGCAGGTTGTAGATAAGGTAGATTTCATGGAAGAAAATGACCGCATTTGGGGGAAGAAGGTTGTGACAGATGCCGGTGATTCACAGAGCTTGCAACCCGGACAGATAGTAACGGCTCGTAAACTTCGTGACGAAAACTCCATGCTGAAACGGCGTGATATGAAGCTCGTGCAAGTTCGCGATGCAGTACCTGCCACTTCGACTCAGATTCTGCAAGGTATTACTCGTGCAGCTTTGCAGACGTCAAGCTTCATGTCGGCTGCTTCTTTCCAAGAGACCACCAAGGTCCTCAACGAGGCTGCTATCAATGGAAAGGTGGATCGTTTGGAAGGAATGAAAGAGAATGTGATATGTGGACATTTGATTCCTGCAGGTACTGGACAGCGTGATTTTGAAAAAATTATCGTAGGTTCGAAAGAAGAATATGATCGTATGCTGGCCAATCGGAAAACGGTTCTGGATTACAGTACTGTTGATGATAATGTCTAGTGGAGAATATCGGTAATACAGTTAATTGATAATAATTGAAAGAAAGCAGTCTGGGTGAAATCCTGGACTGCTTTTTTTGTATACGCTCGGATGGTTACAGTACAATTAATCTGTTTTCATAAGTCCTTGTTGTACGGATTGGTAAGTGAACCAGCCTGTTACAAATTCTGGTTCATCATGAACCACACTGAGGTTCACGATGAACCATAGCCAGGTTCGAAACAGCCAATTTATTCATGTTGGTCAATATCTAAGTGTTCAGTTACTGATAAGTAGTCAGGGACGTGAAGAATACTGCCAAAAAGTCAGAAGTAAGCTGCCAAAATTTCTTATATATTCATTGGCCCACGAATATAAGTTTATCGGCTCACGAATATATATTAAATGGTCCACGCACTTATATTCTTTGAGGAAAGAAGTTGCGTGACTATGAATCATGACTATTGAGTGTTTTCCTTCGAGCTGAAAATCGTTTCATTACATTTCTTTAACTTATTTATTTTTGTAAAAAAAAAAGAATCTATACATTGCGTCGAATTTAAAAAATAACAATATGAAACGATTTTTTTCAGTAGTCTTTTGCTGTATCTTGGGGGTTATTCCTCTGCATGTCAATGCACAAGAAGGAGTTGGTCATATCTCACAGACAGAGTCCCCAGGTAAAGCATTGCAAGGAACGGTGGTTGATACACAGGGAATTCCCGTCATAGGGGCCAGTGTAGTAGTAAAGGGAACGACGAATGGGACTATTACGGACTTTGATGGGCACTTTATGATTAGTAATGTGCCCCAAGATGCGACTTTGGTTATATCCTATATTGGATATAAGACCATTGAGATGGATGCTTCCAAAGTGGGGACTTCACCCATCACACTGCACGAAGACAATGAAATGTTAGAAGAAGTAGTCGTAGTCGGTTACGGTACGGCCAAGAAAGCGAATCTCTCTGGGTCAGTAGCCCAGATATCATCGAAAGAATTGGAACACCGCATCAGTGGGAATACCGGTTCGGCCTTGCAAGGGCTTATCCCGAATTTTAACGTTTCTTTCAGTGATGGCGCTATTAATAAGAAAGCGTCGTTTAACGTGCGTGGGGAAGGCTCCATTAATGGAGGCGATCCTTTGGTACTGATTGATGGGGTAGAAGGAGATATGAACTACATCAATCCGAAAGACATTGCCTCCGTAACAGTGTTGAAAGATGCTTCATCAGCTGCTATCTATGGGGCTCGGGCTGCTTTCGGAGTGGTGTTGGTAACCACAAAGAATCCGGAGAAAGGTAAGGTGCAAGTGAATTACTCCAATCATTTTGCCTGGAGTAATCCCACTATTAATACGGACAATTTCATTACGGATGGATTGGAATGGGCACGTTTGAGCGACAAATTAAGCCTGTTGGAGAATACCAGTACTTATCTGGGGTATACGGAAGAAGATTATGCTTATATGGAAGCACGCAAACAAGATCCTTCCCTACCCAGTGTACTGATCAAAACGATAGACGGAGTAGAACGTTACGTCCACTATGGCAACACAGACTGGTGGAATTATATCTTCCGCAGCAACCAGCCTTCCATGGAACATAACCTGAACATATCTGGCGGTTCCGACCGCGTCCGTTATTACCTGTCCGGACGTTTCTACACTCGTGAAGGCATCTACCGCATCAATCCGGATAAGATGACCAACTACACCATCCGTTCGAAAGTGGATTTTCAAATATTGGATAATTTACGTTTTACCAATTCGACCAATCTCTACATGAGCGACTACAATTATCCGGTCACTAATGCCCGTGATATGAGCGGGAATAACAATGATGAAGACTGGCGTAAGTATACTTATCACGCTTCTCCGTTGTACCTTCCTCGCAATCCGGACGGAACCATTATGATCAACAGCCCGTATTCTCCGGGACGTGATATCGCGGATGGTACTTTTGCAGATTTGACTTATGGGAAAAGCCATGGTACAGACTCAGAGTACGACCTGATGAATACGTTCAGCCTGCAATACACGCCCATCGAAGGATTGGATCTTAATGCTGACTATACGTTCCGGAAGGAAAGTCCTTTTTCACGTCAGTTACGGGTATCGACTCCTCATACCAATCAGCCCGAAGGGGAAGGAATTACGGATTATAAACCGAATACGGAACTGTATAAGGAACGTCATTGGCATTCTCTGTATCAGGCTATCAATGCATTTGCTACCTATAATCATACCTTCAATGACCGGCATAACTTGAAAGCTATGGTGGGATTCAATCAAGAATGGAGGCACTGGGAACGTACGGTCGCCATGCGTAGTGGTCCTATTTCAGAAGACTTGGGTTCTTTCAATTTGGCGACGGGTGATAATATCGACTTGTTAGGAGCGAAAGCGGAGTGGGCCATTCGTGCTGCTTTCTACCGGTTTAATTATGATTATAAAGGAAAATACTTAGTAGAGTTCAACGGCCGTTTTGACTTGTCATCTAAGTTCCCTCACAATGATCGTTTAGGAGTATTTCCTTCAGGGTCAGTGGCATGGCGTATGAGTGAAGAGAAATTCTTTCAACCTTTGCGTTCGTGGTTCGATAATTTGAAATTACGTCTTTCGTTTGGTACATTAGGTAATCAGAACGTGGGTGAGTATGACTATATTGCCAAAATGAGGGTAAGCCAGGGAAATTATATTGTAAATGGGGCTTATCAGAATTACTTGACTACTCCGGATGCCATTTCTTCCAATTTTACGTGGGAGAAGTCCCAGACTGTTAATGCCGGTATTGACTTGAATTTCTTCGGCAACCGCCTGTCGGCCTCATTCGACTGGTATCAACGTGATACGCGCAACATGTTGACGCAAGGTAAGGAATTGCCGGCGGTGTTTGGTACGGATGAGCCGGAAGAAAATGCAGCAGACTTGCGTACTCGTGGTTTTGAACTTTCTGTCAATTGGCAAGATCAGTTTATGCTGTGGAACGAACCTTTTGAATATAGTATTGGCGTTAATTTGGCAGACAATAAGACAGTTATTACCCGATTTGATAATCCGAGCGGGAATATCGACGACTACTATGTGGGAAAGGAATTGGGTGAAGTTTGGGGATATACCATTGAGGGATTTTTCCAGACAGACGATGAATATCTGACCCATGCCGACCAATTACAGGTGAATCAGCGTATACGTAACTATTATCTGGTTAATCATCCGATTGCCGGTGATTTAAAATTCAAAGATATCGATGGTAATGGTGAAATTTCTCCTGGAGACCAAACCTTGAACGATCATGGAGATTTGCGTCGAATTGGTAATACGACGCCCAGATATACGTTGGGAGTGAATTTGGGATTCAATTACAGAGGAATCGATTTTTCGGCCTTTTTCCAGGGCGTGTTGAAACAAGATTGGTGGCCTGGTGATGACAATGGATATTTTTGGGGGCCGTTTACCAGACAATATCTGAATTTTTATCCGGAAAGCATTGAATCAATGTGCTGGACACCGGATAATCCAGATGCCTATTTCCCGCGTCTGGCCGTATATGCAGCCAATGAAGGGGGTAAATATGTAGGTTCGCAATTGAGAGTACAATCGGATAAATATCTTCAGAACGTGGCTTATGTGCGTCTGAAAAACATTACGCTCGGTTACACATTACCTGAACGGGTCTGTCAGAAACTTAAGTTCATAAGAAGCATACGCATGTATGTGTCCGGCGAAAACATACTTACTTTCTCACCGTTGTACAAACATAATCCTGATCATACCATCGATCCGGAACAGTTGGGTAATGGGAATGCTTATCCTTTCAGTAAGACGTTTGCTTTTGGTTTTGATATTAAATTTTAATAAATTACTGATTATGAAAAATAAACATATTGCCATTCAATTGATTTCTATTTTCGCGGGAAGCTTGCTGATGATATCGTGTAACGATTCGTTCCTGGACCGTTACCCTATTTCAGAAATCTCTCCGGAAAATTCGTTTAAAACAGCCGATGACTTGCGGCTTTATACTAATGGATTCTATGAACAACTTCCTTCTATCAGGAATGTCATTGATGAAGACTTGAAGACTGACAATGTATTATATTCCAGTATACCGGAAGAGCAGCGCAGTCATGAGCGGATTGTTCCGTCGGAAACAGGAAGCGGCGGATGGGATTGGGATGATTTGCGTGATATTAATTTCTTCTTTGACAATTACCAACGTTGTACTGATGAAGCAGGACGGGATAAATATGAAGGTGTAGCCCGGTTCTTTCGTGCTTGGTTCTATTTTGATAAAGTGAAGCGTTTTGGGGATGTGCCTTGGTATGAGACGGTCATTCAAACGGATGATGAAGACTTGTTGTACAAAGCACGGGACAGCCGGGAATACGTAGTTAGCAAAATCATTCAAGACTTGGATATAGCTGTTGATAAACTGGGGACAGAACGTGCTTCCGATCAGATCACCCGCTGGACGGCCTTGTCACTACTCTCCAGAGTATGCTTGTATGAAGGGACATACCGCAAATATCATACAGAATTGGGTATACAAGGTAGCGATACATTGCTGCAAAGAGCCTACGAAGCGGCCGGCAGAGTCATGGACGAATCAGGATATACCTTGTATAGCACAGGGAATCCGGATATTGACTATCGTGACCTGTTTGCATCAACATTGAAAGAGGATGAGGTTATTTTGGGGCGTCGTTATTCATTAACATTAAACCAGATGCACAATGTTAACTATTATCTGACATCCCGTACTCAACGTGACATCGGTCTGACCAAAGATTTTGTTAACTCCTATTTACAATTGAATGGTACACCATTTACAAGTAAAGATGGTTATGCTACGATGGAATTTTACGAGGAAATGCAAAGTCGCGACAGGCGTCTTGCCCAAACCATACGTTCTTTAGATTATCAGCGTATAAACGGTACAGCTACTTTACTCCCCGATTTTGCAGCCACCATGACCGGCTATCAATTGTGTAAATTCTTGTCTGATGAAACACAGGATGGAGATGGAGCTTCTTATCAGGACGTTGCGTTTATCCGTTATGCGGAAGTTTTGCTGAACTATGCTGAAGCCAAAGCGGAACTGGGCATCCTGACCCAAGACGACATTGACAATACCATCAAACTGATACGCAGCAGAGTCAGTATGCCCAACCTAGACATGGCTACCGCCAATGCGTCACCGGATGCCGTGATGGCTGCTACCTATCCTAACGTGACGGGCAGTAACCAAGGAGTCATCCTGGAAATACGCCGCGAACGCCGGATAGAACTAGCTATGGAAGGTTTCCGTTGGGATGACTTGGTGAGATGGAAAGCGGGCATGCTGTTGGAGCCTCACTTTACAGGTATGTACTTCCCGTCATTAGGCGAATTTGACTTAGACGGCGACGGTTCACCCGACGTATTGCTCTATACAGGTACAGCTCCGACTACTACAGCTTCGCAAATCTTGGAGATAGGCGGCACTATCCAATTGACCGAAGGCGACCATGGCTATCTGGTAGCTTTCATGGATAACACCAAAATGTTCCGCGAAGAACGCGATTACCTGTATCCGATTCCTTTAGGCGATTTACTGTTGAATGAAAATTTGGAGCAAAACCCCTATTGGGATGAATAAAAGTAGATTGCAGATGAAGAAATCATATTCATTATTTAAGATTGAGCGTTTATGAAAAAAAAGATAATAGGGGTGGCATTGATGCTGATCGGCATAATGGCCTGCCAGGATGAAGATAAAGTGAACATAAAGCCGGTAGCCGCATTCAAGGCAACGGCAACCAGTGTTGAAGTAGAACAAAGTGTTTCATTCACCGATTTGTCCTTTGACCAAGATGGGGAGATCAGTCAGTGGCAATGGGACTTTGGCAACGGAACGACTTCGGACGAACCCAACCCAAGTATCTCTTACAGCGAATCGGGTGACTTTGTGGTCGTGCTGACCGTGTGGGACAATGAAGGACAGGTGAATGCCAACGACTTCAGTAAGACCATTATCGTTAAAGAGAAATCCTTGTCCGATGAAGAGCCTGAATTACTTTGGGAATATACGACGACCACCGGATTTCAGGATGCTTCTCCTGCCATCGACCCGGATGGGAATATCCTTTTTGGATGCGATGCGAACAGCAGCCGAGGTGACTATAACATAGCCGTACTGAATAGTAGCGGAGAAGAGCAATGGACGTATAAAGCGGGTGATGTTGTCAGGAGTACGCCTGCGGTAGCTGATGACGGTACATTCTACATAGGCAGTTATGATGATAATTTGTATGCGTTTAATGCTGCGTCTTCTACAATCTTGGCAAGTTATAATACATCAGATAATGTGAAATACACTTCTCCGGCAGTAGATGCGGATGGTACTGTATATTATGGTGGTGATAATCAGAAATTAACGGCTTTTTCTGCTCTGACATTGAGTGAAATATGGGGCGTCGATTGTGGAGGAGATATTCAGGCTCCACCTGTTATCGGTAGTGAAGCTGTGTATGTTTGTGTCAATAATGGGAAGATGTACGCTTTGGATAAAGTCGATGGTTCTAAGTTGTGGGAATTCGAATATGGAACATCTTGTACGGCTGCACCTGCATTGGGCGAAGATGGCACAATTTATCTGTGTGGCAATACAAGCGATGGCGGTATAGTCATGGCGGTTAATGCAGATGGTAGTGTGAAATGGCAATCACCCAGTGTGGCAAAGTATGATAACTCCGGTATTGCGCTTGATGTGAATGGTCATCTTTATGTAGGTGATAGCGATGGGGTATTGACTTGTCATAGCCAAGCAAATGGTGATGTAGTATGGTCGTTTAGAACTCAAGGGCGCATTCGTTGTACACCAGCTGTTGCTGATAATGGTAATATCTGTTTCGGTGATGGAGCCGGTTATTTCTATGTATTGAATGAAGAAGGAAAACAGGCTTATAAAGAAATGAAACTAGGGAATGAAATCTATTCTTCTCCGGCCATAGGGGATGATGGTACTATTTATATTTGTGTGAATGTCGAAACTAATCAAGAGCCGGGAAGATTGTGTGCTTTTAGAACGAATGCTACCGGTGCGATGGAAGGCTGGGCTATGCGTTGTGGTAATAGTTTAAGAAATGGTCGTCGTTAAAAGGATTTTTCACTATGAGATATTATTTGATTATATGGGCTTGTCTGCTGTTTTGGTTCCCTGACAAGCTGAAAGCAGAGAATGATCCTGCTGAACAAAAGTGTGTGTCTGTTTCCGAGTGTTTGCAATCGGATGGAATCTTGGTCGTGTCTCATCGTGCCGATTGGCGCAATGCTCCCGAGAACTCTTTGCAAGCTATCCAAAACTGCATTGATATGGGGGTGGATATGGTTGAGATAGATTTGAAGAAAACGAAAGATGGACATTTGGTGTTAATGCATGATAAGACCATTAATCGCACTACAACGGGGAAAGGAAGACCGGAAGATTATACGCTGGAAGAATTGCGGAAATTTTCATTGCGTAGTGGGAATGGTCATAAAACGCGTCATAAAATTCCGACTTTTGAGGAAGTGATGCAGCTTTGCAAAGGAAAGATGATGGTAAATATAGACAAGGGATATGATTATTTTAAGGATGCGTATGCCGTATTGGTACAAACCGGAACGGTGAATCAATGTATCATGAAGTCGGATCATCCGTATGAGAAAGTGAAAGCCGAAAATGGGGAAGTTTTAGACAAGATGTTTTTCATGCCGGTAGTCAATCTTTGTAAAGAGGATGCGGAAACGGTAATCAATGGGTATATACAAAATATGAAACCAAGAGCTTTTGAACTTGTATTTGACAATGATTCACCGGAAGTACTCCGTCTGATTAAGAAGGTGAAGGATAGTGGAGCAAAGATTTTTATTAATTCTTTGTGGCCTGAACTGTGTGGAGGACATGACGATGATCGTGCGATTGAGATGGATGAATCTGATGAAAGTTGGGGATGGATTGTTAATCAAGGGGCTAAGTTGATTCAGACAGATCGTCCGGAAGCGTTGATTGAGTACTTGGAAGAACAGAAGTTACATAAGTAGGAGGAAAATGCATGTTCAGGCAAATTATAAATTTCTACAAGGTTTCGAAACCGAAACCTTGTAGTGAAGAATGGACTCCCGAAGCAGAGAAAAGGTTGAAATACCTAAAATGGTCAACCTTTCTTTCAGCGACCTTGGGGTATGGCATGTATTATGTTTGTCGGTTGAGTCTGAATGTGGTAAAAAAGCCTATTGTAGAAGAAGGCATTTTTTCGGAGACGGAGTTAGGTATTATTGGTTCGGTGCTTTTCTTTACCTATGCAATTGGAAAATTTACTAATGGTTTCCTGGCTGATCGTAGCAACATTAAACGCTTTATGAGTACAGGCCTGTTGGTTACAGCTGTGGTAAATCTTTGCTTGGGTTTTACGAATTCGTTTATTCTATTTGCCGTACTTTGGGGACTTAGCGGATGGTTTCAGTCAATGGGAGCGGCTTCGTGTGTTGTTGGGTTATCTCGTTGGTTTAATGACAAAGAGCGGGGTTCATTTTATGGTTTTTGGTCTGCCAGTCATAACATTGGAGAGGCATTAACTTTTATTATAGTGGCTTCTATCGTAAGTGCATTCGGATGGCGGTATGGCTTCTGGGGGGCCGGACTGGTCGGTTTATTGGGAGTATTGATTGTGTGGAATTTCTTCCATGATACGCCACAGAGTAAGGGCCTTCCTCCTGTAAACCAACCTAAAGAAAAGAAAGTCCGGACAGAATCAGAGACAGCCGACTACAATAAAGCTCAGAAACAAGTGTTGTTAATGCCCGCCATCTGGATATTGGCATTGTCGAGTGCGTTTATGTATATCAGTCGCTATGCAGTAAACAGTTGGGGTGTATTTTATCTGGAAGCTCAAAAAGGGTACAGTACGCTTGATGCCAGTTTTATTATTTCGATTAGTTCGGTTTGCGGTATTGTAGGTACGGTATTGTCAGGGATAATTTCCGATCGATTGTTTAAAGGCAGGCGAAATGCTCCAGCTTTGATATTCGGCTTGTTAAATACTTGTGCATTGTGTCTGTTTTTGCTGGTACCGGGTACTCATTATTGGTTGGATGTGTTGGCTATGATTCTGTTTGGGCTTAGTATCGGTGTATTGCTTTGCTTCTTGGGTGGTCTGATGGCGGTAGATATTGCTCCACGTAATGCTTCGGGAGCTGCATTGGGTGTAGTCGGAATCGCCAGTTATGTGGGTGCAGGTATACAAGATGTGATGAGTGGTATATTGATCGAAGGGAATAAAACGGTTGTCAATGGTTGTGAGGTTTATGACTTTACGGCTATTAATTGGTTCTGGATTGGTGCTGCATTATTATCGGTGCTTTGTGCGTTGTTGGTCTGGAATGTGAAATCTGCGGAAACAAATTGATCTCTTTTTAATCTCTTTTCTGTTTTTCACTCAGAATTGTGGGTTCTGATGCTAAATCGGAATCTGCAATTCTTTTTTATTTATTTACTTTATCTTTATCATGAAATATCGTGTCATATTATTATTACTGGGAAGTATGTGCCTAAGTTGGGTACACGCCCAGAACGCGGATTTTTGTACATGGACGAAAGTTAAAACCAATTATGAATTTGCTGAAGATTGGGAATTAATTGCTGATTTGGAATTCCGTTCCAAGGATAATGTGCGGGAAGCTGACCGTGTCGGATTGAATTTGGGAGTTAATTATCAGGCTTGGCCTTTTTTGCAATTGGAAAGTTCTTACGAAATTCATTATAGGAATAGAGAAAAAGGCGTTTGGAAATTTCGACATCGCTATAAATTGGGTGCACAAGCAAGTGTGAAAGTTAAGCCGTGGAAATTCTCTTTACGTGAACGCATACAGCAAACCTTTTCTGAGGGGGATTTGGAGACAAGATTGCGTTCTCGCTTGAAACTTGATTATGCTCCGGAGCGGTGGAAAATTCAGCCTTATTTTTCAGTCGAGTTTTATCAGCCTATTGGGGATGCTGCATTTTTTCAGTTGGCACGAGTACGTTATCGACCGGGACTTAATATCGACTTGTCAAAAAGCGTGTCGTTGGATCTATTTTATTGCCGTCAGTATGAATCGGAACAATCGAAGAATATTTTCGGGATTGAATTGGATGTTGATTTATAATGTGTGAGCTTGCCTGTTGAGAGGCATTCATATCGTTCTTACAGCTTCGTTTTTTATGCTGCTAGAGTGGAATTTGAAGGATTTTATCTAATTTTGTATCTCATATAAAATATAAAAGATAAATCGTATGGAAAATTCTAACAGTGGTCAGCTTCAGATTGAGCTGAAAGAAGACATTGCTCGTGGCACGTATGCTAATTTAGCTATTATTACTCATTCTAGTTCTGAATTTATTGTCGACTTTGTTTGTGTATTGCCGGGGATGTCGAAAGCGGGTGTCCAGTCTCGCGTCGTTATGGCACCGGAACATGCTAAACGTTTCTTGCGTGCTCTTCAAGAGAATATAGATAAGTTCGAACGGTCATTTGGGGCAATTCGTATGCCTGGAGAAATTCCTTTTCCACCCTTGACTGATATGCAGGGTGAGGCCTGATATTTGCCTTTAATTGGTTGAAAATCAAAAAAAATATGGTAAGGCATTGATAATTTAAAACTTATTCGTATCTTTGCAGCCCGAAAAAGTGTACGGTTTAGAAAATTAATACAATAATATAACAACTTAAAACAATTAAAATGCCTACAATTCAGCAATTAGTAAGAAAAGGGCGTCAAGTTTTAGTGGAGAAAAGTAAGTCTCCCGCTTTGGACTCATGCCCTCAACGACGTGGCGTTTGCGTGAGAGTGTACACAACCACTCCGAAAAAGCCGAATTCAGCGATGCGTAAGGTCGCTCGTGTACGTTTGACCAATGGTAAGGAAGTGAATTCCTATATACCGGGTGAAGGTCATAATTTGCAGGAACACTCAATCGTGTTGGTTCGCGGTGGTCGTGTGAAGGATCTTCCGGGTGTTCGCTATCACATCGTTCGTGGTACGTTGGATACCGCCGGTGTGGGTGGTCGTACTCAGAGACGTTCGAAGTATGGTGCTAAACGCCCTAAACCGGGACAAGCTGCTCCCGCTAAGAAAAAATAATGCGGCTTAATTAATTTGAAGTAATAATTTACGTTTTTAGTTTGCTTGGAGATGCTAAAGGTTGAGTAAATTCTTCGGAGGAAGAATTGAAGATGACAGAAGTAAACAGCCAAGGACGAAAACATGATTCATTTAAAAAGATGAGAAAAGCAAAACCAAAAAAACGCGTTATCCTGCCGGATCCCGTTTTTAATGATGTAAAAGTGTCCAAGTTTGTCAATCATTTGATGTACGATGGAAAGAAGAATACTTCGTATGAAATCTTTTATGCAGCTTTGGATACAGTGAAGAACAAAATGCAGAATGAGGAGAAGTCTGCGCTCGAAATCTGGAAGAAAGCATTGGATAATGTCACTCCGCAGGTAGAAGTGAAGTCACGCCGAGTAGGTGGTGCTACTTTCCAAGTTCCTACAGAAATACGCCCGGATCGGAAGGAATCTATTTCGATGAAGAATCTGATTATTTTTGCTCGTAAGCGTGGTGGTAAGTCAATGGCAGATAAATTGGCTGCTGAGATTATGGATGCTTACAATGAGCAAGGAGGGGCTTTTAAGCGTAAGGAAGATATGCATAGAATGGCAGAAGCCAACCGTGCATTTGCTCATTTCCGTTTCTAATTTTTATTACGTTGATATTAAAAGCAAAAGATTTTAGAAAATGGCAAAACGAGATTTACATTTGACTCGCAATATCGGTATCATGGCTCATATTGATGCTGGTAAAACGACTACTTCTGAACGTATCTTGTTTTATACTGGTCTGACTCATAAGATTGGTGAGGTGCATGATGGTGCCGCTACTATGGACTGGATGGAGCAGGAACAAGAACGTGGTATTACAATTACGTCTGCTGCTACCACTACTTATTGGAACTATGCGGGAGATAAATATAAGATTAATCTGATTGATACTCCGGGGCACGTGGACTTTACTGCTGAAGTAGAACGCTCACTGCGTGTGCTGGATGGTGCTGTTGCTACTTACTGTGCAGTGGGTGGCGTTGAACCTCAGTCGGAGACCGTATGGCGTCAGGCAGATAAGTATAATGTTCCGCGTATCGGTTATGTGAACAAGATGGATCGCTCTGGTGCAGACTTCTTTGAGGTTGTTCGCCAGATGAAGGAGATTTTGGGCGCTAATCCATGTCCTGTTGTAATTCCTATTGGTGCTGAAGAAAATTTCAAAGGAGTGGTTGACTTGATCAAGATGAAAGCCATCTTGTGGCATGATGAGACAATGGGAGCAGATTACGATGTGGAAGAGATTCCTTCCAATCTTTTGGCTGAGGCTGAAGAATGGCGTGGTAAAATGCTGGAAACCGTAGCCGAGTTTGACGATGCATTGATGGAGAAGTTCTTTGATGATCCTTCTACCATTACGGAAGAAGAAATTCTTCGTGCATTGCGTGCCGGTACGTTGAAGATGGATATTGTGCCGATGTTGTGTGGCTCTTCTTTCAAGAATAAAGGTGTACAAACGTTGCTTGATTATGTATGTGCATTTTTGCCTTCTCCGTTGGATACTCCCAATATCGTTGGAACCAATCCGAATACAGGGGCTGAAGAAGATCGTAAGCCGGATGAGGATGAGAAGACTTCGGCTTTGGCATTTAAGATTGCCACAGACCCGTATGTAGGACGGTTAACTTTCTTCCGTGTTTATTCGGGTAAGGTAGAGGCTGGTTCCTATATTTATAACAGCCGTTCTGGTAAGAAGGAGCGTGTTTCTCGTTTGTTCCAGATGCATTCTAATAAGCAAAATCCTGTAGAGGTGATTTCTGCGGGAGATATTGGAGCCGGTGTTGGTTTTAAGGATATACGTACAGGTGATACTCTTTGTGATGAAACTGCTCCGATTGTATTGGAATCAATGGACTTCCCGGAACCGGTTATCGGTATTGCAGTAGAGCCTAAGACCCAGAAAGATATGGATAAATTGTCGAATGGTCTGGCTAAGCTTGCAGAAGAAGATCCGACATTTACAGTTCGTACTGATGAGCAGACCGGTCAAACCGTAATTTCAGGTATGGGTGAACTCCACTTGGATATTATTATTGACCGTTTGAAACGTGAATTTAAGGTTGAATGTAATCAAGGTAAACCTCAGGTTAATTATAAAGAAGCAATTACCAAGACAGTTAACTTGCGTGAGGTTTATAAGAAACAGTCGGGTGGACGTGGTAAATTCGCTGATATTATCGTGAACGTAGGTCCGATAGACGAAGATTTCAAAGAAGGTGGATTGCAATTTATTAACGAAGTTACAGGTGGTAATATTCCGAAAGAATTTATTCCATCCGTACAGAAGGGTTTCCAGACTGCTATGAAAAATGGAGTCTTGGCAGGTTTCCCGATGGATTCGTTGAAAGTGACTCTATTAGATGGTTCTTTCCATCCGGTTGACTCTGACCAGTTGTCTTTCGAAATTTGTGCCATTCAAGCTTATAAAAATGCATGTGCGAAGGCCGGTCCTGTTTTGATGGAGCCTATTATGAAACTGGAAGTTGTAACTCCTGAAGAAAATATGGGTGATGTCATCGGCGACTTGAATAAGCGTCGTGGTCAGGTAGAAGGTATGGAGTCTAGCCGTTCAGGTGCTCGCATTGTGAAGGCTATGGTTCCGCTGGCCGAAATGTTTGGTTATGTAACGGCTTTGCGTACGATTACTTCAGGACGTGCTACCTCTTCGATGACTTATGATCATCATGCTCAGGTTTCAACTTCTATCGCGAAAACTGTGCTGGAGGAAGTGAAGGGACGTACAGATTTACTTTAAATAGTTTAAAGCTTGCAGATTAGCGAATGACTCTTAATCTGCAAAGCTTTTATATGATAATAGTTATATTAATAATTAGAATTAACGAATGAGTCAGAAAATTAGAATTAAATTGAAATCTTACGACCACAACTTGGTTGATAAGTCAGCTGAGAAGATTGTAAGAACAGTGAAGACAACAGGTGCTATTGTTAGTGGCCCTATTCCTCTTCCTACGCATAAGCGTATTTTTACTGTTAATCGTTCAACTTTTGTGAACAAGAAGTCTCGTGAGCAATTTGAACTTTCTTCGTATAAGAGACTGATTGATATTTATAGCTCAACGGCTAAAACTGTTGATGCTTTGATGAAATTGGAATTACCGAGTGGTGTCGAAGTGGAAATTAAGGTGTAATTAAAATTATAGTGAAATGCCAGGATTATTAGGAAGAAAAATCGGAATGACATCCGTATTCAGTGCCGAGGGTAAAAATGTGCCATGCACTGTTATCGAAGCAGGTCCTTGTGTTGTTACTCAAGTAAAAACTGTCGAAAAAGATGGTTATGCGGCTATTCAGTTGGGCTTTTTGGATAAGAAGGAAAAGCGTACTACGAAGCCGTTGATGGGACATTTTAAGAAAGCTGGAGTAACTCCCAAGAAACACTTGGCTGAGTTCAAGGAATTTGAGAAAGAGTTAAATCTGGGTGATGCCGTAACTGTAGATTTATTTGAAGACGCAGTTTTTGTAGATGTGGTTGGTACATCTAAAGGTAAAGGTTTTCAAGGAGTTGTGAAAAGACATGGTTTTGGTGGTGTAGGTCAGTCTACTCATGGTCAACATAACCGTGCTCGTAAACCGGGTTCTATAGGTGCTTGTTCATATCCTGCTAAAGTATTCAAAGGAATGCGTATGGGTGGACAGATGGGTGGTAATAGAGTTACTATTCAAAATCTGCAAGTGTTAAAAGTAATTGCGGAACATAATCTCCTTTTGGTAAAGGGATCTATTCCGGGATGTAAGGGTTCAATCGTATTAATAGAAAAATAATGGAAGTTAGTGTATACAACATTAAAGGTGAAGACACTGGAAGAAAGGTCGTGTTAAACGCTTCTATCTTTGGAATTGAGCCAAACGACCATGCCATTTATTTGGATGTAAAACAGTATATGGCTAATCAGCGTCAAGGTACTCACAAGTCTAAGGAAAGAAGTGAAATTAGCGGATCTACTCGTAAACTTGGTCGCCAGAAAGGTGGCGGAGGTGCTCGTCGTGGTGATGTGAATTCTCCGGTTTTGGTAGGAGGTGGACGAGTTTTTGGTCCTCGTCCTCGTGATTATTATTTTAAATTAAATAAGAAAGTAAAGGCTTTGGCTCGGAAATCGGCTTTGTCTTATAAGGCTCAAAATAATGCCATTGTTGTAGTTGAAGACTTTAGTTTTGAGGCTCCCAAAACAAAGAATTTTATAGATGTATTAAAAAATCTTAATATATCTGACAAGAAGTTGCTTCTGATTTTACCAGAAGCGAATAAAAATGTATATTTGTCGGCTCGTAATCTGAAAGCTGCAAATGTGCAGACTATCTCAGGGTTAAATACTTACAGAGTATTGGATGCGGGTGTTGTTGTCTTCACAGAAAAATCTCTTTCTGCTGTTGATAATATCTTAGATACAAAAAAGGAGGCGTAAATGGGGATCATTATTAAACCGTTGGTAACAGAGAAGATGACTGCAATTACGGATAAACAGAATAACCGTTTTGGTTTTGTTGTGCGTCCTGATGCTAATAAGTTGGAAATAAAGAAAGAAGTTGAGACACTTTATAATGTAACAGTCGTAGATGTCAATACAATCAGATATGCTGGTAAAAGCAAGCGGAGATATACAAAAGCTGGTCTGATTGATGGACGTACTAATGCATATAAGAAAGCAATTGTTACGTTAAAAGAAGGTGATACTATTGATTTTTATAGTAATATTTGATATAAATGGCAGTACGTAAATTTAAGCCCACAACACCGGGGCAAAGACATAAAATTATTGGTACCTTTGAAGAAATCACTGCGCGGGTACCAGAAAAGTCTCTTGTATTTGGAAAGAAATCTTCAGGTGGTCGTAACAATGAAGGTAAGATGACCATGCGCTATATTGGTGGTGGCCATAAGAAGGTTATTCGTATCGTTGATTTCAAGAGAAATAAAGATGGTGTACCAGCTGTGGTTAAGACGATAGAGTACGATCCGAATCGTTCGGCTCGTATTGCATTGTTGTATTATGCAGATGGTGAAAAGAGATATATCATTGCTCCCAATGGATTGCAAGTTGGTGCGACTTTGATGTCAGGTGAAAACGCAGCCCCTGAAGTCGGAAATGCACTTCCTCTTCAGAATATTCCTGTAGGTACAGTGATTCATAATATTGAATTACGTCCTGGACAAGGTGCAGCGTTGGTACGTTCTGCTGGAAATTTTGCTCAATTAACCTCAAGAGAAGGAAAATACTGTGTTATCAAGCTGCCTTCGGGTGAGGTTCGTCAGATTCTTAGTACGTGTAAGGCCACTATTGGTAGTGTAGGTAACTCGGATCATGGTTTGGAAAGCTCTGGTAAGGCTGGACGTACTCGTTGGATGGGACGTCGTCCGCGTAACCGTGGTG
>CALUOT010000041.1 GCA_944322355.1 uncultured Bacteroides sp. | reverse complement strand
GTGCTTATTCAAATATACAATTTGTGCAGCGGTTTTCTTCTTTAATAAACTATCACGCGAAATGTCGGATGAACCTTACTTTATAATTCCAAATGGTGTTGATGTCTCGTCCAATAAACCATTTACCATATTCATCCCGCTCTTTCTGGCCAATCACATTTCCGTTTTCATCCAGAACGTCTTCATATTCGTAGTATAAATGCTTCACTACATTTTTGTTCCATGAGAAAGTCAAATCTGTATTCCATTCAAAATTTTCTTTACGAATGTTTTGTGATGAAATGCTAATTTCAAGGCCACTGTTACGTACTTGTCCCAAGTTGGTAGCTATTTCTTTAAAACCGCTAATGACTGGCAATTGTTTAGGCATAATCATATTACGTGTATCGACTACATATCCTTCAATGGTACCCGTGATTCGATTATCCAAGAAACCAAAATCCAGACCGACATTGATGGCTTCGCTTTTTTCCCAACTTAGGTTTGGATTCGCTAAACGGTCTACTACCAAATACTGAATATCTTCTAATGCACCGGAAGTATTTAGATAACCGTACATACCTCCTCCTGAAAGATTGGCTAACGAGATATACGGGTCTTTCAACGAGCGGTTACCGTTTTGTCCCCATGATAGACGCAATTTACCCATACTCATCGGTTTCCAACGGAAGAATTTTTCATTACTAAACGACCAACTAACGCCAAAAGATGGGAATGTAGCGTAAGGTTTGCTGGCTCCAAAAGCTGAATAACCATCACGGCGGATTGTAGCAGTCATCATATAACGGTCATCATAGGAATAGAAGGCGCGAGCCATCAAACCGGTTGCTGTCTGATGGGAATCAGAACTGCTAAAAGAACTTTCATCCTTACCGGCACTGCTTGTATTGTGAAAGCCTAAAATATCACTAGGCAAAATATTACGTGCTACGATTTTATCTTGCCAACTGCGGAATTCTTCAGCTTCTTGCACGAGGGTGACATTTACGTGATGTTTTTCTGCAAATGTATAGTCCCAATTAATGGTATTATTAAGTGACCAATCAAAGTTTTTTCGTTGTTCACGGTCGGCACCTACGCTAACTGGTAACCAACCCGGACGTTCAGAAGACTGGAATTGTCGTAAATAGTAGAACTGATAACGGGGAGAAGCGTTGAATGAATAAGTGATATTAAACGGTAATGTTACTTTAGCTGTTAGAATACTATTTAATACAGTATACCCCTTTTCTCGGTCTCGATATTGATTATCGAAGTCGAAATTCTCACCCGGTACGGTCGGGTTGACTGTTCCCATAGGGTGTACAACCAGATTGCCTTCCGTGTCGCGGTAGTCGGCATAGGGAGCGTTACGTAGAATTGTTTCCAAGTTTTGTGTGTATCCATCTTCCCTTCGGTCTTGAAAATTGACATTAGCCCCAATCTCCAACCATTTGTTTATTTTCCCGCTCAGTTTCATATTGGCGCGAACGGCTGAATATTCATCTCCCTTGATGGCACTCTCATTATCCGTATAACCAATAGACAAATAATAGTTGACACGGTCACTGGCTCCACTTACACTTACGCTATAATCTTGATTCAAGCCTGTGCGGAAGCAATTATCATACCAATCGAATGTGCGTCCAGCCAAATAATTGTCCAGTAAGACACCAGCTAAATTCAAACGACGGGCATACAACCCTGCATCTGTTTCGCCATCCGTCAGTTGCAAAGAACCGTTCGAACGCCAATCATCCAATGATACTCCGGCGGGTAACCGATCCGGACGATCATAGTACCCATTGGGGACAACCAAATTGCCAGAAGCATCACGTTGCTGATAGGCTTCATAACGTCCAGTAGAAGGATTGACGCCATAAGTCTCTGCCTTATACCAGTCTTCACGGAACTGCATGTAACCATCAGCATCATAATATTTTTGATAGCTGGCACGTGTGTCGAAACCGATATTGGCACGGAAATTGACCGTCGGTTTGCCTTGTACTCCCTTTTTAGTGGTAATGATAATCACACCGTTAGCAGCTTTGGCACCATAAACAGCTGCCGCCGAAGCATCTTTCAGTACATCGATTTGTCCAATGTCGTTCGGGTTGATTTCCGATAGTTCTCCATAAAAAGGCATTCCGTCCAGAATGAGTAACGGACTGTGGGTGGATACGTCGGATACGGAACGCTCACCACGTACCTCAATATCTCCTCCTCCTTTGGCAGAAGTACTCAGACCGATATTCAAACCGGCTGTACCTCGTAACACATCTTGTACACTTTTGGGAGCTTCCATGGCAGTTTCACCCGGACGAATTTGTATAACACTACCTGTAAGGTCTTTCTTACGCATTGTTCCATACCCCACTACTACAACTTCGTTAAGTAGTTGACTGTCTTCTGCTAATGTAATTCTAAGAGAAGTTTGTCCATCCACATTAATCTCCTGAGTCTTATATCCTACAAAACTCACTTGAATTACAGCATTGTCCGGTACATTGCTTAGCACAAACTTGCCGTCAATATCTGTAATTACTCCATTGGTAGTTCCTTTCACCAATATACTGGCTCCAATAACAGGTTCACCTTGTGCATCTATAACGGTACCTGTTACTGATTTCATTTGTTGTTGAACTACTTCTATCGATGCTTTTGCCTGACAAACTCCCCAAGGAGAAGCTGAAGAGGCTATCAATGCCACTGCTACCAATAACCATCGAGGTCTGCCACAGTGAGCATACAAACTGTACATGTTCCTGTTTCTCATGTTACGTTGATTTTAAAATTAATATGTAAATTTATAAGTCTTTTCTAAAAGAAAGACATGCAAAGCTATGGAGATAGGAACAGGAAAGGAATGGATAAATTGACACATACCTTTAAAAAATGGGGAATATCCTGTCTGCATGGAAAATTAGGTATAGGATGAACAATTATTCCATGACTAATGTTTTAATAGATGCTTCAAGGCACAATTCGGTGTATCTCCGTCGGTGTATTAAAAGAATGGAGGGCAGGGGCAGGAAATGGAAGCATAGTTCTTTTCTTTTGTTGAGATTATTAACTGCCTCGGTCGGGACTTTCCGTACCCCTTCCAGAAGGCCTTCTGAGCGGGGTACCGGAAGGTTACTAACATTCGGGCCGAAGGTTACTAACATTCCCCCTCTATGTTACTAACATTCGACCCTTAGGGTAGTAACCTAAAAAAACGTATCGCCTTAAGGAACGGAAATATGTAAAATAAAATCAATATTGTTTTTTCCTATTCCGCGATTCTCTTTAAGGTAAAGCAATCTACATCCGGTGCCCAACCGAAAGGATTGGTCATACGGACGACATTGTTCCCGGCAGCTAATGTCACGGGAAGCGTCACCGTACCCACTTGCTCCTCTCCACCGGAATTAAGTCCGGTCAGTTCGTGGCGTGTGCCGTTTACCCACACTTCCAGTTTACGCTCGAGAGGTGAACAATAGTGTATTGTCATCTCATACCGGCCTCCCTGCTCACTGTATACTTCCGACCATTCGGCATAGTTTTCGGCCCGGCCTCCCAACTGATGCACTTTCATTCCGCCCGAACATGTCGGCGAGGGGAGGTAAAGAATCGGTTTCGGACGCTTGCCTAAATCATCAAAACAAGGCAGGTAAGCCCACTCGGCTTCATAAAGTTCCGGCTCCAAACGTTTTTCCGCCTCCATCCGGCAAATCAGTACGCCATGAGGTGGTACGGTGTAACGGCATTCTCCCTCTACGACCGGCAGGTCTTTCCCCTTTACCAAGTCGCGCACTTGGGTCTTTCCGCCCAGCTCTAACCGATGCAAGGGGGTACGGAATTCGTATGCGCTGTCCGAAGCGTTGTAAAAGGCAACGGCCCGGCTTGTGCCTCGCTTCTGCTCGATGTCCTTTACCAGGACATAATGGTCTCCGTCGCGCTGTACCACGTAAGCCTGAAGACCCAACGGATCTTGATTCAAGGCTATCAGTTCCCGGTTCTTCAGCAGGGCGAGAGAGGCTTCGGGGATGGTCGTCAAGTCACAACCGACAAGTAGGGGGGAACTCATGATGCACCACATCCCGAAGTGCGTTTCTTCCTCCACTTGCGTCAAGCCGCGTCCTATTTCCAGCATGTCCATGTCGTTGTAGTGTCCTCCGCCCGCATAGGCCGACAGATAGAGATTCTTCTCAATAATACCTTTTACCGATGACCAGCGTGGACGGATGTCGGGACTGATGCGCCAGGAACGTGCCATGCCCCGTGCCCACGTGCCGGGAAATGCCCAACGGCAGATGTTGATGGATACATCCGTACGTCCGGTCTGCCTGATGGCCTCGCAGATGGCTGCGTAACGTGCTTCCTCATCCAATCCCAATTCCTTGGCTCCACAGTAATCGATCTTAATGAAGTCAAAGTTCCATTCCTTCAAATAGAGGTCCATGTCCTGCTGCTCGTGGCCGTAGAGTCCGGCTCCTACACCGTTGGCATCGTCATCATAGATGGAACCGCAGGTATTGTCACCGGCATCCGAGTAAATCCCTGCCCGAAGTCCCAACGAATGGATGTAATCGGACACGACCCGCATCCCGTTGGGAAACCGTTCGGGATGGGCATGCATCTTGCCCGTTTCATCCCGATGACCGAAGAAACCGTCATCCACATTAATGTTCGTATAGCCAGCATCCTTCAGTCCGGTGGCTACCAGCGCATCGGCTTGTTTCTTGATCAGGTCTTCGTTGATGTTCACATGATACGTGTTCCACGAACTCCAGCCCATCAGCGGCGGGAGAAAAGAAGAGGATGATTCGGCCGTTTGCTGCTCCGGGTGGGAAGTGCAGGAGGCCAGTGTCAGTGCAAGGCCCAGTAGCCCTGCGGTAAGAATTTGTTTTTGCCTTATCATAATTATCAGTTTTTTAAATGAATGTTCTCTGCATCATTCTGAGATGTTTAATTGGAAACGGTACTCTCCCGCCTTTTTCAGTTTCAAAGGTTTCTGTCCATTCTTTCGGAGAATTTCGACTGTACAATGTTCCGGTATAACGATCATGCTTTCATCATCGGCATGTAAGTCCAGTAAAATAGTTCCCTCCTTTACCGGAATACAGGCTTTGACATGCCTCAAGTGCAACAATTCAGGCCGGAAAGTATAGGCATTGGTTTGTTGATCCGACTGGCTGAAACCCAGTATGCCATTCAATGCCCCGACCACGACCGGTACTCCGTTAGCTCCATGACAAAGGCTCAGGCCATAAGGCCGATTGTAAAATACCAGCTGGCGGGCACGGGAAGCATTCGGCATGAAGTTCTCAGGAAAGCGAGTGTGTCCCTGGCCCAACCAGTCGCCCCAGACCAGGCCGATATGGTGCCACAATTCGGCTATCCGTCCTGCTTTGGCATAAGCCAGGAACTCATAGCCTTTTTCATAGCTGACCACTTCATAATAATTCGGAAGATTTGGCAGAATATGCTCAAACAAATTATCCATGTGCTCTTCCGGGAAAATGTCGGCCAAGATGGCCCAATACTGTGCATGGTGGGAAATGCGACGGTCGGGCGTCACTCCGTCGTTCATTGTACCATTCATGAAGGCTTTTTGCTCCTCGTCCCAGAAGTGGGCAAAGATTTGTTCCTTTAAGTCGGCAGCCAACTGTTCATACTTGCGGACAAGGGGTTTCTCCTGCCACAAACGGGCGAAGTAGGCTCCCACTTTATAATTATAATACAACATGATTTGCGCATACGCGGCGATACCTTTCCGGGCCGGGCCGTTGTAGGTGGACCATCCGGGTGTATAACCGAACTGGCGATCACCGTAGTTGCCATGCACGAATCCATGCTCATCGACAATGGAAGCATAGAAATCGAGCAACTGAATGATGCGGTCTTTGTATTGCAGGGAAGTGGTCAAGTCGCCATAGCGCAAATAATTCTGTTTCAATCCGAATAAAGCGTGCAACGGGTAGTCCGGTATACCCATGTCCGACAGTTGCGGATGAAGGGGCATCAGGGCGATGGAGATTCCGTTTTTGGATAGTTGTTGGTCGCCAAACAGATAGTCGCCTGCCAAGGTACTGACCAAGGCATCCATCGACCAAGGCAGGAAGTCGCGTTTCACTCCGTCCAGGTAAAAACGGTGCATGCTGGTGTGGAGGGTAGCTGCACTCATCTTGAAAAGGGCATTCATGAAGGGGTCGTCCGTCTCGAACTGCATCTGATGTTTCACCGGCCACATCGACGCATCAAAGCGTAAGTCCGTTATCTCTGCCAAGTCGCTACACTCCAACGATACATAGCGCAAGGCACGTTCGGGCAGTCGGACTGTCATTTCCTTTCCCGCAATCAACTCGACGGGAGGTAGGGGATATTGCTCCAGTTTCTTGTTGTCCCGTTCCAGTGCCTCTTCGGGCGTCTCTCCCACCCACACGGTAAGGGTGCCTTGCCCCATGGCCCGGAAGGTCAATGTCCCGATTTCCAGATGATGGAAGTCCGCCAATACAAATCCGTTCTTCCAGATGGTAAAGCCATCCGTTCCCTTGACTTCCGCATTGCGCAGAGGAAACAGGTGCTTCGGCTGGATGCGGGCTGTAATCTCTTGTGAGGCATCGGGCAATACCTTCGGTTTGTTATACATGGCTGCACTTTCGGGAATAGTCCAATACTTCCGGTCCATGCTGACCAGCCATTCATCAGGTTTCTCCAGGCCTTCTCCTTTCAGAATGAGGCAAGGCAACGAATCATCGGTCACTACCTCAAATAGCAAAGAAGACTTTCCGGGCGATAGCATGATCTGCTTCTCCCCTGTCACTTGTCGCACGCCATCCACATAAAGTGTGATGCCTGAAGGTCCTTCCCACTGCAAGCGGGTTTCTTTCTTCAGCCTTACGTCCCGTTTGAAGTAAGCATGATTGTTTTGGGCAAAGAACTTGCCCGGATAGCCCACATTCACACATCGCTCTTTGGAGATTCGTACACATTGTTGCTGATAATAAGCCGCCAGTTGTCCCGGATACCACATATAACGTCCGCTCCACTCTTCTTGTGCAGGTGGGTTGATAAGGGTCACTTCCGGGTCCAATGTGGGGTCGAACTCACGTACTTGGGCATGAACATCCCAAGCCATTATTATAAAAACGACAATTAATAAAATGTTATTTCTCATATCAAATCATATACATTCATTATATTCAATTTCCTGCCGGTTTTTCCATTAAATTTATAGGTGTACTCGGCCAATAGAATGTCCGCCAATCGTCGTAACGGCAAGGATCAAAATCTTTCCATTGGGGACGAAGATAGTTGGTCAACTCTATGCCGCAAGACTTCATCCCCATCACTACCAACTTACAGACCTCATAAGCTCCGAAAGCATTCGTATGTGTATCATCTTTCAATTCTTTTTCTTGCTTTAAATAAGTGTTGGCAGGATAGTGTACAAAAAGTTTCTTGCTAAGTGAATCGCCCATAGCGTTATACAATATAGTTGTAGATTCTGTCAAATCAATCAAAGGTAATCCTTCCCGCTCAGCCACCGCACGAATAGCCGCCGGATAATCACCATGAGTCGTTTCTATCTTTCCATTTACAAAATGTCGACGTTCCGTCGGAGTTGCCAACAAGATGCGTGCTCCTTTTGGACGCAATTCATCAATAAACCGTTTCAAATTGTATGTGAAATTATACCACGCACCACTACCTGGTTCTCGATCCTTTTCATCATTATGCCCAAATTCAATCAACACATAATCGCCGGGATTCACTTCCTGCACAATCTTCGCTAAACGATTTTGGGCGATAAATGTAGAAGTGCGTAGGCCACTCATAGCCATATTTTCTACAGAAACACGTTCATCAAACCAATAAGGAAGCATCTGTCCCCAACTGGTATAAGGTTCGTTATCCTGATCAACTACTGTAGAATTACCACATAACCAAATCTTCACTTTAGGTTGATTGGGCTCTATCCGTATGCGGCTCACAGCAGGAGCTTCACCGTTGAATTCCAGTGTCAGCCTGTTGTCCCATCCCCAGTCGACTTCTTCGCGTTTTTGCAAGGTAACGGTTTTCTTCCCATCAATATAAGGGGTGTGTACATTGACGTTGAACACCACATCTATCAATTCACCCTTCTTTGTTTTCAGACATCCAACAACCATCCGGCGGGTTTCACTTCGCAAGGCTGTACATCCTGCGTATTCTTTACTACCCAAAGTAACCGTCACTTTATAGTCGCCTTCGGGAACTTTGACCGAGAAGAACATGGGTTGCTTTTGGCCTTTAGTTCCCGCCTCTGTATTGCGGTCGTATCCATACCCAGTCTGGTCCGTATAAGCAGGTTGCGGTTTCGTCAAATCGAAATCCCATGTTTGTCCATACAATCCTAACGTAAAGCAAAAAGGTTGAAGCAATAACAAACCTACAATTATTTTCTTCATCATACTGCTGTATTATTTCTGTGTAGTGATTAATCGGAGTGTACCTTTCAATTTACCGGAAGTCACTTTTAATCTGACTTCCCCTGTTTCCTGATTACTACGGAGAATAACAAGCATACGTCCCTGGCGCATGTTTTTAGTGGTTACATCCCCAAATAGCTCATCGGTATAGTGGTCAGCATTATCCATTGCTACGAACCGGGCTGCACCTTCTACCTGTACCGTAAGCGGTTCCCCGTAATTCCAAACAGGGCGTCCTTTCCGGTCAATTGCCGTGACATGGATGTACTGCAAATCCATGCCATCGGCTTTCCAATTCGTCGGTGTTTCCGCTTCTATTTTGAGTTTCACAGCTTTCCCGGCAGTTTCAATGCGATGGCGAGCCACTTCTTTCCCATCCTTGTCGCGAGCCACGGCTTCTACCGCGCCCCCTTTGCCATAAGGCACATCTTTCCAGAGAATCATATTTCGTTTGTTAATCTGCGTCGTATCATTCTGCTGTATTCCCAAACTCTTTCCATTTACGAACAACTCGACCGAATGGGCATTGGTATAAGTGAAAAGCGAATGCTTACTACCCGCTTCATGGTTCCAGCACTCGTTCAGTGCCATTCGTCCCACGATTACATCGTTCCAATCAATGCTTTCGGATTTTGCGGCATCCAATACTCCAATATGTACCAACGGCTCATGGGGTATAAAAGCTGATTTTATTAAATAGGCCTGTGGATAAGGATGCAGCGTGTGATCAAAATAGGAATAATTCCATCCTTTCTTCGGCCATTGATTGGATTCTCCCCAATATTCTATTGAGCCCCAATAAGCCAATCCAACGGTCCGATTCCGATCCATATTATAAAGTGGTTCAAGTAATTTAGAGGTTTCAGCCTCGCTTTGATACAGAATCAAGTCCGGCTTATATTGCAAATAAGCCTTATATTTGTCCGATTGATAATTAAAAGACCCTACTTCCGTAGCACAGCCTAATTCAGGTGGAACCAAATATGTCTGGAAATCTTTATCTTGTTTATAAATAGCTCCTGCACGAGAAGGAAACATAGCCACCGTAGTGGGACGTGTCCGATCGAAACGCTTTACTAACTGGTCAAAAATGCGATACGTTGTAATTCCCCAGTCATTCAAACCTTCAAAACCAGTCCATGTTTCACGAATTTGCAGTTCATTACCCAAACTCCATAAAATGACCGAAGGACGGTTGCGATCGCGTTTCACCCACTCTGTAATCAGTTTATGCCAGATGTGAGTAAAAGGTTGACGTCCTCCCCAATAGTCATTATCACTCCATTTATCCGCCAATTCATCCACAATAAGCAAGCCCACCCGATCGGCAATACGGGCAAAGCTATCGCTATACGGATTGTGTGAACAACGGATGCTGTTGTACCCAAAAGACTTCAGTTGTAACATCATGCGCTCAATGGCTTTGTCATAACTGGCAGCTCCCAGAGCTCCCAAGTCATGATGATTGGCATTACCTTGCAGGAAAATTTTCTCTCCATTCAACTTAAAACCGAATGCCGGAGAATACTCAATCTTTCGGATGCCGAACTGCTCGGCCAGGCTGTCTACGACCATGCCGTCTGCCGTAACGACCACTTCTGCCTGATATAGCTGAGGCGTATCACATGACCAGAGTTGAGGATGCTCCAATGTTATAGTGGGTAATTGTACCTCCGTACAAGTCTGATGGGTATGTTCGGGCATACCGCTTCGAGTCGTTCCGACTACCTCTCCGTCCGGATTACGAAGCGTGGCACGTATTTGTACCTTATGTTTCTGCCAACCGTCCACTTCCACTTGTACAGATACCTTAGCCTGTGTGGCTGACACTTCTGGAGTTGTAATATAAACGCCATGACGGGCTATGTGGGTGGGATTCTGTACTTGCAAATATACATCGCGGAACAATCCTCCTCCCGTATACCAACGGGAGCCTTTTTTAGGGCCGGTAGAAGCATATACAGCCACCACATTCGGTGCATCATAACGTAGATGAGGAGTCAAGTCTGCTTCAAATCCCACATAGCCATAATCTGTGGAAGCAATCTTGTGTCCGTTCAAATATACATCTCCCAAATAAATGATACCGCCAAAATCCAATGTTACCCGTTTACCTTGCCAGGAAGAATCTGCTTGAAAGGTTTTACGATACCAACCTTCACACATGGGTTTGAAACCACGTGCCCCTCCGCCATCTTGGGTCCAAGGTTGCTCAAATTGGAAATCGTGTGGCAAGTCAAGTGTACGCCAAGTAGAGTCATCCAGTGCGGGAGAGGCAAAATCAGTCTTCCGATTACTGTCTGTCACTAATTGAAATTTCCAATCAAAGTTAAACAATACTTTTTGTTGCGATACGAAACTATCCAAAGGTGTATTGGTTAAAGGAACTTTTTCCTGCACCTTTTGATATTGTGCCATCGTACCGGCCGGAGCCAGTATCAACATGCAAGCGATAAGGATGTTCTTCATGTTATAACTACTTATTATGATTAAAAACTAATTTATTTCTGCAAATATACGTTGCAAACCTCTGTCAAGGCATGGATTATTGTTCAAATACCTGTAAAAACCGAGCATAAATTTCTGAAATCAAGTTCCATTAATTTCAAGAGTTCTTTTTTACCTCTTCTGCTCTCTATAAAGGATGCTGCGCGGGTGATGCTCGATAATTTCGCTGCGTAGCATTTGGCGGTCGATGTGAGTATATATCTCTGTTGTGGCAATGCTTTCATGCCCCAGCATGCACTGGATGGCACGCAGGTTGGCACCGCCTTCTAGCAAGTGGGTGGCAAAGGAATGGCGAAAGGTGTGCGGACTGATATTCTTGGTGATGCCTGCCACCTCGGCCAGTTCCTTGATGAGGTGGAACACCATGATGCGCGAGATGCTTTTTCCCCAGCGGGCCAGAAACACATAGTCCTCAAAACCGGGCTTGATGCGCCACGTGGTGTTGCGATCCTGAAACCAATAGTTTAATTCTTTGATGGCACGCGGTGAAATGGGAACCAATCGTTGTTTGTCGCCCTTACCTGTCACCCGGATAAAACCTTCGTCCAGATAGAGGTCCGACAACTTCAGGTTGCATAGTTCGGACACACGCAGACCGCAGCTATACAGTGTTTCCAGGATGGCACGGTTACGTTGCCCCTCGTCTTTACTCAGGTCAATGGCATCGATGATGCGGTCTATTTCCTCTACCGTCAATACTTCGGGTAGTTTAAAACCGATTTTGGGCCCTTCGAGCAATTCGCTGGGATTGTCCTCACGGTAATCGGCCATGACCATAAAATAGAAGAAAGACTTGATGCCGGACAAGATACGGGCTTGCGAACGGGGATGAATGCCGATGTCATGCAGTCCGGCATTGAAGCGTTGCAGGTCGTCCAATGTCACTTCAAACACACTGATCTGCTCCACTTCCAGAAAACGAAGCAGCTTGCCCAAGTCCGTCTGATAGGCGTCTATGGTGTTTGGCGAGAGTCCTTTCTCTAACTTTAAATATTGCAGGTATTTCTTGATTACCAACGCTTGCCGTTCCTTATTTATTGTTTTTTCTTCTGTTTTCATTTCTTTTTTCTACCTTTGTACCCACAAAAGCGTGTTCTGTGAACAAAGGTATAAAAAAAACGGTTATGCGGATACAAATCATTAATGGACCCAACATCAATTTGCTGGGCAAGCGTGAACCTTCCATCTACGGCAGTACGACGTTCGACGATTGCCTTGCCGGGTTGCGTGCCCGATATGCTGACGTGCAAATTGAGTATTTCCAATCCAATATCGAGGGCGAACTCATTAACAAGATTCACGAAGTAGGCTTTGACTTCGACGGTATCATTCTCAATGCAGGCGCTTATACCCATACATCCATTGCCTTGCAGGATGCCATTCGGGCTGTTACCAGTCCGGTCATCGAGGTGCATATCTCCAATGTTCATGCTCGCGAGGCGTTCCGCCATGTGTCCATGATATCTTGTGCCTGTCGGGGTGTCATCTGTGGTTTCGGGCTTGATTCTTACCGTTTGGCTGTAGAAGCCTTACTACATGGGCAATGAACCATATTATAATAAGTAGTACATTATTCACATTAACATATTAATCACATTAGGACTATGTTACTGAAACAGACAAAGATTGTGGCAACGATCTCCGATCAGCGTTGCGAAGTGGATTTCATTAGACAACTGTTCGAAGCAGGGATGAACGTGGTGCGCATGAATACGGCTCACGCCGGACGCGAAGGCTTCGAAAAGCTGATAGCCAACGTACGCACCGTGTCCAACCGTATTGCTATTTTGATGGATACCAAAGGACCTGAGGTGCGAACTACCACTCTGACCGGCGAACCGATTCCTTTCAAAACCGGCGACCGGGTTAAGGTGATGGGAAATCCCGACCAACTGACCACGGCTGAATGCATCGCTGTATCCTATTCTCACTTTGTGGATGACTTGGAGGTAGGCGGACACATCCTGATAGACGATGGCGAACTGGAACTGATCGTTATCGAAAAGCATCCTGACTATCTGTGGTGCGAAGTGCAGAACGAAGCCACGTTGGGCAATCGCAAGAGTGTCAACGTACCCGGTGTACGCATCAATCTGCCTTCGCTCACCGAGAAAGACCGTAACAATATTCTGTATGCCATCGAAAAGGACATCGATTTCATTGCCCATTCGTTTGTACGTAACAAACAAGATATTCTTGACATCCGGGCTATTCTTGATGCACACAACAGCGACATTAAAATCATTGCCAAGATAGAAAATCAGGAAGGTGTGGATAACATCGACGAGATTCTGGAAGTGGCAGACGGTGTCATGGTGGCTCGTGGTGATTTGGGCATCGAAGTGCCGCAAGAACGCATTCCCGGTATCCAGCGTATCTTGATTCGCAAGTGTATCTTAGCCAAGAAACCGGTAATTGTAGCAACTCAGATGCTGCACACCATGATATCCAATCCGCGTCCTACCCGTGCGGAAGTAACAGACATTGCCAATGCCATTTACTATCGTACTGATGCGTTGATGCTGAGTGGGGAGACAGCTTATGGTAAATATCCGGTAGAAGCCGTGAAAACCATGACGAAGATCGCCGCCCAGGCCGAGAAAGACAAACTGATAGAAAATGACATCCGCATTCCGCTGGACGAAAACAGTAACGATGTAACAGCCTTCTTGGCCAAGCAGGCTGTTAAGGCTACTACCAAGCTGAAGATACGTGCCATTATCACCGATAGCTATAGCGGACGTACTGCCCGCAACCTGGCTGCTTTCCGGGGTAAATATCCTGTGCTGGCTATCTGCTACAAAGAGAAAACCATGCGTCACTTGGCTTTGTCGTACGGTGTGGAAGCCATCTACATGCCTGAACTGGCTAACGGACAGGAATATTACTTTGCTGCTTTGCGCCGCCTGCTGAAAGAAGGCAAGTTGCAACCGACCGATATGGTGGGCTACCTGAGCAGTGGCAAGGCAGGTACGCAAACCTCTTTCCTCGAAATTAATGTGGTGGAAGACGCACTGCGTTATGCCGATGACTGCGTGCTTCCCAACAGCAACCGTTATCTATGACCTTGGACGAATACATCCTGCAACACATCGATCCGGAAGGCGAATATCTCCATGCCCTGTATCGTGATACACACCTCAAGTTGTTGTATCCCCGCATGGCATCGGGGCATTTGCAAGGACGGATACTGACGATGCTGGTGCGGATGATACGTCCCAAGCAAGTGCTCGAAATAGGTACTTACAGCGGATATTCGGCTTTGTGTATAGCCGAAGGACTTACGGAAGGCGCCCTATTGCATACTTTCGAAATCAATGATGAGCAAGAGGACTTTACCCGTCCTTGGTTGGAAGGTTCGTCCTATGCCGACTGTATCAAGTTTTACATTGGCAATGCGTTGGAGTGCGTTCCCCGTTTGGGGCTGACGTTCGACCTGGCTTTCATTGATGGGGATAAACGTAAGTATGTGGATTATTACGAGATGGTGATGTCTTGCCTGTCGCCGGGAGGATATATCTTGGCCGACAACACCTTGTGGGACGGTCATGTATTGGAAGAGCATCCGCATGCTTCGGATCTTCAGACTATCGGCATCAAAGCTTTTAATGACCTCGTGGCGCAGGACAACCGCGTAGAAAAAGTTATCCTTCCCTTACGGGATGGGCTGAGTATTATTCGTAAAAAATAAGAGGTTGCCCGTTTGGATACAACCTCTTATCATATTTGTATAAGGTGATTTATCGACGTATATAGGTAAGATTCCCCCATACCAATCTGGAAGGTGTGATAGTTATATTATATTCTTTATTCTCTTCATAAATTAGTTTAAAGTTTCCGGTCCATACGATTGTCAGATAAGTATCACCATTTTCCTCTTTTTTCAATACATATTCAAAATTATAAGAATCAGGATCTGTCCCATCGGCATACAGCTGAAACATAATATATACATACGATAAAGCGCGGGACGATATCTGCTTATCTGAATTGAGGCATCGCCAAACGCCCTTGTACTATAAACAGTCCACCCCACGCCGTGCCGGTATACCGAGCCCCACTTGCGGGGTGGATATAGCAAGCATGAGCGTTTTTCGACTGCTTAATCCTGTACATGAAGTTTTGGCGATTTTCAATTCAAGGATAAAGCAAAACGCTTGTTATATAAAATATGTATTGAAATGGAATATCCCATTCCGAAAGCAAAAGTAATTAAAAATAGTGATATATCTTCTCGTTTTAGGTTATTTTTTGGAGGGTTTTGATTAATTGGATTGTTAGAAGAGAAGAATAGTTTTCATTGGATAATTGAATACTCTCTTTTTGTTGTAATTTCTGATTTAATGGTGAATTGCTTATAACCCCGTCCAGCATAGGTCCTGACGCAATTTTTGAAGGTTGCAAACATGGAGGCCGAATGTTGCAAACATTAGCCTCTTAGGTTGCAAACATTCAAGGCTTAGGTTTGCAACCTTCATAGAGCTGGTTTTATGGGAGTATTCTTTGTAATGATTTTGTGTTTTAGGAAGCTACTCTTCTTTACGTTTTTTACATTTAAAGTACCTATCAATTACATTAAATGTGCTGTGCGATTACATTTAATGTAATGCACCTCAACATTCCTTGTTCTCGTATAGCTGTTTGGGGCCTCTTTCTGGTAGGGTAGGCTCGGCTATTGGGTGAGAAGCGGTATTTCGAAAAAGGCTTTTCCATTTCCCTTGTCGCCACATCCTACGATAACCTTCCTCTCTTCATCTACAATCATACTGTATACAAACCGATCCATACGATAACGAACCTTCAGGTTCCCTTCCCAATCCAAAATGATGATTTCTGAATAGGCTTGGGTAGGATTCGAAAATGGTTGCTCCGGATTCAGCAGGTAAATATAGGAGTTGGTAGCGATTATATCCTGCGTATTCCAATACCTGTACTCGAAATCCGGATCTACCAAATTATGATTACCGGGCGCATAATCCAACTTAATGGCATGAAGCAAATGTCCATCGGCATCATAAATATGCAGGAGGCGAAGCAGGGTATAAGCTACGGCAAAAGCACTTCCGTCCGGCTTAGCTGACAGACTGTGGGCATAGGCAAGTTTGAAGTCGCGTAATCGTTTGAAACGGGTGGGTGAATCAGGATATTCACCTCCCGATTCCCAGGCTTTCGTCTTCAGATTGACAATGTGGAACTCGGAAGTGCCATCCAAATCGTAATAGTCAGGAATTACGTACCGGTCTGCACCCAAAGGTTGAAAGGAGATAGAAAAGGGCACCCGAAGTAAGGTGAAGGAAGAACCGCTTGGAACTAAGGAATCTTGTGCGTCTAGCCGATAACCTGTTACTTTCCCTTGATCTTCTAAAAAGAGTTCATTTCCTATGACCACTTCTGATACATTTCGTGGAAGCTGCTGGAGACGGACAAATGCCAAATCGGGATAAGAGTAGATACGTACCCTGTCATAATCACCAAAAGCCAAAAGTTTATCTTCCAACCTGAGCAAGTTATTTGTTCTGATGTTCTGCTCCATAGGAAGCTCCGTCGGAGAGAGGCAAGTATCCACTTCAAAGACTGATTTATATTGCACAGGAACCACCCGGTCCTGTGGAGACTGGCAGGCGGAGAGCACCCATGCTCCCACGAATATGAGAAGATATATTACCTTAGAGTTCATACTTCACCAGCATATAATCCGGATTCAATCCCAAAGCATACAACGTGTTGCTGCGTCTGTCCGAAGCAATGCGCAAAACTCGCATACCTAAATCGACCACCTTTACCAAATTCCCTTCATAGTCATATAAATAAACTAAATGAGGTATTTGCCGTTCGTCCCGACCTGTGATAGACTTATCCAAGCGTTCATTCTCCCAATCGCGATGCAAAGAGACGATGTAATCCTTGCAGAGTGATAGCCCGGTAACTCCGCCAATGCTTTCGTCCGGAACTATCCGACCGCGGGATATTTCGTATCCTATTTCCGGTTCTTTTTCCCAACGGAGTTTAAAAGTGTCTCCCTCCTTTTGGTACAATGCCAAGTACGGTACACTGAATGAACAACATGCCAGCATCCCGCTAATGGAATCGTATGCCAGATATGTGCCTATATGTTGCCGCACTTCTTTCACCGGATAGTTTCCAAAGGTACTTTCTTTTCCATAAATATTTGCTTTGAAGTGATGCTCTTCTTCATCTTCCGTATAACCGACGAACACGTCTTTTTGTAATTCGTTCATTTCCGGACGAGTCTTTCTTTCTTCCGCATTCAGTGGGGTGAAGGGTTCTTTACCGGCCAAGAGGCTGTCGATGGACAAAAAGCCTCGCGTATTTCCATTAACGTCCGATGCAAAGAACCGATGATTCACATAGCGAGAGCTGATGCCTCCTGTCACAAATTCAGAAGGACCTTGTCCCACTTTCCCCATTTTTCCCAAGAGTTTTCCTGTGGCAATATCATGCACATTGACAAAATAATCGCTGGCAAACGGATCTTCCCACACCAGATAGTCGCCGGCCACGGCTATACTGCCCGGCATTCGGGTCATAATCTCATCGTCCAACACTTGACAGGTCGCTTTCTCGCGAACCACTTCCGTCGGCTTGGATTGGCATCCGAACAACGCTGCCAGAAACAAGCCATACAAATACATTCGACTTCCTTTCATACGTAGATTTATTTTTGTTCTTATGGAGTCAAAGTTAGTAAAAAACTTCATACAAGTATGTAACTTTTGGCTCAGATTATGAAATAACTGTTTCAGTTTCAAGATGTGATGGCCTTTTGGTGAGAGTTGGAGAGTGGAAAAGGAAGAATAACACGCCATCGGATTGGAGCAATCGGAAAGATTCACTACTTTTGTCCCCATAAAGACGAATCATAAGAAGCAAAGCCATGAAGAGAGTGGGACATTACATGACGGGCATTCTCTGCTTCCTCTTTCTCCTGACCGGATTGAATGGATGCACCGTGAACGATGAGGATGATTATGCCGGAGGGGGTGCTACGACTTGGGAGTTGTGCAACTATCTCTGGCAGGGTTACTATTCCTTGGACGACGGGACATGGGTGGACCATCAAATCATCTTTTATCCCGGAGGATATGGGGACGAATCGCTGATATATAATTATTATGGAGAGGTGTGGGAAGAGACGTATGAGTTCTATTGGCAATGGGCCAATAGCATACAGAACTCCATTGCCTTGAATTATGGGGGAGGGAATGTATTATATATGGACCATGTCTATATCCAGATGGATTTGTTCTCTTGCTTGCTCGACGGGGTGTTTGTCACGTTCCGTGGGCAATAAAGCCTTGCCGATAAGACGAAAAACTGAATATGGAAAAGATAAAGATATTGTTTGTGTGCCTCGGGAATATATGTCGCTCTTCTTCCGCAGAAGGCGTGATGAAGCAATTGGTGGAGAAGGCAGGACGTGCCGACGAGTTCGTGATAGACTCCGCCGGTATCCTGAGTTATCATCAAGGCGAGTTGCCCGACCCGCGTATGCGTGCTCATGCTGCCCGGAGGGGGTATCAATTGACACATCGTTCGCGTCCGGTGTGTACAGACGACTTCTATGACTTCGACCTGATTATCGGCATGGACGAACGCAACATCGAGGACTTGAAAGAGCGGGCTCCTTCGCTCGAGGCTGAGCAGAAGATTCATCGCATGACGGAGTATTGCACCCGCTTCACTCATGCCGACCACGTACCCGATCCTTACTATGGAGGTGCCGAAGGCTTTGAGTATGTGCTCGACTTGCTGGAAGATGCCTGCGAGGGATTGCTTAGGGAATGTGATACACGTCGTGATAATGCCTCTTCTCATCGTTGAGGCTGCATGTAGCGTCTATGCCTGCTTGCCTCAGACGCTCGGTTATTTCATTCAGTTGCTTGCGGGAAACGCGCCCGATGTAAAACAGGCGATAGCGATAATCCCGGTCGAGTAATTCCATGACGTGGGTGGCATTCAGTTCGCGGGCAAAATCGAAGTTTACTTTGCGGATTTCGTCCAGGGTATAGCGTATCTTGCGTCCGGCACTGACAATGATGAGTGCATCCGGTTCCAACTCCAAATAGCAGAAACGCACCAACAGCAGGTAGATGCTATAAAGGCTCATGCCGAAGAACAGGATGGGTAGGACAATGGAACTCCATCCGCTTGTTTGCATGGCATAGAAGCCCATGCAGAAGCAGAGGATGAAAAGCACAAAATACCAAAACAGATAGAGGGAGGGACGTTTATAAATCACGTGGGAGCGTTGCTCCTCCGTGCTTTGGGGAGATGCATAGTTACAGAAAGTTTTTTCATGAGCCAATAGAGTATGGATCAGGGAAGTGGGATGGTGACGCAGATGAACGACCAAAGCCCTTTCTTCGCCTGAATTCAATTGCAAGGTGAGGATACCAGGGCCATAAAGGTTGGTCCGGCTGTGCCGGTTGGGTTCAGGCTGGTGACGTTGCATGAAGCAGAAACTTTCTATTTGTTCTAACGTGAGGTGATGCTTGTGTAAGAAGCGCTGGGCACGTCGTTCTTCTTGGGCGGTGGCTTTCATGATATCGGATATTTAGATTATTACTATTTTTTCAATTCAGGGTAACTAATGCGTGTGTGATAGATGGTCTTCAGCTTTTCTTTGAATACTTCTTTAACGGTGGCGATGTCCTTGAAGGTGATGGGGCATTGGCTGAAATATCCTTCTTGCACTTGCGAGTCGATAATCTTGTCCACTAGGTTGCCGATGGTCGTTTCCGTATATTCGGGCAGACTTCTGGAAGCAGCTTCTACGGAGTCGGCCATCATCAGTACCGCTTGTTCCTTGGTGAAGGGGTTCGGGCCGGGATAAGTAAACAAAGCTTCGTCGGGTTCCTGACCGGGATGCTCGTTTTTCCAGGAAATGTAGAAGTACTTCGTCTTTCCTTTCCCATGGTGCGTGGTGATGAAGTCTTTGATGACCTTCGGCAAGTTGTTCTTCTCGGCCAGTTTGACACCATCGGTCACATGACTGATGACTACCTGTGCACTTTGCTCGTAGTTCAGATTCTTGTGGGGATTGATGCCTCCCCGTTGGTTTTCGGTGAAGAAAGCCGGATTCTCCATTTTGCCGATGTCGTGATACAAAGCCCCGGTACGTACCAATTGGCTTTTGGCGCCGATGCGGTTAGCGGCTTCGGCCGCTAAGTTAGCCACTTGCATGGAGTGCTGGAAAGTTCCCGGTACGGTCTCGGACATGCGTCGGAGCAAGGGAGTATTAATGTTGGATAACTCTACCAGAGTGACGTTCGATGTGAATCCGAAAGTCTTTTCGAGTAAAAACAATAACGGATAGGTGAACAGCAAGAGGATGCCGTTGATGATGAAGTAGATGTACATCCGTATATTTATCTTTGTGATGTCATCTTCGGTGATCATCTCAAAGGCAAAGTAGAGTGCAACGTAGGTTAGTATGACGAACAGGGCGGTTCTGAACAGTTGAGAACGTTGGGAAAGCTCCCTCAGGCTGAATATGGCTGTCAAGCCGGCTGCTATTTGTAGCAAGATAAACTCATGCGGATAGCGCAGGCAGATGGAGCAAATTAGGATGGTGACCACATGGGTAAGGAAAGCGGTTCGCGAATCGAGGAATACCCGGATGATGATGGGCAACATGGCGTAGGGCAACATGTAGACATTGAACAAGTTGTTGGACACCATGAGGGCAGTCACCACGCAATAGACCATGACGAGGGCAAATAGTAGCGACAGACTTCCTTTTCGTTCGTAATAGTCTTTCCGGAACAAGTCTAAGTATAACATGAAGCACAGCATGAAGATGCAGACATACAGGGCTTGTCCCACCCACATCAGTCGTCTTTGTCCAATGGTCTGGTTGCGCTTTTCGGATTCTTTTTCCAGACTTTTCAGTATATTATATGTTTGTGGACTGACAATTTCTCCTCGGTCAATGATTTTCTGCCCACTGAGGACAATGCCTTTGGCCCATGAGTAATTTTCCAGGATTTCTTTTTTGGCACTTTCGGTGCGGAGGCTGTCGAATGTCAGGTTTGGCTCCAGGTAATCATTCAGTTGGTATTGGCGTAATATGTTAGGATCGAAATGCAAGGTATCATGCCCTATGAGTGTTTGATAGGCTTGTTTGACTGATAATATTTTGCTTAACTTTTGTGAATAAGCCATTTTTTGGTCGACAATGCGGATTTCGTAGGTACTGTCTTTTTTTAAATGCATGAGTTCCTCCGTATCCATAATGCCATTCTGATAGATTTCCTTCAACATGCGTTCGATGTATGTCAGATATCTTCTGTTGCCGATGTTGTCTGTCGTAATGTTTCCATATTGGTGCCTCAACTTGTTGATGGCAGTAAGTTCGGTTTGACTGTTCAGCGTATAGTAAGGCTGGAAGTTTTTCAGGATACTGTCTTGCTCCTTCTTTACCACTTCGTCCGTTTTATAGATGGGGAAATCGAAAGTAGCTATTAATTGGCCGTACTTCCAAGGTTTGTTGATGTCAAACTGATAGTTGAACTTCCCGTCGCGAGGCAGAAAGTAAACAATGACCAAGACTGTACCGATGAAAATAAGGGCTTTGTACAGCAAATCTCTATAACTTGCAGGTCTTTTTTCGTTGATTTTACTCATGTCGCTTGAAATTTTTGCGAAAAGTACAAAAAAAAACAATCATGTGAAAAAAAACGCTTAATTTTGCCATCTAATTTATCATTAAGTAAAATAGATTATGGCAGAAAGAAGAGTCAGAGTCCGTTTTGCTCCTAGTCCGACGGGAGCTTTGCACATCGGTGGTGTGCGTACTGCGTTGTACAATTATCTCTTTGCGCGTCAGCATGGAGGCGATTTGATATTCCGTATTGAAGATACGGACAGTAACCGTTTTGTGCCGGGCGCTGAAGAATATATATTGGAGTCGTTCAAGTGGCTTGGCATTCCTTTTGATGAAGGGGTCAGCTTCGGAGGCAATCATGGCCCTTATCGCCAATCGGAGCGTCGGGATATCTATAAGAAGTACGTGAAAGTGTTGCTTGAGAAGGGAAAGGCTTACATCGCTTTCGATACGCCGGAGGAACTGGAAGCCAAGCGTAAGGAGATTGCCAATTTCCAATATGATGCTTCTACCCGTATGCAGATGCGCAATTCGCTGACCATGCCCGAAGAAGAAGTCAATCGATTGATAGCCGAAGGCAAGCAATACGTGGTACGTTTCAAGATTGAACCTAATGAAGATGTACATGTGAGCGACTTGATTCGAGGAGAAGTGGTGATTAATTCCTCGATTTTGGACGATAAAGTGCTTTATAAGTCGGCTGACGAACTACCCACTTATCATCTGGCTAATATTGTAGATGATCATTTGATGGAAGTTTCCCACGTGATTCGTGGTGAAGAGTGGCTACCTTCTGCCCCGTTGCATGTATTGCTGTACCGGGCTTTCGGATGGGAAGATAGTATGCCCGAATTCGCTCACTTGCCCTTGTTGTTGAAGCCTGAAGGAAACGGAAAGTTAAGCAAGCGCGATGGCGATCGGTTAGGTTTCCCGGTATTCCCATTAGAGTGGCACGATCCGAAGACGGGCGAAGTGTCTTCCGGTTATCGGGAAGCCGGTTATTTGCCCGAGGCGGTAGTGAACTTCCTGGCTCTGCTGGGCTGGAATCCCGGCAACGACCAGGAACTGATGTCGATGGACGAACTGGTGAAGCTGTTCAATTTGAGTCATTGCAGTAAGTCGGGTGCGAAATTCGATTATAAAAAAGGTATCTGGTTCAATCATGAGTACATTTTGCAGAAATCGGATGAGGAAGTGGCCGAGTTGTTCAAGCCGGTATTGGTGGCAAACGGCGTCAATCCCGAGGCTTATAGCTCTGCATTCTTGACTCGTGTCGTATCCCTTGTCAAAGGGCGTGTGAACTTCGTCAAAGAATTGTGGGATCAGGCTCGTTTCTTCTTTGTGGCTCCCGAAACCTATGCAGAGAAAGATGTGAAAAAACGCTGGTCGGCAGATACACCCCGCATTATGGGTGAGCTGGTGGAAGTGCTTCGTCACATAGAAGATTTCCATTCGCAACCATCGGAAGAGGTCGTTATCGGTTGGATTACTGAAAAGGGATACCACATGGGCAACGTCATGAACGCTTTCCGCCTGGCCGTGGTAGGCGAATGTAAGGGCCCGCACATGTTCGACATTACTGAACTGCTGGGTAAGGAAGAAACCATCCGTCGCATCGAATGCGCGGTGGAACGGATTAAATGAAATAAACGATAGTTAATAGTTATAGTTGCAAATATCCATGCTGTTATACGACTTGGCGATAGAGCTTTATGACGTAGCGGTGCATCTGGCGGCGCCGTTCAGTCGCAAACCCCGTAAAATGATGAAAGGACACTGGGTGGTGTATGAGCTCCTTCGCCAACAGTTGGAGGAAGGTGTCCGTTATATATGGTTTCATGCCGCTTCGTTGGGTGAGTTCGAACAAGGTCGTCCGCTTATGGAGAAAATTCGTGCCAAGTATCCCGATTATGGCATTTTGCTCACCTTCTTTTCCCCGTCGGGATACGAAGTACGTAAGAATTACCGTGGAGCCGACGTGGTGTGTTACCTTCCTTTCGACAAACAGCGCAATGTGAAGAAGTTTCTCGACATTGTGAATCCTTGCATGGCTTTCTTCATCAAATATGAGTTTTGGAAAAACTATTTGGATGAATTACACAAGAGGCATATCCCCGTTTATAGCGTCTCATCGATTTTCCGGCGCGGACAAATCTTCTTCAAATGGTATGGCGGCACTTATCGCAATGTGTTGCGCAACTTTGACTATCTTTTTGTGCAGAATGACCGTTCCAAGCGCTATTTGGCCAAGTTGGGTGTAAACAAGGTGATGGTGGTGGGAGATACTCGCTTCGATCGGGTGTTGCAGATACGGGACGAAGCCAAAGATTTGCCTTTGGTGGAACAGTTTAAGAACGGTCAGATGACTTTAGTGGCGGGAAGTTCTTGGCAACCGGACGAGGATTTGTTTATCGATTATTTTAATCGTCATCCCGAAATGAAGCTCATCATTGCCCCTCATGTGATAGACGAAGCTCATCTGGTGGAAATCATCAACAAACTGAAGCGACCTTACGTGCGCTATACGCGAGCCGATGAGCGCAATATCCGTAAGGCCGATTGTCTGATCATCGATTGTTTCGGCCTTCTGTCCTCTATCTATCGGTATGGAGAGATAGCTTATATCGGTGGAGGTTTCGGGGTAGGTATCCATAATACGCTCGAAGCGGCTGTTTATGATATGCCGGTTATCTTCGGTCCCAAATACCAGAAGTTCCAAGAGGCTGTGCAACTGATAGAGGCAAAGGGCGGCTTCTCCATCCGGAGTGGAGAAGAGCTCCATGCTTTGCTCGATCGTTTGCTTACGGATTCGGCTTTCTTGAAAGCCTCGGGAGAGAATGCCGGTCAGTATGTCACCGGTCACGCCGGTGCTACCGATAAGATACTGGGGATGATTAATTTCTAAATATGTGTACATTAATTTATCTATAAAACACTCCTTTGAAATCTAATATATCCTTACAAAAAACGGAATAGAAAAAGAAGAGTAAAAATAAGGTTACTATCCTAAGGGTCGAATGTTAGTAACCTAGAGGGTAATGTTAGTAACCTTCGGCCCGAATGTTAGTAACCTTCCGGACCCCCTTTCAAAAGGCCTTCTGGACGGAGTACCGGATAGGTCTATCACTTTGGTTAAGAATTTAAACAAACTACTTGCTTTGAAAGCAAGATAACTTTATTGTTTTGACCGCGAATTGCGTTCATTTATGTTCAATGCTATTGAAAGGATAGAAGTGGCAATGTATACTGCTATATTATAGTATCCCGAAAAAGCCCCGATAGAGTTCAAACGTTCCACTACTTTTAAGTATTTTAGTGGCTACCAGATTCCAAATTCTTTTTCGATTTCTTCAATGGTTGGCAAACTTCCCCGAAAGTCTTTCGGAAAGGCTTGTCCTAATTCATAATCAGAGATTCCGATTGGCTTCTGAATATCACGCAAAGCATATTCTGCCTTGATACGGTCTTTGCTCTTACAAAGTAGCAGTCCGATGGTTCGGTTATCCCCCTCCCGGCAAAG
>CALUOT010000040.1 GCA_944322355.1 uncultured Bacteroides sp. | reverse complement strand
AGGGCTTCTATGCCGTTCTGCGGGGTGAATACCTGCTCCAGGAAGGCGTCCGCCTTCAGTTCCGAGGGCAGGGGATAGAAGCGGTTGTCCTGCGTCAGCCTCCGTTCCAGCCGTTCCGCTTCGGCCGACAGCTGCCTCACGTACGGATGCTTCAACACGGCCGTCACCGCCTCGTAGGTATAGCGTCCGCTGTCCGCCCGGTACCCGTCCGTCTGCAGTTCCGTCAGGGCGTTGATGTAGCTGTACACCGGCGTCTGTGCCAGCGGGAAACCCATGGTGATGTTCACGTCCTTCACCTCTTCGGGCAGGGTGTGCAGCACCGGCACCAGCAGGGCCTCGTTGCACAGCACCACGGCGTTCTCCTTCTGCCTGGCTCCTTCCGGCAGGTCCAGCTCTTCCATCCAGCGGGGCAGGAAGCGGGCCTGTGCATTCTCCGTCGGTGCCGAGAGGAAGCGGATCCGCTTGGGCCGGCTCATCACGTCCAGGCAGCTTTCCGGCAGCTGGTTGGGAAACAGCTTCAGGTTGCGCAGGATGAACTCGCCGGCTTCGTGCTTGTAGGCCGGGTTCTGCCGACCGGGATGGCGGGTGTAGAAGACGTCGTAGTCCCAATAGAACCAAGCCTTGTCTACGTCTTGCAGGGCTTTGAAGAAGCGACGTTCCACCTCATTCAGTACGTTGAAGCCGACGAACACATAGCGGTCGTAGTCCAGCTTCCCGGTGTCCAGTTCCTCCATGACCTGCCGGTAAAGCATGCCTTCGTAGGCTATACCCAGCTCGTTCAGGTTGCTTTTATAGTGTCGGTAGATGTCGCCCAGCTTGTCCCAAAGGCTGATGAACTTCTCCTTCAGAGCAGTCTTTCGCTCGATAGAGAAGTTCTGGAAGAATTGGCGGATGGCATCCACCTGCTCTTCGTCCAGATAGTCGGGCGTGTCCATGATGTCCTTCAAGTCCTGCAAGTTGCTGAAGAGCTTGTCGGCATCCACCAGGTTCTTGTCTACATCGTCAAAGTCGCTTATCAGGAGTTCGCCCCAGAAATAGAAATCGTCCAACGTCTCCGGGCTTTGGGTTTCTTCGCGGAAGACTTTGTAGAGTTCGCACACCAGCCGGATGGGGTCGCCCGTCTTCAAGGTGGACAGTTGGCCGAACAGGTCGCTGATGCTGACGTAGGCAGGCGACCACAAGGGCAGGGCGCTTTGCCGGGCCAGATGTTCGTTGAAGAACAGGCTGGCTCGTTTGTTGGGGAAGACGATGGCCGTGCGGCTCAGGTCGTTTCCTATCTTCTGATAGAGGTCTTTGGCGACCAGTTGCAAGAATGTTTCCATTATATTTATATATGTATATGCCAGTGCTTGTAAACTTTTATTTTATCCATGAACAGCCGCCGTGAGGCTTCTTCGTATCGGCCTCAGAAGGCCTTCTGAAGGGGGTCGCGAAGGGTCACTGTGACTGTTGGCCAAGGGTCACTGTGACTGTTGACCATGAGTCACTGTGACTCTTCATCGTGGGTCACTGTGACTCTTCGCGACCGGTCACTGCTGAGGACTGTTCTTGTAAACAAATCTTCTCTATCCGCCCCTCTTCGACGTACCACAGGTAGCCTTGGAGGCGGTTCTTGTCATACCCCATGCGCGTGAGCAGTCGCAGGTACTCTTGCACCTGGCTGTAATAGGCTTTGCGGGGCTTCCCGAACTTGAAGTCTACGACGACGATTTCCCCGTCCCGCATCATGACCCGGTCGGGACGCCGGTTCTTCAGCTCTCCGCCTTCCATCCAGATGATGTCGCACTCGTTGAACAGGGTCCACGAGCCATCGTACCACTCCTTCACTTGGGGCAGTCGGAGGGCCCGGTCGACGAGGTTTCTGATTTCCTCTTCGGTCTCCTTTCGGGCGATGATGCCCTCGAAGGTCAGTCGGCTGATGGCTTCTTCCACGTCTTCCCGTGTCCGTATGGCCGAGAATACGCGGTGGAGCAAGCGTCCCCGGTCGATGAATCGGTAGGGCGAGGTTGCTTCATCCACTCCGGCGATGAAGTCGGCCGACGGGTTGGACTGCTTGAACGAGACGTCGTGCCGGGTGCTGACCATCTGCACCAGCTGCCGGGTGGCCTTCTGGGTCAGCCGATTGGGGGATGCATCTGGTTGTTGAGTTCTTTCTGTCGGAATGGCCGATGCGCACGGCTCTCCCTTTTCATACAGTCCTTCGGCTTCCTCCCACGTGTCGCCCGTTTGCTGGGCCATGGAGGGTAGGGCGCCGGACAGCAGTTCGGACATGGTTCTTTTCTGCCCCTTGCGGCTCCATACGATGAGGTTCTTCCCGGCCCGGGTGAAAGCCACGTACAGCAGATTCAGGTTGTCTACCCAAAGTTGCAGGCGTTCGGTCAGGTAGTCTTCCCGGTAGATGGATTCGGCCATGGCGCCCGAGTAGTTGACAGGCACCAACTCCAACTGGTTGTAGGGGGCGACGGGAGGCGAACACCATACCAGCTGGTTATTGGTTTCGTTCTCCAGCTTCCAGTCGCAGAAGGGGATGAGCACTGTGTGAAACTCCAGTCCCTTGGATTTGTGGATGGAGAAGATGCGTATGCCTTCCAGTTCCCCGCTGGGGATGGTCTTCATACATAGTTTCTCTTCCCAATGGCGGATGAATCCTTCCAATTCCGAGGGGTTGTCTTGCAGGTATTGGCTCACGGCGTCGAAGAAGGCAAAGAGGTAGGCTTCTTGCTTCTCCAGCCGTTGCAGTTCCAAGAGGTTCACCAGTTCCTCCAGCAGTTCATAGAGGGGCATCAGTCTCAGTTCTTCTTTCCGTTGCACGAAGTCCGGGGGCAATAGGCTTTCCCTGTCTTCGTTCAGCCATTCGTCCGGCGAAGTAGTGCATCCCTTGATCTGCATCTGGTAAGTCATCAGGAGAGAGGCCAGCGAGAGGCTGTCTTCCGGGTTGGACAGATAGCGTAGGGCATCCATCAGCAGGTTGATGGCAGGCGAGGCATCCAGCCGGAAAGCTTCATCCGACACGACAGGCAGATGCAGTTCCTGGTCGAAGTAGTCGGCTATCGGAGGGATGTTCTTATTCTTGCGTACCAGGATGGCCATGTCGTTCAGCCGGACACCGGTTTCCCGGAGTCGTTCTACTTCCTGTCCCAGTGCTTCCAGGGTCATTTGCGTATAGCTTGTCTCTTTGTCCGGTTCGAGGAACTGCACTTTGACGTAGCCTTTCTCTTCTTCGCGGGCTGATAGTTGCTCCACATCGGCATAGGCATGTTCCAAGGGCAGGCAATCCATACCCAGCTCGGCGCGGTGCATCTCGTTCAGAGCCTCCACGGCACGACGGAAGAGTTGGTTGTTGAAGTGTATGATGCGTGTTTCGCTTCGTCGGTTGGTCTTCAACGTCTCTACGCGGATGCGGAAGGGGAGGGTACGTCCCATGTCCTTCTCGATGCCGTTCAGTATCCGCCAGTCCCCGTTTCTCCATCGGTAAATGGATTGTTTGACATCGCCCACAATCAGGCTGTCTTCTCCTTGCGAAAGTCCTTCGAGCAGGAGCAGGCGGAAGTTATCCCACTGCATACGGCTGGTGTCCTGAAATTCGTCTATCATCACGTTCTTCAGGGTGGCACCTATCTTTTCGAAGACGAAAGACGAATCTCCTTCGCGTACTAACTTATGCAGCAGCGCGTTGGTGTCCGATAAGAGAAAGCGGTTCTTCTCCCGGTTCAGCGTACGCATCTCTTCGTCGATGTGGTTCAGCAGTTGCAGCTTGTTCAGGTGTTGACGAGTCAGGCGGCAGGTATTTATCTGTCGGTTGCGTTGGGGGCGCATTCGTTCAGCCTCTTGCAGCATGGGTATCAGGGTTTGCTTGGCCAAGGAGAGAATGTCTGCCCGGCGGGGTGCGTTGCGTGCTGCCCAATTCTCTGCATCAGTCAGACAGCCTTGCAGGGTAGCGTTCATGACGTCTTTATCGTTTAGTTTGCCCGCCCTTAATTTGCGGAAGTAGCTTCCGATGCCCCGCGAGCCTCCTTTCAGGTCATCCATGTTCAGTTGGTGGGCGTCCAGTTCGGCTTCAAAGGCATCGTAGAAGGCTTTCATCTGCTCCAAGGCTTCTGTCTCCTTATCGTGGAGTGTTTTTTTGTAGGTCGTCAGCAAGCTGCTGTCTTGTAAGCTTCGTCTCAGGCCTTCACCCCGTTCCATGTAGTTCTCGTCCAGAATATTTCGTCCGAAGCTTTTGATTTCGTTCGACACATTCCAGCGTTTGTCATCGGCAATGCGCTCGTTGATGTAGTCCAATAGCCAGGCCAGTACGGGTGAGGTAGGGGTAAGTTTCTCTATCAGGCTGTCCACGGCTTCGTCCAGTACTTCGGTGTTGTTCAATTCGATGTTCAGGTTCGGACTTAATTCCAATTCGCGGGCCAGGTTTTTCATGACCGATTGGAAAAAAGAATCGATGGTCTCCACCCGGAAGCGGCTATAGTCGTGCAGCATATATTGCAGCGCCATACCTGCCCGGTAGGGTAATTCGTCGGTGGAAATGTAAGGAGCTGTCATTTCCGCGAGTCGTTTTCGGTAAGGCTCGGAAGCCGGGTCTCCTTTCCAGATGCCGTAAAGTTGTCCCAAGATACGTTCTTTCATTTCAGCCGTAGCCTTGTTGGTAAAGGTAACGGCCAGTATCTGCCGGTATGCTCTTGGATTTAATACCAAGTGTTTGATATATTCTACGGCCAAAGTGAATGTCTTGCCCGATCCTGCCGATGCTTTATATACTAATAGTTCCATGTCCTTTGCGTCGGATACGAACTTACCCAAGCATACGTTAATGTTCGTAGACTTGGGTAAGGCTTTATAGATATTATGGGGGAATTTATACCAGGTGAGCTATCCACTCGTCGCGGTCGCCGGGTAGTAGGTCGATGACGGGGATTTCCACCATGGTGTAACAACCGGGTTGTTGACGCATGGCCGCACGAGCTACACATACCAATACTTGGGCAGTCAGAGCCGGATTGTTGATGCGCATGTTGAACTCGAACAATTGGTTCTGCGTCTTGCCTGATACGCCTTTGCGAGTCAGGTTCACTCCGTGACCCATGTCGAGCAGGGCATCTACGCTGGGCACTTGTTTGATGTGCGTCTCGTCGCTGGCAAAGTAGGGGTCGGTCTTGATGGCATGAGCCACTTGGTCGAAGTCGTATCCGTCCTTCAACTCGATGTACACCATGCGGCGATGGATGCCTGTGCCTGTGGGGATGGTCATGGACAGAGCAGCTTTCACGCCTTCTACGGCTTTGACGGCTACGGTGTGTCCCATGCTCATGCCCGGGCCGAAGTTGGTGTAGGTGATGCCTTTGGGAGCGATGGCTTCCAGCAGGGTACGTACCACCGAGTCGCTACCCGGATCCCATCCGGCTGAAATGATGGATACGGTGTTGTGTGCCTTGGCCACGGCATCCAGTGTGCGGCGTAGAGCCGGTATTTCAGTATGGATGTCGAAGCTGTCTACGGTATGGATGCCGAGTGCCAGGATTTCCTTGGCATATTCCTCTACTTTGCGGGTGGGGGTGCAGAGGATGGCTACGTCCACGTCGCTCAGTTCCTTGATATCTTTTACTACCGGATAGTTGCTCAACTCTGCGGGGCAGTTCTCAGCACCTGCACGGCGTACCACACCGGCAATCTCGAAGTCGGGTGCGGCCTCCAGTGCCTGGAGCGTGTAGTGCCCGATGTTGCCATAACCAACGATGGCTGCTCTTACTTTTTTCATACTTTTATTGGTTTTAGTGATCAGTTTTCTGTTTTGCGGGTGCAAAAATACGCATTAATCGTTGAATCTCCACACATCGCCATGCATAATTCCACCTCTCTTTTCCTTTTTTAGGAGAAGATGCTCTTGATGAATTTCGCTGGGACGCCACCCACTACCACATTGGCCGGGACGTTCTTGGTGACGACGGCTCCGGCAGCCACTACGGCATTGTCGCCTATCGTTACGCCCTGTAGGATGGTCGAGTTGGAGCCTACCCAGACGTTCTTGCCCAGCACGATGGGAGCCGGGCGGGTCGAGGCACGTTCTTCCGGTGCCAAGCCGTGATTCAAGGTGGCAAACACCACGTTGTGGCCTATCTGGCAACCGTCGCCCAGCGTCACGCCGCCGTGGTCCTGGAAGTGGCAGCAGGCATTGATGAAGACTCGTTCGCCCACGTGGATGTTCTTCCCGAAGTCGGCATAGAAGGGAGGAAATACGCGGAAGCTGTCGGGCACGGTATACCCGAACAGTTCACTCAGCAGGGCACGTACCTCGTCGGGCGTGTGGTAGGCCGTGTTCAGGCGGAAGGTGATGCGGCGTGCCTCGTTGCTCATGTCGTCCATCAACCGGTGGATTTCCGGGGTGTCAAGAGCCTGTCCGGTCTTGACGAATGCTAAGAAGTCGTTTAGTGTCATATCTCTTAATACATATATAATGATTACGGTCGCAAAGGTAGCTCGAAACGTCCAAACAGCCGATACCCGACTTACGGATGTTGTAACCTATTTACGGATTTCGTACCTTTGTGCCGTGAATCCCTAAAACAACAGCTTTATGATAGAATACCTACGGGGCGAACTTGCCGAACTCAGTCCGGCAACCGCCATTATCGATTGCAACGGGGTGGGGTACAGTGCCGCCATCTCCCTGAATACCTACTCCGCCATACAGGGTCAAAAGACCTGCAAACTCTACATCTACGAAGCCATCCGCGAAGATACCTACGCCCTTTACGGCTTTGCCTCCAAGCAGGAGCGTGAACTCTTCCTGCTGCTCATCTCCGTGTCGGGCATCGGTGGCAATACGGCCCGCATGATTCTCTCCGCCCTCTCGCCCTCCGAACTCATCCACATCATCAGCACCGAGAATGCCGGGTTGCTGAAGACCGTGAAGGGCATCGGCCTGAAGACTGCCCAGCGCATCATCGTCGACCTGAAGGACAAGTTGAAGACCGACGCCGTGGCCACTGCTTCGGGAGCGGACTTCGGTGCCCTGCCTGCCGCTGCCGTGGCCGAGGTGCAGGACGAAGCTGTCACCGCTCTCACCCTGCTGGGATTTGCCCAGGCGGCCTCGCAGAAAGTGGTGATTGCCATCCTGAAAGAAGCCCCCGACACCCCCGTGGAGCAAGTCATCAAACTGGCCCTGAAACGCTTATGAAGACCCGCTTGTACCTACAGCAATGGCTGGACCTCCAGGCCCGCCGGCAGACGGTGGCGACCGATGCGTGGTACCTCCGCCTGGCCAACGAACTCTTGCCGATGCTCCGGGCGTCGGACTTCCTGCGTCAAGCGGGTAGGGGACTGGCTGAGCCTGCTGCTCTGAAGTTGTCGCTCTACCTGCACGATGCCGTGGCGCAGCAGGGCGGATGGGCGGCCTTCAAGGAAGCCTACCGTCGCCTCTACCACGCCGAACTCCCTTTCTATCCCGTGACGGAGCCCGATTATGTGCCCGACGAGGTGAACCCTGACGATGTGGCCCTGGTGCTCTGGACACTGGTAGCTCGCCCCGCCGCCAAGACTCCGGACGACTTTACCCTGCACGACCCGCACGACCCCCAGCTGACCGCCTTGGCCCGGGACGTCTACAGCCTGATGGACGCCCGTTTCGAAGAGGCCCCCATCAGCGAAACGCCCTCGCCCGACGATTGGCTGATGGATGTGGCCACCTTGCGCCGCCCTTCGCTCCCCCTGCCCGAAGTGCCGACGGGCGAAGTGCCCGGTGCCGCCGGACGATGCCTGGCCCACAGCGGCGGCGAACCCCTGCTGTTCTTCCCCACCTATGCCGAGCTGTCCCGCTTCTTCGTGCAGGTGTTGGGGTGGGAAGACCGTCCCGACCACCTGCTGCCCGACTTGCAGACACACAGCCGCTTCGTCCTCTACGCCAATGCCAAGGGCATGCTGATAGCTCCCGACGCCGCGTCCTACTTCCACGCCCCGCACAACCCCCTCTACGACGAGGCCGAAACCCGCCGTACGGGCTATCGCCTCTTCTGCCGCCCCGGCGCCTGTCCCTTCGACCTGCTGAAGTACGGCATGCACCGGGACTATCTGTCCGCCGCCGCCCTGCCCTTTGCCGACGGCCATCGCTTCTTGCAGACCCATTGGGATTTCATCGCCCGCTACTATTTGGAGGAGTATTATGAAGGAGATTAAACCCATCCTGACGGGCAGCCATTTGAAACTGCTCGCCATCCTCATCATGTTTATTGACCATTTCGCTGCTTACCTGCTGCGCGACTTGGAGGGTCTGAATCCGCTATTCTTCACCCTGGGACACCGCGAAGTGGACCTCTACTTCCTGATGCGTTGCGTCGGGCGTATGGCTTTCCCCATCTTCGCCTTCCTCATTGTCGAGGGCTTCCTGCACACCCGGAGCCGTTTCCGCTACGGGCGAAACCTCTTGCTCTTCGCGCTCCTGTCAGAGATACCCTGGAACCTGGTGCATAGCGGCACCCTCTGCTTCCCCACGCAGAATGTCTTCTTCACCCTCTTCCTGGGTTACGTCGGCCTTTGCGCCATCGAGCGTTATCGTGCCGACGTTCGCCGTCAGGCTGTAGCGTTGCTGGGCCTGCTGGTGGTTTCCATTTTCCTCCGTGCCGACTACGGTTGCAGCGGCTATGGCTTCATCTTGCTGCTCTACGTCCTCCGCCAGCGTCCGTTGCTGAGGGCCGTCATCGGCAGTTGTATCCTCCCCGCCCGCTGGTTGGCCGGACTGGCCTTCATCCCCATCTCCCTTTACAACGGTCGTCGGGGCTTTGTTCACGGGGCAGTGGCCAAGTATGCCTTCTACCTCTTTTATCCCCTCCACCTCCTGCTCCTCTACCTACTCAGGCTCTGGTTACTGTGAGATAACTTCTACACGTTACTGCAGCAGCCCCACATCCCTAAGCGAGTGAGGTAGGCAGGTCGTAGGGGAGTGGGCCGGCACATTGTATACTGTGAGGCATCATATCCCGTTCCTGATTAGGAAATATCTCGTAAGTGATAAAAAAATATCCCGAACGGAATAAAATCGTATCAGATTCAGGATATTATGCTTATCTTTGTCCGGATATTCTGCCTCACTGTATACGGAGTGGGGGCGCATCCATATAGGAGGGGTGGGCTCACGCAGGGTAGCAGGGTGGGGCTTAACAAGTAAGGAAGGACTATGGAGAAGAAAAGAGCACATTGGAACGTGAAGTTGGTGCGGTCGAACTTATCGCAACACGAGAACGGGGAACTGAAACCCCAGGTGATAGTGAAACAGGTGTATACGCTGGAGAAGTTGCTGTGGCGGATAACGAGGCTGAAGTCGCATGCCATCTCGCCCGAGAATCTGGAGTATGCGGCGAAGCTGCTGATGAACGAGATTGAGGATTGCCTCGTGGAAGGCTCGGCGGTGAATCTGCCTTTCGGACGGTTGTCGCCGGGGCTGACGGGCATGTGGCAGTCCGGCGAACGCTATGACGCGAAGGTGAGGGCGCTGAACCAGCCGGTGGTGAACTATGCCATGAGTCCGCGCTTGCGTAAGGCGTTGGCCGACCCGTTGCTGAACGAACTGGATGTGGGGGCTTGGCGGCGGCTGGACGTGTACAGCGTGACGGACTCGGCCACGAAGGCGGAGAACGAGACGATGACGCCGGGCGGCGTGCTCATCCTGAAGGGGCAGATGCTGCTGATGAACGGTGACTTGCCGGAGCGGGGTGTTTACCTGCTGGATGCCGAGACGGGGGCGGAGGTGGCGCACATCCGTCCGGAGGAGATGCTGGAGAGCTCGCGGCGGGAGCTGATGTTCCAGGTGCCGTGGACGATGCCTGCGGGGCGGTACCGGCTGCGGGTGGTGAGCCAGTGTACGACAAACCCCCGTCCGATGAAGCGGGCGAGGGTGTACGAGTTTCCTTGCGAACTGGTGTGCAGCGGGCAGGGCGTCGGGCTTACTTCCGACTGACGGACAGACGGGCGTCGCGTTCGTGGCGTTGGCGGGCCAGGGTGATGAGTTCCGTTATCAGTTCCTTCTCCGGCAGTCCGGCGTGTGCCCACAGCTTGGGGTACATGCTGATGGAGGTGAACCCGGGGAGGGTGTTGATTTCGTTCAGCACCAGGTGTCCGTCGTGCGAGAGGAGGAAGTCGACGCGGGCGAGGCCTTCGCACTGGATGGCGTTGCAGGCCCGCACGGCATAGTCGCGGATGCGTTCGCGGGTGTCGTCGTCCACATCGGCCGGGATGCGCAGGTTGGCTCCGGTGGAGCTGATGTACTTGGCGTCGTAGGAGTAGAAGTCCTTCGTGGCGACAATCTCGCCCACGCCGGAGGCCCGTTTCTCCTCGTTGCCCAGCACGGCGCATTCCAGTTCTTTCCCCACGATTCCTTCTTCCACCAGCACTTTGCGGTCGTATTGGAAGGCTTCGTCGAGGGCAGCCGTGTATTCAGCCTCCGAGGTCACCCGGCTCACGCCTACGGACGAACCGGCATTGACGGGCTTGACGAACATCGGTGTGCCCAGTGCGGCTTCCACTTCCGGGTAAGTGGGAGCGTTCTGCTCTTTGTATAAGGTGAAAGACTTGGCCACGGGGATGCCTTCGGCCCGGAAGAGGCGTTTGGCAATGTCCTTGTCCATGGCGATGGCCGAGCCCAGCACGTCGGGGCCTACGAAGGGCGTGTCCAGTGCCTTGAGCATGCCTTGCAGGGTGCCGTCCTCGCCATAGGTACCGTGGATGATGGGGAAAGCCACGTCGAAGCTGGCCACGGTCTGGTCGATGGTCTTGCTGATGACTTCCGTCACCCGGCCTGCCTGCGAGAGGTAGACCTTGGTAGCTCCGGCAAAGTAGTCGTTTGTTGTCAGGTCGACGTCTGTGTTGGGGTAGTGGGTGTTGTAGTACCACTCGCCTTGCTTGTCTACCCCGATGAGGACGGGGATGAACTTCTCCCGGTCCATGGTGTTGATGATGTTCGTGGCCGAAACCAGCGAAACTTCAAATTCGGCAGACTTGCCGCCGAAGATAACTGCTATATTCATTCTTGTCTCTAAATTGAAAACTGCGGTGCAAAGTTATCGTAAATCTGTGTAATAAACGAATATCTGCGTCAATTTTGTTCTACTTGTGTACTCAACTGCTAAAAAGACTGGCCAGAATTAGGCGGGTGTTATATATTTCCGTAACTTTGTCCTATCTTTTATGTGATTATATATTGTATGTATACTGAAACTTACTGATAGAACCATGATAAAGAAACTGATACTTTCCCTTTGGATACTTCTGATAATCGCCGTGTTGGCTTGTGTTGTGTTGTTCCTGTCCATATCGAAAGGCTGGATAGGCTACATGCCTCCGGTGGAGGACTTGGAGAACCCCAACTATAAATTTGCCACGCAGGTGTTTTCGTCCGACGGTCAGGTGCTGGGTACCTATTCCTATAGCACGGAGAACCGTGTTTACGTGGGTTACCAGGAGCTTTCGCCCCACCTCATCAATGCCCTCATCGCCACGGAAGATGTACGCTTTGCCGAGCACTCGGGCATCGATGCCAAAGCCCTTTTCCGGGCCGTGGTGAAGCGGGGTATCTTGATGCAGAAGAATGCGGGTGGCGGCAGTACCATCACCCAGCAGCTTTCCAAGCAGCTCTACTCACCCAGCGCGGAGAATACCTTGGAGCGTTTGTTCCAGAAGCCCATCGAATGGGTCATTGCCGTGAAGCTGGAGCGTTACTATACGAAGGAAGAAATCTTGACGATGTATCTCAATAAGTTCGATTTCTTGAACAATGCCGTAGGTATTAAGACCGCCACGCATACCTACTTCGATTGCGAACCCCGGGAGTTGAAGATCGAAGAGGCCGCTACGTTGGTAGGCATGTGTAAGAATCCCTCGTTGTACAACCCGGTGCGTTTTAACGAGCGTTCGCGGGGTCGGCGAAACGTGGTGCTCGACCAGATGCGTAAGGCGGGATACCTCACCGATGCGCAATGCGACTCCCTCAAGGCTCTTCCGTTGACTCTCCATTATAATAGAGTGGATCATAACGAAGGCTTGGCCACGTATTTCCGCGAATATTTGCGTCGGGTGATGACTGCCAAGCGTCCCGACAAGTCGGACTACAGGGGTTGGCAGATGCAACAATATTACGAGGATTCGCTCGACTGGGAAAACAATCCCCTCTTTGGTTGGTGCGAGAAGAACACGAAGAACAACGGTAGCAAGTATAACCTATATACCGATGGCTTGAGGATATACACCACCATTGACTCACGTATGCAGAAGTATGCCGAGGATGCCGTGACCGAACATCTGAAAGAACTTCAGGGATACTTCTTCAAGGAGAAGAAAGGTCGGAAGAAAGCTCCTTATAGTTTCCGTTTGACGCAAGAACAGGTGGATGAAATTCTGATGCGCAATATCCGTCAGACTGACCGATACCGGTCGATGAAGAAAGCCGGAGCTTCGGAAGAGGAAATCATGAAAGTATTCAACACCCCGCAGGAGATGTCCGTCTTCAGTTGGTCGGGCGAACGCGACACGGTGCTCACTCCGCTTGACTCCATCCGATACTACAAACACTTCCTGCGTGCGGGCTTTATGTCGATGGACCCGCGTAACGGTCATGTGAAAGCCTATGTGGGCGGCCCCAATCACCATTACTTCAAGTATGACATGGCTATGGTGGGACGCCGTCAGATAGGTTCTACCATGAAACCATACGTCTACGCCTTGGCTATGGAGAATGGTTTTTCGCCCTGTGACGAGGCGCGTCACGTATCCTATACGTTGTTGGACGAGAACGGTATTCCTTGGACACCGCGTAATGCCAACAACAAGCGATATGGTGAAATCGTGACTTTGAAGTGGGGATTGGCTAATTCGGATAATTGGATTACGGCTTATCTGATGAGCAAGCTCAATCCCTATGAGTTGAAGCGCCTGGTGCATAATTTCGGGGTGCGTAACCGGGACATTGTGCCCAGTGTATCCCTGTGCCTAGGTCCGTGTGAGATTTCCGTGGGCGAAATGGTTAGTGCTTATACGGCTTTCCCCAACCGGGGTATCCGGGTGGCACCTTTGTTGGTGACGCGCATCGAAGATAATGAAGGAAATGTGGTGGCCACTTTCTCGCCCGAGATGAACGAAGTCATTAGTGCCTCCAGTGCCTACAAGATGCTGGTCATGTTGCGTGCGGTGATTAACGAAGGTACCGGGGCACGTGTCCGGCGTTTGGGCATAGAGGCCGATATGGGTGGAAAAACAGGTACTACCAACAACAATTCGGACGGATGGTTCATGGGTTTCACGCCTTCACTGGTGTCTGGATGCTGGGTAGGAGGCGAAGACCGCGACATCCATTTCGATACCATGCTCCATGGACAAGGTGCCTCGATGGCTTTGCCTATCTGGACGAAATACATGTTGAAGGTATACGAAGATAAGGCGTTGGGCTATGACGTGAAGGATACTTTCCAGCTTCCTGCCAACTATGACCCGTGCGGCAATGTCGAAATCATAGATAGTACCTTTGTGGAACCTCACCCGGACTTGGGCTTGGATGATTTGTTTAATTAATGGAGTACTTGATCAGTATAGGGAGCAACGAACATCGGTGCGAGAATATGCACTTGGCCCGCAAACGCTTGTCTGTCCTTTTCCCGGATATACGTTTCTCGTGCGAGGAAGAAACCCAGCCTTTGCATTTCCATCGGACAGATAAGTTTTATAACCAAGTGGCCTGTTTTCATTCGGCTTTAAGTCGGGAGGAAGTGAACGCTCACTTGAAGGGTATCGAAAGAGAGGCCGGCAGATGTCCGGATGACAAGTTGTCCGAGATTGTCCGGTTGGACATTGATTTGCTGGCAGGTGATGAAGTGATATACAAGCCCGACGACATGCAACGCGACTATGTCCGAAGGGGCTTGCATGAAATAAAGAATCTGTAAAGAGAACGTTTTATTTTTGGATTATGTTGAAATTTTTAGGTATAATACCCGCCCGATATGCTTCTACGCGATTCCCGGCCAAACCTTTGGCTATGTTGGGCGGAAAGACGGTTATTCGGCGTGTGTATGAACAAGTGAACCGCGAGTTGGACGATGTATATGTGGCTACGGATGATGAGCGCATTGAAGCTGAGGTAAGGGCTTTTGGAGGAAAGGTGGTGATGACCTCGCCCCATCATAAAAGCGGGACAGACCGATGCTATGAGGCCTGTCAGAAGATAGGGGGTGCGTTTGATGTAGTGGTCAATATTCAGGGAGATGAGCCGTTCATTCAGTCTTCACAGTTGAAGGCAGTCAAGGAGTGCTTTGAAGATGCCAGTACCCAGATTGCTACCTTGGTAAAACCCTTTACGGTGGACAACGGCTGGGAAGCTTTGGAGAATGCCAACTCGCCTAAAGTGGTGCTGAACAAGAACAGAAATGCTCTTTATTTCAGTCGTTCGATTATTCCCTACCAGCGTAATGCCGATAAGTCCGATTGGTTGAAGAACCACGTTTACTACAAGCACATCGGTCTCTATGCCTATCGGACGGAAGTGTTGAAGGAGATTACTTCTTTACCCCAGTCTCCGTTGGAGTTGGCCGAATCGTTGGAGCAATTGCGCTGGTTGGAGAATGGATATACTATTAAAGTAGGCTTCACAGAGGTAGAAACTATTGGTATCGATACCCCGCAAGACTTGGCACGAGCCGAAGAATTTCTTAAAACACAGCACTTTTCATGATAGACAGAACCATTCAACCCAGTATATGCGAGCCGAAAGAGCTCGTTCTTAAGCATCCCGAGCGGATGATATTGCCTAATGGGATACCATTGAACGTGCTCAATGTGGGAGACAATGAAGTGGTTCGTATCGATTTATTAATGAAAGGAGGACGTTGGCATCAACGTTTACCTTTGCAAGCCTTGTTTACTAATCGCATGTTGCGTGAGGGCACTCGGCGTTTCTCTGTATCCGAAATCGCGGAGAAACTGGATTACTACGGGGCATGGCTGGAGCTTTCGAGTGCGGCTGAATATTCGTTCATCACTTTATATTCGTTGACTAAGTTTTTGCAGCAAACGCTGGATGTGCTTCAGAGTTTGGCAAAGGAGCCGTCTTTTCCAGAGCGTGAATTGAACACGGTGATACATAGCAACGTGCAGCAATTCAAGGTCAATTCCTCCAAGGTCGATTTCTTGGCGCATCGTGGTTTGGCCGAAGTGTTGTTCGGGAAAAATCATCCTTGCGGACGTGTGGTGCAGGAAGAAGATTATGCCCGTATCACGCCCGAAGTGCTTCGTGAGTTTTATGATGCCTACTATTCTTCGGCGAATTGTTCGATGTACATATCGGGTAAGGTGACGGATGCATGCCTGCGTTGGATAGAGGATGGTCTGGGAAAGGAACCTTTCGGCCTTTCCCATCAGGTGGAGAAGCGGACGTATGAGGCTATTTCGGGGAAAGAGAAGCGGACTTTCGTGGAGCGTCCCGATGCCTTGCAAAGTGCGGTGAAGCTGGGCATGCTCACGGTGCCCCGCACTCATCCAAACTACTTGAAACTGCGTGTATTGGTCACGCTTTTCGGTGGGTATTTCGGAAGCCGGTTGATGTCCAATATTCGGGAAGACAAGGGCTATACGTATGGCATATCCGCCGGGTTGGTGTCGTACCCCGATGTCAGTACGTTGGTGATAGGGGCTGAAACGGCCAATGAGTATGTAGAGCCACTCATCGGGGAGGTCTATCGAGAGATTGATCGTCTGCACGAAGAGCAAGTGTCGGACGAAGAACTCACCATGGTGAAGAATTATATGCTGGGCGATTTGTGCCGTACGTATGAATCGGTCTTCTCCTTATCCGATGCCTGGATATTCTTGCAGACTTCCGGCCTGCCGGCTTCTTTCTTCGAGGAAACCCTTCGTGCCATCAAGTCGGTGACGCCTGAAGATATTCATCGCCTGGCTCGGACGTATTTGTGCAAAGAGAAATTAAAAGAAGTGGTATCGGGTAAAAAAATCGCCTGAAAACCCCGGCTGGCTTGGTTGCTATGGGGGATAAGTCGTATATTTGTCATAAACTTTATGATCTATTAATTTTAGCGGACTTCAAATGAGATACTTATATACATTCATTTTATGGGCATTCGTGTGTTGTGGCGCAGGGGCGCAGGGAAGTGGTTTCGTAGACAAGGTGAGAGGCCTCTTTTCTTCGGAGACCCGAATTGATACCTATACCTTCAAGGACGGTGCGGTGTACACGGGAGAGATGAAAGGACGTAAGCCGAATGGTAAAGGTAAAACGGTATTCAAGTCGGGCGACACCTACGAAGGCGAATATGTAAAAGGCAAGCGCGAGGGCTACGGGGTCTATACCTTTAGTGACGGAGAGCGCTATGAAGGACAATGGTTTCAGGACCAGCAGCATGGCAAGGGCATCTATTACTTTGTGAACAATAACCGTTATGACGGTATGTGGTATCAGGATTACCAACAGGGAGAAGGTACGATGTACTATTATAATGGAGACGTGTACGAAGGCAATTGGGTGAACGACCAGCGCGAGGGAGAAGGAACCTATACGTGGAAGAACGGTTCGAAGTATGTAGGCACCTGGGAGAACGACAAGAAGAACGGCAAAGGCACCTTGACCTGGAACGATGGCAGCAAGTATGAGGGTGAGTGGAAATACGACTTCCGCGAAGGGCAGGGAACCTTTGAGTATGCCAACGGCGATAAGTACGTAGGCAGCTGGAAGGAAGACATGCAGCACGGCAAGGGCATCTACTTCTTCCATACCGGCGACCGCTATGAAGGAGAATACAGGCAAGGCGAACGGACGGGCCAAGGCATCTACTATCACATCAACGGCGACAAGTACGTAGGAAGCTTCCAGAACGGCAAGCAAGACGGCAAAGGGGTCTTCACATGGGCCAATGGAGCCGTGTACGATGGCGAGTGGAAGGACAACGAGCGAAGCGGACACGGCACCTACAAGTGGAACAGCGGCGATGTGTACGAAGGCGAGTGGAAGCACAACCAGTTTGACGGACAGGGCACGCTGACCTTGGCCGACGGCACCCGCTACGAAGGAGGCTTCGTCAACGGGATGGAAGAGGGAAGCGGCGTGCAGGTGGACAAGAACGGCAACCGCGCCGAAGGCTCCTTCAAGCAAGGCAAGCGAGACGGACAGTTCGTGGAGAAGGACAAGGAAGGCAAGGTGATTCGTACCGTCACGTATAAGATGGGAAGAATCGTCCTGAACTGACCGGAAACCACCCCCCTATAGAAAAAAATACACCCACCCCTGCATTTTTGCGGGGGTTTTTTATGGCATATTCCTTAGGAATAGCTATATTTGTCGGCATCTGAATACCATAACTTTTGTATCGATGAAAACAGATAACCTCCAAATTACCCCCGTTAACTTCTATTAACATACAGGGGGATATACCCTCCCAAGCCCCCGCCTCCGCCGCGCCGGGCAGTTCCTTTCGTGATACATCGGATACCCCTCCTCCGTACACGTCCCCTCAGGTGGATGTGCAGCTCGTCGTGTGCGAACGGGGCTTTGCTGCCAGTGTGGGCGATTGGCAGGAGGAGGACTTGGGCGAGGGAAACCTTGTTTAAATGAAGAATGAGGAATGAGGAATGCTCCCCCCGCATACCATTTGCCGCAGGTGTCGCTACCGCTCCACCAACGGCTACCCATCGTGAGACGGTTCCACCGTCTTTGGGAGGAGGGGAGGACCACCCCTGGAACCTCGGAGAGGTTCGCCTATGAGTAACCGTTGGTGGAGCGCGAGCGACACCTGCGGTAAACGATGACAGGCAGCAAATAGTAAATAGTAAATCGTAAATACTAAAATAGTAAATGACATGAAACTGAGACACCTATCCTTCGCAGCCCTCGCCCTCATCGCGGCAAGCTGCACCAACGACAACGAACCGGGCACCGCAGGCATCGACCTCACCGGACAGCCCATGCGCGTCACTACCGACGTCCTGCCGCAGACACGCGCCGGCATGGACGACAACAACCTGACGACCTTCTACCTGCGCGTCACCAACGTCAGCGACGACGCCACGACCAGCTACGACGAGTTCACCACCGTGAGCCGCACCGACGTCAACAGCTCCTGGACCTACAACCCCGAACTGACCTGGAAGGACGGCACCACGCCCATCAGCGTATCCGCCCTCTGCCAGGACGGCGTGACGTGGGACAAAACGGCCTACACCGCAGGCAAAGCCATCGACATCAGCGACCAAAAGACCGAGGCAGGCATCAAGACCGCCGACGTGCTCTACATGGCCCCCACGACCATCGACCCCGCCAAGGACCTCACCGAGGACGGTGCCATCCCCGTCGAGCTGAGCCACCTCTTCGCCAAGCTGAACATCACCATTGAGATGGAGACGGAGGCAGCCACCAACCCCATCACCGAACTCACCGTGGGCGGCACACAGGCTACGGCAACCCTGACGCCCGAAGACGCCAACCCGCTGACCCTGACGGGCGAAGCCACCGACATCACTGCCTATGACAACGGCGACTACCAGGCAGGCTCCCTCAACGGTGACCCGCCACCGTCACCTACGAGTGCATCCTGCTGCCACAGACTGCCACGTTCACCGTCACCGCTACCATCGGCGGCACTGACTACATCTATAAACACCCCACTGCGCTGACATTCGCCGGGAACACACAGTACAACCTCGCGCTGGAGGTAAGCGGCATCGACTACACCATGACCGTGGCCGACAACATCGACGTGGGCGACTGGGGCGATGAAGAAGACCTCGAAGGCGGCGACATGAATGAAGACCTTGGCTACACCCTCTCCGAGGACGGTAAAACCTATTACGTCCATAACGCCCAAGGCCTGCTGGCATGGGCAAAAGACACTGAGAATTCTCGTACCTCCATCAACTGCACCCTCGTGGCCGACATCAACATGAAAGACATCGACCTGTCAGAACAGACATGGCCGCAGTTAGCCAATTCCACCGGGGTCACCTTCGATGGCCAAGGCCATACCATCAGCGGCCTGACGGGAGAGTATGGACTCATTAACGTGAATAATGGTACCATCAAGAACGTCACCTTGCTCCAGCCGAACCTCAACAGTGATGATCCTGGAGTGGGTGGGATAGCCAATTCAAATAAGAAAACTGGCTACATATACAACTGCCATGTGATAGATGGAAGCATAAGTACCAGCCATGAACAGGGTAACGCAGGCGGCATAGTAGGTAGTAACCAGGGGGGAGAGATGCTTGCCTGTTCCTCTACAGCCAAGGTCGAGGCTAAGGATGCCGCCGGTGGCCTTGTAGGATGGACCAGTGGGAGTAGTAATATCACCGCCTGCTACTATGCGAATGGCACTGTGACAGGAGGTAACGATATAGGAAGCATCGTCGGGCGAGTGCACAGTGGAACTATATCCGCTTGCTACTGGAGCGGCGGGGCAGCACAAGGCATAGGTAACGGCACGGGTGAAGCCACCAAAGTGACCAACGAAGGTGACAACACGTGGGAAGCCGCCGCAGCCGCCATGAACGAAGCCCTCGATGCAACATACTACACCGAATACCGCTGGGTAGTGAACGAGGGCAGCCGCCCGCTGGTGACGGAAAAGGTGACCGTATCGACACCCGAATCGTCACAGTACTGACAAGCCCATCGTCACAGTACTGACGGCGAGCTCGTCACAGTACTGACGGAAGGGTCGTCACAGTACTGACGATTCGACCCTCAGCGTAGCGGGCGGCGGCAACCCGCAGGCACAAACCGCCAACCTACAGTGAATCAGTCCCTTAGCGGACGATATACCGAGACTAATTAACCCGATTGTTGAACAACTAAAAAAGGAGGTACTTATGGCATTTAAGTATTCACTGGTGGAGAAACGCATCCAACCCAGCGACCCCGAATCGGAGAAGCAGTGGTATGCCACCCCGCAAAGCGCTACCCCGCTGAGCGGAAAAGCCATGACCCGCGCCGCCACGAAGAACACCACCACGGCACCCGTGGAGATGGAGGCCTCGCTCGACTTGCTGGGCGACTTCGTGCCCGAACAGTTGCTGCAAGGCCACACGGTGGTGATCCCCGGACTGGGTTACTTCCGCCTGTCGTTCAAGAGCCGCGGCTCGGCCACGGTGGAAGGCTTCGACCCGGCGGAGATGATCTACGACGTTCGCCCCGTGTTTGTCTGCTCGAAAGAGTTCCGTCAGCGCGTGCAGCAAGGCATCGAGTTCGAAGACGGCGGCGTGACGAAGGACGGCGTGAGCTATCGCTCGCGTGCCGACTATCTGAAGGTTACCGGCCAAGGCGGCACCACCGAGCTAGGCGGCGGCACCGAACCGGGCGGCGAAGACCAGGAAGAGGATCCGCTGGCGTAAATGAAGAATGAGGAATGAAGAATCTTCTTCAATGAAGAATTTCATGCTTAGTGGACAAGGGGTAATAGACACCGCCGGTGTCGCTCGAGCGGCACCGGCGGTAGTTTCGTGCTATTATCACCGCCTGCTACTATGCGAATGGCACTGTGACAGGAGGTAACGATATAGGAAGCATCGTCGGGCGAGTGCACAGTGGAACTATATCCGCTTGCTACTGGAGCGGCGGGGCAGCACAAGGCATAGGTAACGGCACGGGTGAAGCCACCAAAGTGACCAACGAAGGTGACAACACGTGGGAAGCCGCCGCAGCCGCCATGAACGAAGCCCTCGATGCAACATACTACACCGAATACCGCTGGGTAGTGAACGAGGGCAGCCGCCCGCTGGTGACGGAAAAGGTGACCGTATCGACACCCGAATCGTCACAGTACTGACAAGCCCATCGTCACAGTACTGACGGCGAGCTCGTCACAGTACTGACGGAAGGGTCGTCACAGTACTGACGATTCGACCCTCAGCGTAGCGGGCGGCGGCAACCCGCAGGCACAAACCGCCAACCTACAGTGAATCAGTCCCTTAGCGGACGATATACCGAGACTAATTAACCCGATTGTTGAACAACTAAAAAAGGAGGTACTTATGGCATTTAAGTATTCACTGGTGGAGAAACGCATCCAACCCAGCGACCCCGAATCGGAGAAGCAGTGGTATGCCACCCCGCAAAGCGCTACCCCGCTGAGCGGAAAAGCCATGACCCGCGCCGCCACGAAGAACACCACCACGGCACCCGTGGAGATGGAGGCCTCGCTCGACTTGCTGGGCGACTTCGTGCCCGAACAGTTGCTGCAAGGCCACACGGTGGTGATCCCCGGACTGGGTTACTTCCGCCTGTCGTTCAAGAGCCGCGGCTCGGCCACGGTGGAAGGCTTCGACCCGGCGGAGATGATCTACGACGTTCGCCCCGTGTTTGTCTGCTCGAAAGAGTTCCGTCAGCGCGTGCAGCAAGGCATCGAGTTCGAAGACGGCGGCGTGACGAAGGACGGCGTGAGCTATCGCTCGCGTGCCGACTATCTGAAGGTTACCGGCCAAGGCGGCACCACCGAGCTAGGCGGCGGCACCGAACCGGGCGGCGAAGACCAGGAAGAGGATCCGCTGGCGTAAATGAAGAATGAGGAATGAAGAATCTTCTTCAATGAAGAATTTCATGCTTAGTGGACAAGGGGTAATAGACACCGCCGGTGTCGCTCGAGCGGCACCGGCGGTAGTTTCGTGCTATTCGACCTCATCGAGGCCGTTGTTATGGAGGGGGATACCCTCCCGCACCCTGTAGTCAGGACGGGTTATCAGGCAATGCCGTGTGCACTTACGGTGTTGTCTATTTTTTTAATCAGTCCTTGCAGGACGGCACCCGGTCCGCATTCCGTGAAGTCCGTGGCCCCGTCGGCAATCATGTTCTTCACCGTCTGAGTCCAGCGTACCGATGCGGTGAGCTGAGCCACCAGGTTCTGCTTGATTTCGGCCGGGTCGGTGTGAGGCAGGGCATCCACGTTCTGGTAGACGGGGCACTTCGGCGTGTGGAAGTGGGTGGCCTCGATGGCGGCGGCCAGTTCGGCACGGGCAGGCTCCATCAGCGGCGAGTGGAACGCACCGCCCACCTTCAGCGGCAGGGCACGCTTGGCACCGGCAGCCTTCATCCGTTCGCATGCCTGGTTGATGCCTTCGATAGAGCCGGAGATCACGATTTGTCCCGGGCAGTTGAAGTTGGCTGCCACGCATACCTCGCCTTCTGCGCTCACTTGTTCACAAATCTCTTCCACCTTCTCGTCCGGCAGGGCGATGATGGCGGCCATGGTCGAGGGGTGAGCCTCGCAAGCCTTCTGCATGGCCATGGCGCGGGCATACACCAGCTTCAGTCCGTCCTCAAAGCTCAGGGCGCCGGCAGCTACGAGGGCCGAGAACTCACCGAGCGAGTGTCCGGCGGTCATTTCGGGCTGGAAGCCTTCGCCCATGCAGAGGGCTGAGATGACGGAGTGGAGGAATACGGCCGGCTGGGTCACCTTGGTCTGGCGCAGGTCTTCGTCCGTGCCGTCGAACATGATGTCCGTGATGCGATAGCCGAGGATGTCATTGGCTTTCTCGAAGAGTTCTTTGGCTAAAGCCGAATTTTCGTACAGGTCTTTGCCCATACCTACAAACTGGGCACCTTGGCCCGGAAATACAAATGCTTTCATCTTATTTACCTTTTAGTCATTTCATTAGAAAACGGCGGCAAAGTTAGACCTTTTTCCGATAACCACCGCACAAACCGTCATTTTTTGTGCTCTTCCTGCTTAAACCGGTGCCGGCGATTGAGTAAGAGGCAGGTTTCGATCGTAATGTCCAATAACATGTGGTGAAAATGTATCCATATAGGAAAACATCGGTATATTTGCATGTATTATTCAAGAACTAACAGTCTTTTTTGGTATGATGTATCTATTAGGTTACGACATCGGTAGCTCGTCCGTCAAAGCGAGCCTCGTAGACGCCGAGAGCGGCCAGTGCGTCGCATCGGCTTTCTACCCCCCAACGGAAGCACCCATCATCGCCCTGCGGCAGGGATGGGCCGAACAAGACCCGCATAGCTGGTGGGGCCATCTGAAACAGGCCACACAGGCTGTACTGGCCCAGCCGGGAGTTCATGCAGGCGACATCCGGGCTATCGGCATCTCCTACCAGATGCACGGGCTGGTGTGCGTGGACCGGGAAGGGCAGACGTTGCGCCCGGCCATCATCTGGTGCGACTCGCGGGCGGTGCCTTACGGACAGCGGGCCTTCGAGGCCTTGGGGCAGGAACGGTGCTTCTCCCATCTGCTCAACTCGCCGGGCAACTTCACCGCTTCCAAGCTGGCGTGGGTGAAGGAGAACGAGCCCGACATCTATCACCGTATATATAAGGTCATGCTCCCCGGCGACTACATCGCCATGCGTCTGACGGGGGACATCTGCACAACCATCTCCGGACTGTCCGAAGGCATGCTGTGGGACTTCCGCGAGCATCGTCCGGCAGACTTCCTGCTGGAGTATTACGGCTTCGACCCTGCCATGCTGCCCGCCATCCGCCCCACCTTTGCCGAGCAAGGACGTGTGCATGCCGCTGCCGCCCGCGAGTTGGGGTTGAAGGAAGGCACTCCCGTCACCTACCGCGCCGGTGACCAGCCGAACAATGCCCTTTCGCTTAACGTGTTCAATCCCGGTGAGATAGCTTCGACGGCAGGCACCAGCGGCGTGGTCTATGGAGTGAACGGTGCGGTCAACTACGACCCCAAGAGCCGCGTCAACACCTTCGCCCACGTCAACCATACGGACCGGCAGACTCGCCTGGGTGTCTTGCTCTGCATCAACGGCACGGGCATCCTTAACTCGTGGATGAAGCGCAACGTGGTGCCCGAAGGCATCTCCTACAGCGACATGAACACACTGGCCGCCCAGGTGCCCATCGGAAGTGCAGGCATCAGCATCCTGCCCTTCGGCAACGGGGCGGAACGCCTGCTGGAGAACCGGACGACGGGATGCTCCGTCCATGGCATCGACTTCAACCTGCACGACCGCCGGCATCTCATCCGTGCTGCCCAGGAGGGTATTGTCTTTGCCTTCAAGCAGGGCATTGAGGTGATGGAACAGATGGGCATCCGTGTGCAGAAGATTCACGCCGGACGGGCCAACATGTTCCTCAGTCCCCTTTTCCGCGATACGTTGGCGGGCATCACCGGTGCCACCATCGAACTGTATGACACCGACGGCGCTGCCGGTGCGGCCAAGGGAGCAGGCATTGGCGCCGGCATCTACCGGGACAACACCGAAGCCTTCGCCACGCTGGAGAAGCTGGAGGTGATAGAGCCCGATGCGTCCCATCGGCAGGAGTACCTCGACGCCTACGAACGCTGGAAGCAATGCCTGGACGCAGTGAACCGTGGATAACTGACACTTCTCGATTTTTACAAATAATATGAACTTGTGTCCTTCGGGACACCTAAAACAACTATAAGATATGGCAACAAAAGAGTATTTCCCAGAGATAGGGAAGATTAAGTTTGAAGGAAAAGAAAGTCGGAACCCACTGGCATACCGCTACTACGATGCCGAGAAAGTGATTATGGGCAAGAAGATGAAAGACTGGCTGAAGTTCTCCATGGCCTGGTGGCACACGTTGTGCGCCGAGGGAGGCGACCAGTTTGGCGGTGGTACGAAGAAGTTCCCGTGGAACGACAGTGCCGACCCCGTTGAGGCTGCCAAGCACAAGGCCGATGCTGGATTTGAAATCATGCAGAAGCTGGGCATCGAGTATTACTGCTTTCACGACGTGGACCTCTGCACCGAGGCCGACAGCATCGAGCAGTACGAAGCCAACCTGAAGGAAATCGTCGCCTACCTGAAGCAAAAACAACAGGAGACGGGCATCAAGCTGCTGTGGGGTACGGCCAACGTATTCGGTCACGCCCGCTACATGAACGGTGCCGCTACGAACCCCGACTTCGACGTCGTGGCCCGTGCAGCCGTGCAGATAAAGAATGCCATCGATGCCACTATCGAACTGGGCGGGACAAACTACGTATTCTGGGGCGGACGCGAGGGCTACATGTCGTTGCTGAACACCGACCAGAAGCGCGAGAAGGAGCACCTGGCCACGATGCTGCGCATGGCTCGCGACTATGCCCGTTCGAAAGGCTTCACCGGCACCTTCCTGGTAGAGCCGAAGCCCATGGAGCCCACCAAGCACCAGTATGACGTAGATACGGAGACGGTCATCGGCTTCCTCAAGGCTCACGAACTGGACAAGGACTTCAAGGTGAACATCGAGGTGAACCACGCCACACTGGCCGGACATACCTTCGAGCACGAACTCTGTGTAGCGGTGGACAACGGCATGTTGGGCAGCATCGACGCCAACCGGGGCGACTACCAGAATGGATGGGATACGGACCAGTTCCCCATCGATAATTATGAGTTGACACAGGCCATGATGCAGGTGATTCGCAACGGAGGATTCGGCAATGGCGGCACCAACTTTGACGCCAAGACACGCCGCAACTCTACCGACTTGGAAGATATCTTCATAGCCCACATTGCCGGTATGGATGCCATGGCCCGTGCGCTGGAGAGTGCCGCTGCTATCCTTGAAGAGTCTCCCTATAAGCAGATGTTGGCTCAGCGCTATGCCTCGTTCGACAGCGGCAAGGGTAAGGAGTTCGAAGAGGGCAAGCTGACCTTGGAAGACGTAGTGGCCTATGCGAAGCAGGCCGGCGAACCCCGCCAGACCAGTGGCAAGCAGGAGTTGTACGAGG
>CALUOT010000039.1 GCA_944322355.1 uncultured Bacteroides sp. | reverse complement strand
AAGAGTCCGGACATATGATCCGAAGCAATAATGTGGAAATTCTTACGTTGGCAGAAGAAGCCGCTTTTCTTTACTGGCTGACCGGAGAAGAAAAATATGGGGCAATGGCTGCCGATGTGTTCCATACCTGGTTAGTGGGTACTTATTACATGAATCCTATCCTTGACCCCGATAAATCTACAGGCAGTGAGGGTGGTTATGAACCGGGTGGCATTTGCGGTTATTACGATTACGAACAGATACATGATGATCTTGCTCTTCATGCCGCCGTGGTTTACGACTTTGCGTATGATTACCTGAAGGCACATCCGCATCCTCATCTGCAAGAGTTGGGCATGTCCTTGCCGGAAGTTACGGGAATCGTATTCAAACGTTTTATCGATATTGGCTTTGTACGTGGAGGCAAATCGGGGAATTGGAATGTGAACGGGTGGAACATGATGCTTCGTCCTATCTTGGCATTGGAGGAGAACGATGCTTACCCCGACGGGAAAGGGCGTTCCTATTATTTGCATTACCTCATTAAGGAATCTACTCCTTATCACGATGCTATTCCGGACATATTGAAAGCGTATGATCCTGTGACGGGACTTTGGCCGGAATCGCCCGGATATGCGTTCGGTACAGTGGCCGGGCTATTGGATTTTGCAGCCTTACTACAGCGTGAAGGCATAGATGTCCTAAAAGAGAATCCTATTTTGCAGAAAGCCGCTTTGGCCGTATTTCCATGGATGGACGAACGGGGCAACATGATTGTATTCGGTGATTCAAGAGGAGGAAGTGCCAATTTTACTACATTGGAAAGGTTGTTGGCCTATTATCAGTTGGTTGGGAATAAGGAAAATGCGATGCGGGTGGCTTCCGCTTTGCAGACTGGTATCAGCTGTGGAAATTACCGGCGTGAGGAGGCTGACTGGAGTAGTCTTTGCCTTTACGCTTCTGCTATTCCTCCGGTAAATACAGAAGAAATGGCAGAAGAACGTATGTCTTATTCACCTTTTCATCGTGTGGTAACGATGAAAAGCCGGCGTGACGAAGAGAATCTGATGGCTGTGCTTTATGGCGGACGCGATGGTTCCCATCTCACTCCTAATGGGCTTTCTTTGCAACTCTATGGCTTTGGCTATGCTTTAGCCCCCGATGCAGCGGCCTATGAATCTTATTGGAGTGCCGATAAGGTCTATCATCAATCACCCACAGGTAGTAATACCATTCTGCCCGGTTATGCCGCAGGGAACATCCGTATTCATGCCATGGAACCACGAGTGGATACGGCTACAACTTTTGTTAATGCAACGGCATTGAACCCGTTTATCAACCTATGTGACATGGAGGCTGCCGAGAAACGCCGGGTGGTGGCCATGGTGAAAACCACTTCCGACCAAGGCTACTATGTGGACATCTTCCGCTCGGCACAGCCCGATAATGATTATCTCTTCCACAACGTGGGCACTTCGCTGCATGTGGAAGATGCCAATGGAACGCCACTTCCTTTAACAACCTGCCAAAGCCTTGGCAAGATGTATGGTGAGAGCTATAAGTGGTTCAGCAAGTTACAAAAGACAGACTGCCCGGGAGATTTTCATGCGGTATGGAAAATTGCCCCGCATGATACTTGCCTGTTGACGATGCAGATGTGGATGACGGGGGTAGAGGGACGTGAACTATACTGTATGGAAGCTCCTTATACGACGTTGAATCCTGATTTGACTCCCGGCGGAGTAAGCTCAGCTCCTCATCCTACTCCTACGTTGTTGGTTCGCCAGACCGGAGTGAACGGTTGGGAATCTCCCTTCATAGCCGTATATCAGCCTGTGCGTGGAGAGATTGCTTCGGTGAAAACAGTGGAACGTTTGGTCGCTGATAGAGAGAAGGTGATGTTGTGCGTGTCATCGGAAGGAGAGCGTAAGGATTACATCTGCAGTGCCGTTTCTGCTGAAGCGGAGTTCCCGCAACTGGACGAATTGGCTTTCCAAGGTATGTTCGGGCTGGTGTCTGAAGTTTCGGGCGAGGTGTCCCAATTGTATATGGTCAACGCCCGGAAGATAAAGCAAGGACCGTATGCCATCAAGGCAGATGAGCCGGTTTCGGCATCAATATACCGGGAGAATGGAAAGTGGTATTATTCCTCTACGGGTGAGGCGACCGTCATTCTCCGGGGTAAGTCCTTTGCCGTAAATGAAGGTTATGGCAAAGAAATCATCGTAGACTGAGATGAATCAACCATTTTGCGATAACTAATGTTCCCAACGATTATTATCCTTCCCCCCGGACTCTCTGGGAGGGAGCTCCTGCGGAGTCTGGGGAGTTTTTACATTAACATGCGCGGAGCGCACATATAACACAATATATCGGATACACATATGGACATGAATCGTAGAAAAAGCATTTTGTGCATGATACTCGTAATTAGTGTTTGGCAGGTTTCGGCCTCTTCCCATTTGACACTTTGGTATAGGAAACCGGCTACTACATGGGTGGAAGCTTTGCCATTGGGTAATTCTTCTATGGGAGTAATGGTCTATGGAGGAACCGGAAGGGAGGAACTGCAATTGAATGAGGAGACCATGTGGGGAGGAGGTCCCTATCGAAATGACAATCCCAAGGCTTTGCAATCTTTGAACGAAGTGCGTGACCTTGTTTTTGCGGGCAAAAACTGGGAAGCGCAACAACTCATCGGCGAAACATTTTATACAGGACGGAATGGGATGCCTTATCAGACGATAGGCAGCCTAATCCTGGATTTTCCCGGGCATGAAGTGGTTACAGATTATCGACGAGACTTGGACATCTCGAGGGCGGTGGCTACCACATCTTACCAATTGGATGGGGTAACCTATCGGAGAGAAATATTTGCTTCCTTGACGGACAGAGTGGTTATCGTACGTCTGACAGCCAACCGCCCCGGTATGATTACCTTTACGGCCAGTTATAGTTCGCCTTTGAACAATCATAAAGTAGGGGTAAAAGGAGAAAAATTGATATTGAAAGGACAGGGCGAAGACCATGAAGGGGTGAAAGGAGTCATTCGCATGGAAACCCATACGCAGGTACTGACAGAGGGAGGCAGTCAGCAAAGTAAAGATGGAAAGCTGTATGTGACGGGTGCCGATGCCGTTACGCTTTACATAGCCAGTGCCACTAATTTCCGCTCGTACCACGATGTGAGCGGTAATCCCCGTAAGAAAGTCGAAGCATTACTGAATGCCGCCATGCAGCAACCTTATGCCCAAGCATTGGCGGCACATGAAGCCGCGTATAAGAGCCAGTTCAATCGGGTTCAGTTGGATTTGGGAACAGGTCCGAATGCCAGCCTTGAAACCACCGAACGCATACGTCGTTTCCATGAGGGCAATGACCCTTCGTTGGCCATGTTGATGTTCCAATATGGGCGTTATCTGTTGATTTCTTCTTCGCAGCCCGGTGGTCAGCCTGCCAATCTGCAAGGCATTTGGAACGATAAGACCTTGGCTCCATGGGACGGGAAATATACGATTAACATCAATACTGAAATGAATTATTGGCCGGCAGAGGTAACCAATCTTTCCGAAACTCACCAGCCCTTGTTTGAGTTGATCAAGGAGTTAGCTGAGACAGGGCGTGAAACGGCACGGGTGATGTATGGAGCACAGGGTTGGGTGGCTCATCATAATACGGACATCTGGCGTTGTACAGGTCCTGTGGACAGAGCTTTCTATGGTACATGGCCCAACGGTGGGGCATGGCTTACGACCCATCTGTGGCAACATTACCTCTACACAGGTGATAAGAAGTTCTTAAGAGAAGTTTATCCTGCGATGAAGGGAGCGGCCGATTTCTATCTTTCATTTCTTGTGCCCCATCCCCGTTACGGCTGGATGGTGGAAGCGCCCTCTATGTCGCCCGAGCATGGGCCGGGTGGAGAGAATACACAGAAAGTATCGACCATTGTGGCGGGCTGTACGATGGACAACCAAATCGTGTTCGATGTACTGAATAATGCCTTGATGGCCTCGGAAGTATTGGACGAACCAGCGGCCTATCGGGATTCGTTGCGGCAGATGATTGCTCAACTTCCTCCGATGCAGATTGGTAAGTACAACCAGTTGCAAGAGTGGCTCGAAGATTTGGATAATCCGAGCGACCAGCACCGCCACATCTCGCATGCCTATGGATTGTTTCCCAGCAATCAGATATCGCCTTACACCCATCCGTTGCTTTTCCAGGCTATAAAGAATACCATGCTCCAGCGTGGCGATGAGGCTACAGGCTGGTCTATCGGTTGGAAAATCAATTTATGGGCGCGCCTACTCGATGGCAACCATGCTTATCGAATGATAGGGAACTTGTTGAAGCTACTTCCATCGGATGCTGAGCGTGGAAAGTATCCCGAAGGACGCACTTACCCTAATCTGTTCGATGCGCATCCACCTTTCCAGATAGATGGAAACTTCGGTTATACGGCAGGTGTGGCAGAGATATTGCTGCAAAGCCACGACGGGGCCGTGCATTTGTTGCCTGCTCTGCCGGATGCTTGGCAGGCGGGATCTGTTAGCGGTTTGGTGGCTCGAGGCGGTTTTGAGGTGGACATGAATTGGAGTAGCGGACAGTTGGAAAGAGCCGTCATCCATTCCCGTATAGGCGGGAACCTTCGCATTCGTTCGTATGTGCCGTTGCGGGGCGATGGATTGAGACCGGCGCAAGGCGACAATCCCAATCCCTTGTTTCAGCGGGCAAGCATCAAAACTCCGTTGGTTTCCGAGGCCATCCATCCTCAATACCCTTTCCTGCTTCGTGTTTATGAATATGATTTGGTTACAGAACCGGGCAAAGACTATCGTATTTTCCGTTCTTGAATGAATATCGTTAGAAAAGCTACGTACATCACTGCGATCACTATTTGTTCGCGTGGTGTGCGTACTTTTTTATTTTTTCCCTTGATTGAGTGGAGCGATGGGGTCAAACGTATATACGAGAAAGTTTGTAACTTTTAAACGGAAGATAAGTATGATGAGAAACTGTATTTTACCTTTATTCTTGCTGCTGGCATCAGGCGTGTCCGCGCAACAAGTGCAAGTGACTTCTCCGGATGGGAAGATCCGTCTGGACGTGCGTAACGAAGAGCGACTGAGTTACTCCGTCAGTTATAACGGGAAGGTATTGATGGGGGATTCCCCGTTGGGCTTCGAGTTCAAGGGGGAGAAACCGATGAACGGTAATTTTGTTTTGCTGGATGTCGCTAAAGAAGACGGCAAGACTGAAACTTGGAAACCTGTAGTACGGAACAAACACGACTCCGTAACCCTTCATTGGAACGAAGCGACTTTGCGCTTGAAGGAAAAAACAGGTGAACAGCGCCGTATGGATTTCCTAGTTCGTGTGTACGACGGTGGCGTTGCCTTCCGCTATCAGTTGTATGGAGGGCGTAAAGTAGGGAATCGGCAGATTGTAAAAGAATTGACCGGATTCTCTTTGCCGGAGAATTCAATAGGATGGGCGGCTCTCTATAAACGGAATTATACTTCCAGCCAGGAAGCAGAGTTCATGCCTACCCGCCTGGCGGAACTTCCCGCGGATACGGTGGCTGGCCTGCCTTTTTTGGTGGAGATTGACAAACAGAACTATGTCGCCATCAGTGAGGCGGATATTGACAATTATCCCGGCTTCTACATAGGTAAAGGAGAAAAGTCAGATGCCGGCCGTCAGATGCTGACGACCAGACTCTCACCTCTTCCTGGCGAACCGGAAGAGGGTGTGAAAGCCTGTTTCTATGAAAAGCTGGCCACGCCTTGGCGGGTGATTATGATAGCCGACAATCCGGGACGGTTTATCGAATCGGAAATGATACGCGGGTTGAATCCGCCTTGTGCTCTTGATGATACTTCATGGATCGAGCCCGGCATGTGTGCATGGGACCATTGGTGGAGCGGTGAAGTGAAAATGGAGATGGATGTGATTAAGGAATACATCGACTTTGCCGCTGAGCAGGGATGGCCTTATATGTTGATAGACTGGCAATGGTATGGTGCCTACAATAAGCCGGAAGCAGATATTACCCGGCCGGCTCCCCAATTGGATATGCCGGAAATCCTGGCATATGCCCGCTCGAAGAATGTGCGCTGTTGGTTATGGTTGTATTGTACAGATGTGAATAAGAATGACAGCTACAAAGAGGCGTTTGCCCTTTACGAAAAGTGGGGCATTGCAGGCGTGAAAATCGATTTCATGGATCGGGACGACCAGGACATGGTGAATTGGTACCGGCGGATTCTGAAAGAAGCGGCAAAACATAAACTGATGGTGAATTTCCATGGCGCCTACAAGCCGGATGGCATCGAACGTACTTATCCCCATTTATTGACTCGCGAAGGAGTGATGGGAGGAGAATATTCGAAGTTTTCAAGGCGGGTTACTCCCGAACACAACGTGACGCTTGCTTTCACCCGTATGTTGGCAGGACCGATGGATTATACACCGGGAGGTTTCCTAAATGTGCCGATGAAAGACTTCAAGCCACAGACTCCGACTACTGTGCCCAATACCCGGTGTGCCGAGTTGGCCAAGTTCGTGATTTATGAAAGTCCTTTGACGGTGATGTGCGAACATCCCCGCCATGCATCGGGACAACCGGGAATGGATTTCTTGAAGTCGGTGCCTACGGTGTGGGATGACATTCGTTTCCTGGGCGGTTATCCAGGAGAATACATCGTGTTGGCCAAAAGAAACGGAGAGCAATGGTATGTCGGAGGTATGAACAACAGTGTGAAGCGTGAAGTGGAAGTGGACACATCGTTCCTGCCCGACGGGAATTATGAACTGGAGTATTGGGCAGACGGTAAGCATGCGGATAAGAAACCGACGGAAGTCTTGAAGAAAAAAGTACGTGTGGTTTCCGGCAAGCCGTTGAAGATTAGGATGGCTGGCAGCGGAGGTTATGTGGGAATCATGACACCTGTGGAGTGAATTAGCGGGACTATTGAGCTTAAACGATAAGAACGAGATGAAAAGATTGATTATTTGTTTGTTAGGAATTCTTGGTAGTTTGGGATATGTTGAAGCGGAGAATATCGAAATATCTACGCCTCATACATCCTTGCTACTTTCTTATGAGACAGGAGGAGCCCTTAAGTGGGTGTATTATGGTAATAAATTATCGGAAACGGATATTCGATCAATGAAAAGTGGACAGTGGGATGCTTATCCGGTTTATGGATTGAATACTCCTTCGGAAACTGCTCTTTCGGTCAGACATGCTGATGGGAACATGACGCTTCAGTTGGAAGTATGCGAAGTGGAATCTTCCAGTCAGGATGATGCCGAATTGTTCAAAGTACTGTTGAAAGATAAAGTATATCCTTTGCATGTGACGCTGTACTATAAAGCTTATCATGACGTGGACATGATTGAGACATGGGCAGAGTACAGCCATCAGGAGAAGGGCGAAGTCCTTTTGAATCAGTTCGCTTCTGCCTATCTGCCGATACGTAGGGGTGATGTATGGTTGTCAAGTCTATATGGTTCGTGGGCGAATGAAGCTCGCTTGGTACAGGAGCCCTTGTTGCCGGGGATGAAAATCGTCAAGAACAAGGATGGAGTGCGCAATTCACATACAGCCCATGCCGAAGTAATGTTTTCGCTGGACGGGCAACCACGTGAGAATGAGGGACGCGTGATAGGAGCGGCTTTATGTTATAGCGGTAATTATAAATTGCGCATTGATACGGATGAAAGTGAATATCATCACTTCTTTGCCGGTATCAATGAGGAAAACTCAACGTATCGCCTGAAGGCGGATGAAGTATTCAGGACACCGGAGTTAGCTTTGACTTATAGCGAAGAGGGATTGAGCGGATGTAGCCGTAACTTCCATCGTTGGGCAAGAACTCATAAACTGGCCAATGGAGACCAACTTCGCAAAATCCTTCTGAACAGTTGGGAAGGGGTTTATTTCAAAATCGATGAAGAAAAGATGGAGCAGATGATGGCAGACATCGCTTCCATGGGAGGAGAACTTTTCGTGATGGACGATGGATGGTTTGGAGATAAATATCCTCGCAATACGGATCGCAGCTCCTTGGGCGACTGGATGGTGAATGAGAAAAAACTTCCTTCGGGCATCAATCATCTGATAGACGAAGCCAAAGGAAAAGGTATCAAGTTTGGCATTTGGATAGAGCCGGAAATGGCCAACTTGAAAAGTGAACTGTACGAGATGCATCCGGATTGGGTATTGAAAGCAAAAGGACGCGATGTCGTTACAGGGCGTGGCGGTACGCAAGTTGTGCTCGACTTGGCCAATCCCGAAGTACAGGATTTCGTCTTTGGTGTAGTAGATACCTTGATGACACGTTATCCGGAAATCGATTATATCAAGTGGGATGCCAATATGTCTATCCTGAATCATGGTTCCGGTTATTTGGGAGCGGAGGAGCAGAGCCGTATGTACATCGATTACCATCGTGGACTGGAGAATGTTTGTCAGCGTATTCGCAGGAAGTATCCCAAGCTGACCATACAGGCATGTGCCAGTGGGGGCGGAAGAGTGAATTATGGACTGTTACCCTACTTCGACGAGTTCTGGGTGAGTGATAATACGGATGCTTTGCAGCGCATTTACATGCAGTGGGGGACTTCCTATTTCTTCCCGGCCATTGCCATGGCTTCTCATATCAGTGCCTCGCCCAATCATCAGACGTTTCGCACAGTACCGTTGAAATACCGTATTGATGTGGCCATGAGCGGTCGTTTGGGAATGGAGATACAACCCCAAGACATGACCGAAAGCGAGAAGGAATTATATAGGAAAGCCATAGCCGAATACAAGGAAATACGTCCGGTAGTCCAACAGGGGGATATTTACCGCTTGGTTTCTCCTTACGATAAGTTGGGAGTGGCCTCTTTGATGTACGTATCTCCGAAGAAGGATGAAGCGGTGTTTTATTGGTGGAAGATGGAGCATTTTCACAATCAGCATCTGCCGCGTGTGAAGATGGCAGGACTGGAACCGGAAACGTATTACCGCATTCATGAGCTGAACCGGATCGACAAACAGCCTTTGGACTGCGAAGGGCAGGTGTTCAGCGGTGCCTACTTGATGAGCAACGGATTGGAACTCCCTTATAATCACCTGGTAGATAGAACTGAAAAGAATGAGTATGCCAGCCGGGTGCTTCGGTTGGAGAAAGTAGATTAAAAGCGGTGGAATTCTTACTGATGAAAGACTCCCTTCTTGCTACATCGATGGAGAATCATTGGCAATGATTCCTACAATCATCCCCGATGATTCCTACAATCATTGGCAATGATTCTATATCGAAGTAAGCACTTCGGCAAGGCTTGTCCGGCAGGAAGGAGGGGGAAGGCAGCAAGGAAGCAGATAGGAAGTAAAAACTACAAAAAGAATAGAATTATGAAACAGAACGTTTGCACAATGCTGGTGTGTCTGGCGATGGCGGGCACGTCGTTGGCCCAGTCGGTCTACCCCGGCCAGCACGAGGGCAAGTTGAAGAAAGAAAATGTGATTGAACTGAAAGCCGAAAGTTTCGACTTGCGGGATGTCCGGCTGCTGCCAAGCCGCTTCCGCGATAACTTGCTGCGCGATTCGGCTTGGATGGTGTCCATCAGCACAGAGCGTCTGCTGCACAGCTTCCGCACCAATGCCGGGGTATACGCCGGGCGTGAAGGCGGATACATGACGGTGAAAAAGCTGGGCGGATGGGAATCGCTCGATTGTGAACTGCGCGGACATACCACCGGGCATCTGCTTTCGGCCTACGGCCTGATGTATGCCGCCACGGGCAGTGAAGTGTTCAAGCTGAAAGGGGATAGCTTAGTCAGTGGTTTGGCCGAGGTGCAACAGGCATTAGGTAGCGGATACCTGAGCGCTTTCCCCGAAGAACTGATTAACCGCAATATCCGGGGGACAAGCGTCTGGGCACCTTGGTACACGTTGCATAAACTGTTTGCAGGGTTGATAGACCAATATCTGTATGCTGACAATCGGCAGGCCTTGGAAGTGGTGGTGCGTATGGGCGACTGGGCCTACAACAAGTTGAAGCCGCTGGACGAGGAGACGCGCCGCCGCATGATTCGCAACGAGTTTGGAGGCATCAACGAGTCATTCTATAACCTGTATGCCATCACGGGTGACGAGCGTTACGAATGGTTGGCCCGTTATTTTTACCACAATGATGTGATAGACCCGCTGAAGGCCGAGCGGGACGACTTGGGCACCAAGCATACCAACACGTTTATCCCCAAGGTGCTGGCCGAAGCCCGCAATTATGAACTCAACGGAAGCGAAGACAGCCGGAGGGCCACCGACTTCTTCTGGCATACGATGATAGACCGTCACACGTTCGCACCGGGATGCAGCAGCCAAAAAGAGCATTTCTTCGACCCGGCCCGGTTCTCCCACTTCCTCAACGGCTATACGGGCGAGACATGTTGCACGTATAATATGTTGAAGCTTTCGCGCCACTTGTTTTGTTGGACGGGCGATGCAGCCGTGGCCGATTACTACGAACGGGCGCTCTACAATCACATCCTGGGTCAGCAGGACCCGGAGTCGGGCATGGTGTGCTACTTCCTGCCCTTGCTCAGCGGGGCGTATAAAGTGTACAGTACACCCGAGAATTCCTTTTGGTGCTGCGTGGGGAGCGGGTTCGAGAGTCACGCCAAATATGCCGAAGCCATTTACTACCACAACGACCGTGGCATCTACATTAATCTCTTTATCCCTTCGGAAGTGACTTGGGAAGAATGCGGCCTGACCTTGCGCCAAGAGACCGACTTCCCTGCGGAAGAAACCACCACGATGACGATTGGTGCCGAACGACCTGTACAGGCTACGCTCTACCTGCGTTATCCTTCGTGGAGCGGCAAGCCTGTCATCCGGGTAAACGGCAAGAAGATGGCTGTACGCCAACAACCCGGTTCGTATGTCGCTATTGACCGGCAATGGCAAGAGGGCGACCAAGTGACCGTTCATTATCCCATGCAGCTGACCTTGGAACGTACACCGGACAATCCGCAGAAAGCAGCCGTGCTCTACGGTCCTGTCGTACTGGCCGGTGAACGGGGGACGGAAGGCATGGAAGCTCCGGCTCCTTTCTCCGACCCCACGCTTTACAACGATTATTATACGTATGATTATCACGTCCCGGCCGACTTGCAGACCACCTTGTCATGGGACGAACGCCATCCGGAACGCAGTGTGCAGCGGAAGGACGGAACTTTGGAGTTTACTACCCCGCAAGGTGATGTGCTTCGTCCGCTTTACGACCTGCACCGGCAACGCTATGTGGTATATTGGGACTTAAAACTCGATTAGTTATGCGAAAGGTTATTATGTTTTTCTGTCTGTTACTTGGCTTTATAGGAGTACGGGCACAAGTGTGGCAGTGGTCTGTTCCTATCCCCTCGGTGGTGTCGGAGGAGACGGGACAGCATCCGCAGGCGTTCCTGTGGATTCCGGAAGATTGTCTTCAGGTGAAGGCTGTCGTCGTGGGGCAACACAACATGTGCGAAGAAACGCTGTTGGAGAATCCCTGCTTCCGCCGGGAGATGCAAAAGGCGGGTATGGCCTTGGTATGGGTGACGCCTATCTTGGATTTCCCTTGGGACGTGTCGAACGGATGCAACGATGCCTTGCTGGATGCGTTGGATGACTTGGCGGACGTGAGCGGCTATACCGAACTGAAGTTTGCTCCCCTTGTGCCGCTGGGACATTCGGCCATGGCCACTTTTCCTTGGAACTTCGCCGCATGGAATCCGGAGCGGACGCTGGCCATCGTTTCCTACCACGGGGACGCTCCCCGCACCAACCTCACCGGATATGGCGGGGCCAACTTGGAGTGGGGACGCCACCGCAACATCGATGGCATACCGGGACTGATGGTTGAGGGTGAATACGAATGGTGGGAAGCGCGGGTGAATCCTGCCCTGGCCTTCCGCATGATGTATCCGGAGAGTTGTATCTCTTTCCTCTGCGATGCAGGCCGGGGGCACTTCGACGTAGCCGACCGTACGGCTGCTTACATCGCGTTGTTCTTGCAAAAAGCACTTCAATGGAGGCTGCCCGATGCTTGGGACGGGACTTCCGCCGTGAAGCTGGAGAAGGTCAACCCGCGTGAAGGTTGGCTGGCCGAACGTTGGCGGACGGGTTCTACTGAGCCACAGGGCGAAGTCCGCACAGCCCGGCTGCAGAAGCAACCCCGACGGGCCCGTCCGGCATCTTATGCCGACTACCCAGGAGACCCTCACGATGCTTTCTGGTATTTCGACCGCGAGATGGCTCTACTGACCGAGGACATTTACCGGCAGGAGCATGACCTCTTGCCCCAGTACTTGAGCTTTGAGCAAGACGGACAGTTGCTGCCCTACAACCCACGGGCGCATGTCACCTTCGCCGTTCCTTTCCGTCCCGAGGCCGATGGAGTGACTTTCCACCTGAAGGCCGTCCATACCGATAGCCTTCGTGCGATGCGGACACAAGACCATGCCCCGGCTGCACCCCGGATTGAGCGAATCTGTGGGCCCGTCCGCCAAGTGAATGATACGACTTTTGTCCTCAGCTTCTATCGGATGGGGTTCAGCAACCGCAAGCGTACAGGTAGTATCACGCTGGTTGCCGCTGCCGAGGGAGACCACCGGTACAAACCCACCGTGCAAGAGCTTACCCTTACCGTCCCTTATCCACTGACCGAGGGGAAGCGGCAGAGCATCTTGTTCCCCAGCTTGCCCGACGTGCCTGCCGGTACGGATACCTTGCTTCTGCCTGCTACTTCAGATAGCAGTCTTCCTATACATTATTATATAAAGGAAGGACCGGCAGAAGTCGTAGGCGACAAGCTGGTGTTCACCCCGGTTCCGCCCCGAAGCAAATTCCCCGTGAAGGTGACGGTCGTAGCCTGGCAATATGGCTTGCCGGAAAAGGTGCAGACCGCCGAGCCTGTGGAACGGAGCTTTTATATCAACCGATAACGTTAGATAAGAATAAGAATTATGAAGAAGTTAAGTCTATCTATGATTAGCTGTTGGGTAGCCATTCTGTCGTATGCTACCGATTATAACATCCTCGACTTTGGGGCATCCACGCGCGACACGAACCAAGTCGTTACGCAGGCCATTAATGCAGCCATTGTCCACTGCCATCAGCAAGGCGGAGGTAGAGTGGTCATTCCTGCCGGTCGGTTCAAGTCGGGCACTGTTATCCTAAGAGATAATGTAGAGCTGCACCTGGCCCAAGGTGCCTATCTCTACGCCAGTGAGAATTATGAAGACTTTCCCATCCAGCCGCAAGCTGCCTACCGCTCGCAGAAGGACGAAGGCGGATGGGCAGCGCTGATATATGCGGTGGGGGCAAAGAACATTGCTCTGACCGGATACGGGGTTATCGACGGACGGGGAAAGGGCAAACGGGGACGGGTGACCGGCGTGGCGGGCGACGCCAACGGGCGTCCGCGCAATGTGCTTTTCATCTCATGCCGGGGAGTGCGGGTGTCGGGCGTCCACTTGCGCAATGCAGCCATGTGGAACCAACATTACCTGGACTGCGAGGATGTGATGGTGGATAACATCCGGGTGTACAACCATTGCAACGGGAACAACGACGGGATAGACATTGACGGTTGCCGTCGCTTTATACTTTCTAATAGCATCATCGATTCCGACGACGACGGCATTGTGCTGAAAAGCACCGGGGAGGCTCCTTGCGAAGACGTGGTGATTAGCCATTGCCTGGTGAGTAGCTTTGCCAATGCCATCAAGTGCGGAACGGAGTCTACCGGAGGCTTCCGGAACATTTCCATCTCCGACTGCGTGGTGAAGCCCAGTGCCCATACAGGCGAACGGATACTGAAGTCCACACCGAGCGGCATCACGGCCATCTCGCTGGAAGTCGTCGACGGAGGCATCATGGATGGCGTGAGCATCAGCAACGTATTGATAGAAGGGACCGAATGTCCACTCTATATCCGATTAGGTAATCGGGCCCGAAAGCATGTCCCCGAAGCTCCCGAGCCCCCGATGGGGCAGATGCGCAACATCCAGATCTCCCACATCACGGCCTACGGCACGGGTAACTTCGGCTCTTCCATCACCGGGGTGCCGGAGGGGAAAATCGAGAACGTCTATCTATCCGACCTGCGTTTCTTCAACCGGGGAGGCCTGAAGGAGGGCGATTACCGCACCCGGGATGATAGGCAGGGCAAGCGACATGATACAGCCGGGAACCTGTGGAAGAACCAATACTGGGCTTCGCACGACGAAGTGGTAGAGGATGAGAAGGGCTATCCCCAACCTACGGTCTGGGGCAACCTGCCTTGTTACGGCCTCTTCATCCGCCATGTCCGGGAAGTGGTGGTAGACCAGGTCACCTTCCGGTCCAAAGGCACGGAACCGCGTGTGCCGGTCATTGCCGTGGACGTGGACTGTCTCTCGGTCGACCGGATGCAGGTGAACGATGCGTCGCGCACGGCTATCCAGTTGGACGGCGTGAAGACTCCCCAGATAGCTTCCTCACTGATTACTGAAACTCTTAATCCATAGTTTACTTATGACACGATTTATTTTACTGATTTCTTTGGCTCTGTGTCTGCTTTCGGCGAAGGCACAACGGGTGAAGCATCCCTGCCTGCTCTATACACCGGAGCGGATAGAACTGGCCAAACAACGTATGGACACGGAACCTGCCATGCGCCAGGCATGGGAGTCTATCCGCCAGGTAGCTGATGCCCAGCTGGAGAAGAAGAACATCGGGCAACTGGACTACCTGTCGCTGGCCTATCTGATGACGGAGGATACCCGTTATGCGGAAGCCATCAAGGAGATACTGCTGAAGGCCATCGAGGCTGATACGTGGGGCAGTAGTGAGATGCTGGCTCGGAAGCCGGTATGGACAGCGGACTTGGGATTGGCTCATAAAGCCTACCTCACCGCCATTGCCTACGACGCCGTGTATCATGAACTGTCCGCTTCCGAGCGGAAGACGATAGCTGCCGGGCTGAAGCGGTTGGCCTTGGACCCGTGCTTGGGCGACTGGGTGCTGGAACCTACGCGCATCCATTCGCTCAACTCCATGGGGCATAACTGGTGGACCTCGTGCGTCTGCATGGGAGGCATCTTGGCCTTAAGCCTGCAAAACGAAGTGCCCGAGGCACGCGAGGCGGCCGATTACATCAACGACATCCTGCCCGAATGGTTCGACTTCGCAGGGGATGTGCTTCAACAGAAACCGAAGAGCTTCGACGAGGCGGGGGGCATGTACGAGAGCCTGAACTATGCTAACTTCGGCATTCAGGAGGCTCTGCAGTTCCGCTTGGCGTGGCGAAACATGAATCCCAGACGGACGCTGCCCGACATCCCCCAGCTGGCGAAGCTGCCGGACTTCTTCCTGCACGTGTGCTATCCGCGCACGGGCATGCTCTACAACATCAACCTGGGCGACAGCCATCGCAACGTAGCCGCCGAGAGCAGCCTGATGCTCCTCTATGCCTTGGGCATACGTTCTAATAATATATTATGGTATATTAACCAAGTGCAGCAAGGGCAGCACCGCGATGGCTATTTCCTCAACCGACCCATGGGCTTCCTCTATACGCCGCGGTTGGACAACGCTCCGCGCCTGCCGGAGCTGGGCAAGTCGCAACTCTTCGCAGACTTCGGTTGGGCCACCTTGCGCACCTCTTGGGAGAAAGATGCCACGATGCTCGCGGTGAAGTCCGGGCATACCTGGAACCACTCCCATGCCGATGCCAACTCCTTCATCCTATACCATAAAGGGGTGGACATCTTGAAGGATGCGGGCAACTGCTGGTATCCCAATACCGCTTATCGCAACTACTTCTTCCAGAGCCGGGCACACAACGTGGTGCTGTTCAACGGGGAAGGACAGTCGCGCGAGCAGCAATACCACGGCTCCCTGCTGCGCGGGCATCTGCACCACCTCATCGACGCGGGTCGGCTGAAGTACGTGCTGGCCAATGGCACCGGTCCGTACGCCGATCACTTCAGCCGCAACTTCCGGCACTTCCTTTGGCTAGGCCGGGTCATTTACATCATCGACGACCTGAAGACACACCGCAGCGGGCACTTCGAGTGGCTGTGGCATCCGGGTGGTGAGGCGCGCAAGTCGGGCTTCGACCTCACCGTCAGCCAGGGCGAGTCGTCCATCATCGTCCGGCCGCTCTATCCCCGCATGTTGGCGCAGTCCGACTTCGTACACGACTATCCCGAAGACCTCTATTGGGAAACCTTGGAAGGTCCTACCGAAGACCTGAAGGGAACGGAGACTTACTACTCGTTCCACCTCCCGGGCGAGTTCAACCGCATCAAGGGGTTGACGGCTATCATCCTCAAAGATTCGGCCCGCCAAGAGGACCTTCCCCGGATGGAGCGGCGCGAAGGGAAGGACTGGATTGGTCTGCGGGTGTGGAACCAGGGGAAGGTGACCGACCTGTACATCAACCAACTGGCGGACGGCCGATTGATGCACAGCAACTCCTGGATTGAGGCCGACGGATGGCAGACGGATGCTTACCTCTTCGCCGTGACCTACGACGAGGGCACCGACCCGGCCGAGGCCGACGAATTCTTCGTGGGCTACGGGAGCGCGCTGAGGCGGGGTGGGGAGTCTTACTTCTCCTCGCTGTCGAAGCTCTTCGTCGTCCGGCAGCAGAACGGCCGCTCGCTCGACCTCTGGATGGACGGCCAGCCCCGGATGAACGCCACCCTTCGCGCCGCGAAGCAACCGGCCTCCCTCCGGGTGAATGGCGAGCGCTTCCACGTGGCTTACGAAGAGGGTCAGCTACGATTGAAGATTCGGAAATATTGAGTTTTCAGTCTCGCCACTCATGGGACGTCCGAATGTGAAAATCGGGTACTTTTCCCGCTTTTTTCGTGTAATCGTTTCATCTTATCCCGTGAAATGATTTCACCTTCTACCATGAGGTTGTTCCACCTTATCTGGTGGAATCATCTAACGGCTTCCCATGAGGTAACCAAATAGCTTCCCGTGAGGTAACCAAATAGCTTCCCATGAGATTACCTCATAGCTTCCCGTGGGATAGCTTCAGATTTTTACGTGATTCGGAACCGGATTCTTCTGTGAATCCATTCCCTCACAAATGTTGACAAAAACAAAAATTTTCGCAGAGTGATTGAGTGTCTACGGACACTCACTCGTATTATAGGTTGATAACAAATCAATAGGTATGAATAAAATAATGTTTTTCTGTGGGATGCTCTTGTGCAGCATCCCACTTTCTGCCGACAATGGCAAAGATTTGCAGCTGACTTCGCCCGATGGCTCCCATTCGCTCTCCTTCCGGCAGGCGACGGGCAGCAACGGATGTAATGAGCTGCGCTACAGCGTCAGCTTCCGGGGACGGCCCGTCGTGCTCGACTCGCGTGCTGGCCTCGAGATGGACAACCGCGTGTGGGAGATGGCTCTCGGCGTGCGCGACCTGCGGCAACCGGACTCGTGGATGGACAATCTGGTAGTGGACTCCGTGGTGAAGCATCCGCCCGTGGACACGTCTTGGCAACCGCTTTACGGCGAGCGGAGCACGGTGCGCGACTCTTACCAGTCCGCCACCCTCTATCTGTCCAAGAAGGATGGTTCCGGATACCGCCTGAACGTCGAGGCGCGTGCCTACAACGAGGGCATTGCCTTCCGCTACTATCTGCCCGAACATCCCAAGGCCATCTTCCACAAGGTGGTGGGCGACTTGACCGAATACACCTTCCCGGAGGGGACCCTGGCTTGGGCCGAACAATGGGCACAGGCCCGGTTCGACCACGTACCGGTCGACAGTCTCCGGCTTCCAGTGGAGCGGGCGTTGACCTTGCAGTTGGCCGACGGTACCTGGGCGGCACTGGCCGATGCCGATGTAGATGATTGGTGTCTGACCAAGTTCCGCGCCTCTACGGCCCGGCCGAACACGCTCACCTCGGTGATGTACAGTCCGGTCGATGTGGTCACCTACTATGCCACGCCCTGGAAAGTCATCATGGCCGCCGAGCGTCCCGGAGACCTCCTGGAGCACAACGACTTGCTGCTCAACCTGAACCCGCCTTGCGCTGTGCCCGATGCCGAGCAGTGGGTGAAGCCGGGGAAAATCATGCGCGAAGTCACCATCACCAATGAAGGCGCCTTCGCTACCATCGACTTCTGTGCCGAGCACCACATCCCGTACATGCTTTTCGACTGGCAGTGGTACATGCCTTGCACCTCGCACGATGGCGACGCCACGCAGGTGATCGACCGACTGGACATGCCTCGCATCGTGGCCTACGGTCGGGAGAAGGGAGTGGGCATCTGGCTCTACGTCAACCAACATGCCTTGATGAAGCAAGCGCGTGAGCTTTTCCCCTTGCTTAGGGAGTGGGGCATCGTGGGCGTGAAGTCGGGCTTTGTGCAGTACGCCAGTCATCGTTGGGCTACGTGGCTACACGATCTCGTGCGCCTGGCAGCTGAGAACCACCTGCTGATGAACATCCATGACGAGTTCCGCCCGTCGGGCTTCAGCCGCACCTATCCGAACCTGTTGACCCAGGAAGGCATCTGTGGTAATGAAGAGTTTCCCGACGCGACGCATAATACTATCCTACCGTTCACCCGCATGATTAACGGCGCGGCCGACTACACCATCTGCTATTACGACCAACGCTTGCGGACGACGCATGCCCATCAGTTGGCAGCCTCGTTAGTGTTCTACAGCCCGCTGCAGACCCTCTTCTGGTACGACCGTCCATCCTTCTACCAGGGAGAACCGGAGATAGAATGGTTTGAGAACCTACAGACGGTATTCGACGACTCCCGCGTGCTGTCCGGTGCTCCGGGCGAGGGCATCGTCATGGCCCGCCGGAAGGGCAGCGAATGGTTCGTCGGCGTGCTGACCAACAACGACGGCTCCACTGAGCAGGTCTCCCTCTCTTTCCTCGACCCCGGCCGACCCTACGTGGCTTACGTCTATACCGACGGAGGTGAGGACGTGAAGACCCGCACGCACGTGAAGTGTGCCCGGTGGTTGGTCGATGCTTCGCAGACCCTGACGTTCAAGCTCCGTCCGAGCGGGGGAGCAGCCGTCCGCTTCGTCCCGGTAGAGGACAAGGCCCTGACAAAAGGCTGCAAGTGCTATAAAGGTAACATATTGTAATATTATAAAATGGTAAATGTAATGAAGATTAGAAAATGGTTACTCGGCATCCTGGGCGGTTGTCTGCTGACAGCCTGCTCTGCCGAGAAGCAAGGTTTTGAGATAGAGGCCTTGAAGTATTGTGACGGGCAAGTCCGCCGTACCTTGGCCGAGTTGGAAGAGATAGGAAGCGGAGTCATCGATTACTCTTATATGCCCCGCAACATCAAGGACAGCCTGACGTATTGGCATTGCCGGACGGCAACGAAAGAAGAATGGTGCAGCGGGTTCTGGCCCGGCATCCTGTGGTATGACTACGAGTTTACCGGCGACGAGCACATCAAAGAGGAAGCCGAACGGTTCACCGCTTCCTTGGAATTCCTTTCCCATACGCCAGCCTTCGACCACGACTTAGGTTTCCTGGTGTTTTGCAGCTATGGCAACGGCTATCGCCTAACGCACGACCCCGCCTACAAGCAAGTCATCCTCGACGCGGCCGATTCGCTAGCTACCTTGTTCCGTCCTGCCGTGGGGACTATCCTTTCGTGGCCTCGCAACGTAGCTATGTTTGGCGGACATAATACCATCATGGACAACATGATTAACCTGGAGATGCTGATGTGGGCTTCCAAGAACGGCGGCCGCTCTTCACTGGCCGACATAGCCATCTCCCATGCCGACAAGACCATGAAGTATCAGTTCCGCGATGACTACACGTCCTACCATGTGGCCGTCTACGACACGCTGACGGGTGAGTTCCTCCGCGGCGTAACGCATCAGGGATACGCCGACAGTAGCATGTGGGCACGCGGACAGGCTTGGGCCATCTATGGCTATACGATGATGTATCGGGAGACGAAAGATACGCGTTACCTGGATTTTGTGCAGAAAGTGGCCGATGTCTACCTAGAGCGTCTACCGGAAGACTATGTTCCCTATTGGGATTTCGATGCTCCCGGTATACCCAATGCTCCGCGCGATGCTTCTGCCGCTGCGATAACAGCTTCTGCTTTGTTGGAGCTATCTACGTTCGTGCCCGGTGAGAAGGGTGCCGGATATAAAGAGGCAGCTGTTAAGATGTTGGAGTCTCTCAGCTCAGAGCAATACCAGAGCCGGGAGAGCAAGCCTTCTTTCCTGCTGCACTCCACAGGACATTGGCCGGATGGTTCGGAGATAGACGCTTCCATCATTTATGCTGACTATTACTATATAGAAGCTTTGATGAGGCTGAAGAGATTGAATGAGGGATAACTAAGGTTCTGGGTTACATCGGAAGTGCCGATGGGAAAAGGGAATAGATGAAAGTTGCCTTTTCTCGTCGGCATTTATTTTGTGGTAGAAAACGTGATAGTCTACAGAGGTTTTTTTGTATCTTTGCGCCCATGATTCAGTTGGAAACTATATTAGACCTGTTGTGGAAAGGGTTTATCATAGGGGTCATTGTGTCGGCACCTTTAGGCCCGGTAGGTGTGTTGTGCATTCAGCGTACACTGAATAAAGGCCGTTGGTATGGCTTTGTAACGGGCGTAGGTGCAGCGATGAGTGACATCTGCTATGCCCTGTTGACAGGCTATGGGATGAGCTTCGTGTTCGACTACGTCAACAAGAATATCTTTTATCTTCAGTTGTTTGGCAGCATCCTGCTGTTTGCATTTGGTGTTTACACCTTCCGTAGCAACCCGGTCAAGTCTATACGTCCGCCTTCGGGTAATAAGGGTACTTATCTGCATAACCTGATAACCGCTTTTTTTGTCACGTTATCCAATCCGCTTATCATATTCCTGTTCGTCGGTTTGTTTGCCCGCTTCTCGTTTGTAGGTAACGGCGCTTTGGTTTCTGAGACGGTGACTGGTTATTTAGCCATTATTATCGGTGCATTGTCGTGGTGGTTTGGTATTACCTACTTTGTTAATAAAGTACGTGCTCATTTCGATTTGCGGGGAATTTGGATGTTGAATCGGGTCATTGGCAGCGTCGTTGTCATAGTCTCAATCTTAGGATTGGCTTTTACCTTGATGGGTGAATCACTTTATTAGTTGATAGTTGAAATGAAAATCTCGAAAGAACTGAAAGAGCGGAATATTGCTGAATACCTTATATACATGTGGCAGGTGGAAGATTTGTTGCGTGCGAACGGATGCGATATTGATAAGGTGAGAGTGAATGTAATAGCCCGCTATCCGGAGGAAGAACGTCCGGCTTTGGAGGAATGGTATGGCAATCTGTGTGACATGATGCGGGCTGAAGGTGTGACGGAGCGGGGACATCTGCAAATCAACCGGAACGTGATACTGAATCTGACAGAACTGCATGCGGCTCTGTTGGCATCGACTAAATATCCATTCTATAATGCAGCTTATTTCAAAGCGCTACCCTTCATTGTGGAACTGAGACAGAAGAATGGACAGAAGGAAGAAACGGAGTTGGAAACATGTTTCGAGGCTTTGTACGGTGTTCTGCTATTACGCTTGCAGAAAAAAGAGATCAGTGTAGGTACGGCTAAGGCAGTGGAAGCCATCAGTAGTTTCCTTTCCTTGCTGGCCAACTATTACGATAAAGACAGAAGAGGAGAATTAAAACTAGACGATTAATATGAATATATTGGTAACCGGTGCTAACGGTCAACTTGGTAATGAGATGCAGGTATTGTCTGTGGAACACCCGCAACACACTTACTTCTTCACCGACGTGCAGGAGTTGGATATCTGCAATGAACAAGCTGTACATGCTTTTGTGCGTGATAATGCGATTGATTTTCTGGTGAATTGTGCAGCTTATACGGCTGTGGATAAAGCTGAAGATAATATCGAATTTTGTGACAAGCTCAACCATGTGGCTCCCGGTTATTTGGCTGATGCTGCTGAATCTTGTGGAGCCGCGTTGATACACGTGTCGACAGATTATGTGTTCGATGGTACGGCACACATCCCTTATACCGAAGATGCCCCTACTTGTCCTAATTCTGTATATGGACGTACCAAGTTAGCGGGGGAAGAAGTGGTGAGGAGCCGGTGTAAACGGGCGGTCATTCTTCGTACTGCCTGGCTTTACTCTGAGTATGGCAATAACTTTGTGAAGACCATGCTTCGTTTGGGATACGAACGTTCATTCTTAGGTGTGGTGTTCGATCAGATTGGTACACCTACTTATGCCGGTGATTTGGCACGAACTATCTTTACCATTATAGAGCAAGGTGTGGTGTCCGGTACCTATCATTTTAGCAACGAAGGCGTTTGTTCATGGTATGACTTTACGTTGGCTATTCATCGTTTGGCGGGTATTACTACTTGTAAAGTCAGCCCTTTGCATACGGACGAATATCCGGCCAAAGCACCACGTCCGCATTACTCTGTATTGGATAAAACGAAAATTAAACAGACGTATGGCATTGACATTCCTCATTGGGAGACGAGTTTGGCAGATTGTATTGTTCGATTGAGCAGATTAACATCGGATGATATAATCTAAATATGATTGATTACTTGATTATTTATTATAATAAGAATGAATAGCGAAATAGAAAGAAGACGAACTTTTGCCATTGTAGCGCATCCGGACGCAGGTAAGACATCTTTAACGGAAAAATTCCTCCTTTTCGGTGGACAGATACAAGTTGCCGGAGCGGTGAAAAGTAATAAGATTAAGAAAACCGCTACATCCGACTGGATGGATATTGAGAAGCAGCGTGGTATTTCGGTGACTACTTCGGTGATGGAGTTCGACTATCGTGACTATAAGGTGAATATTCTTGATACACCTGGACATCAAGACTTTGCAGAGGATACCTACCGTACATTGACAGCTGTGGATAGTGTTATTATCGTAGTGGATGGTGCCAAAGGCGTGGAAACACAGACCCGTAAGTTGATGGAGGTATGCCGTATGCGGAACACTCCTGTCATCATCTTTGTTAACAAGATGGACCGTGAGGCGAAAGATCCCTTTGATTTAATGGACGAATTAGAGGAAGAATTGGTCATAAATGTCCGTCCGTTGACGTGGCCTATTGAGAGTGGTCCGCGTTTTAAAGGGGTGTATAATCTTTATGAACATAATCTCAACCTTTTTCAGCCTTCGAAGCAAGTGGTGACCGAGAAGGTGGAAGTTGATATCAATACAGAGGAGTTAGATAATCGTATTGGTAGTACTTTGGCTGATAAACTGCGAAGTGAACTGGAATTGATAGAGGGGGTTTATCCGGAATTCAGTGTGGGTGATTATCTGAAAGGTGAGGTGGCACCCGTGTTTTTTGGTTCAGCTTTGAATAACTTTGGTGTAGAAGAGTTGTTAAACTGCTTTGTTGAGATAGCTCCTAGTCCCCGTCCTGTACAGGCTGAAGAACGTACCGTACAACCTGATGAATCTAAGTTTACGGGGTTTGTCTTTAAGATTACTGCTAACATTGACCCTAACCACCGTTCGTGTATTGCTTTTTGTAAAGTATGCTCAGGTAAGTTCTCGCGCAATGTACCTTACTATCATGTGCGTCATGACAAGACAATGCGTTTCTCCAGTCCTACACAGTTTATGGCACAGCGTAAAACTACAGTAGATGAAGCTTGGGCGGGAGATATTATCGGTCTGCCAGATAACGGTACGTTTAAAATAGGCGATACGCTGACCGAAGGCGAGCATCTGCATTTCCGGGGATTACCCAGTTTTTCGCCGGAGATGTTCAAGTACATTGAAAATGCTGATCCTATGAAGCAGAAGCAATTGGCTAAAGGTATTGATCAGTTGATGGATGAAGGTGTGGCACAGTTGTTTGTCAATCAGTTTAACGGTCGTAAGATTATCGGTACTGTGGGGCAACTTCAGTTCGAAGTTATTCAGTACCGTTTGGAGCATGAATACAATGCCAAATGTCGTTGGGAACCTATCAGCCTTTATAAAGCTTGTTGGATAGAGAGTGATGATCCTGCCGAGTTGGAAGCTTTCAAGAAGCGTAAATACCAGTATATGGCTAAGGATCGTGAAGGACGTGATGTATTCTTGGCTGATTCGGGCTATGTGCTGCAAATGGCGCAAAATGACTTTAAGCATATCAAGTTCCACTTTACCAGTGAGTTCTAATACTAAATATGAATAAACCATGGAAGACTCAAGTCCTATTATGAGGGAAATCACTCCCTTGTCCGAACGCGACTGTTTTTATATTGCTGACCGACGGAAGACGGAGTTCACTTATCCCATTCACTGTCATGCAGAGTATGAACTGAACTTCACAGAGCATGCTTCAGGGGTTCGTCGTGTCGTAGGAGATTCATCTGAAATTATAGGTGACTACGATTTGGTACTGATTACGGGCAAAGAACTGGAGCACGTATGGGAACAACACGAATGTACTTCACAAGATATACGTGAGATAACTGTCCAGTTTTCTCCGGACTTGTTCTTCCAGAACTTTATTAATAAGAATCAATTCAATAGCATCCGTAAAATGCTGGAGCGTGCTCAGTGCGGGCTTTGCTTCCCTATGCAGGCCATTATGAAAGTATACAATTGGCTGGATCAGTTGGCTTCCCAGGAGCAAGGCTTCTATGCTGTGATGAACTTTCTCCGCATTCTGTACGAACTTTCCTTGTATGACGACGCCCGGGTCTTGTCCAGCTCCTCATTTGCCAAGATAGAGGTGGTTTCCGACAGCCGCCGGGTGCAGAAGATTCAACACTACATTGCTACGCATTATCAAGAAGAAATCCGGCTGGGAACTTTAGCTGACATGGTAGGGATGACACCTGTCTCGTTCAGCCGTTTCTTCCATCTGCGTACGGGAAAGACCTTATCCGATTATATCATTGATATTCGTCTGGGCTTTGCCACCCGTCTGTTGGTGGACTCTACCCGTACGATTGCTGAAATATGTTACGATTGTGGTTTCAATAACTTGTCTAACTTCAATCGTATCTTCAAGCGTAAGAAGGGATGCTCTCCGAAAGATTTCAGGAACAATTATCGAAAGAAGAAGATTGTCATTTAACCCCCGAGTTTAGGCATGTCGGGGGCGGATGCGTTTCATCATCGTTTCTACTCCTTCCTTGATACGGCGGGTCAGTATCACCAAAACTACGGCTACGAGTATCAGCGCAATACCCGCCGCTTCGGTCCAGGTGAATGACTCATGAAAGATACAGGCACCGATGAGGACTGCCGTAACCGGTTCCAATGCCCCGAGGATGGAGGTCAGCGTACCCCCTATGTAGCGTACAGCCAGCAGCAAAGTAATGTTCGATATGACCGTAGGCGCTACGGCCAGTAAGATGATAAGTCCGACTGAGGCCATATCGGGCAAGGGCTGAAACTCCTGCTGCATACCATTCTTTACCGTGAACATCAAGGCTGTGAACAAGAATACGTAGAAGGCCAGTTTGCGGCTGTGCATATCCTTTAAGCGGGACTTGTTGACCGCTACAATATAACTGGCATAACCTACGGCAGAAAGCAATACCACCGAAACGCCCACCGGGTCGAGCTTCAGCTCTGTACCCTGCAAGGACAAGCGGGCCACACCACCGACGGCCAGTACGATGGCCAGCCACGTCACCCACGATGTGCGCTCACGGAACAGCAGCAACATCAGCAACGTAGTGAAGATGGGGTAGGTGAAGTGCAGCGTTGTGGCTACACCCGCCCCCATCACCTCATAGCCATAAAGCAGGAACATGGACGAGGCGGTGTAGAACAAAGATAGTACCAGAAGCAGAGGCACGTCTTTCCAATGTATCAGAAACGGCTCTTTCTTGAGGACCATCATCGTACCCAGCGCCAGCGTCGCAACCACGAAGCGATAGAATAAGATGGAATCCGACTCCAGACCCTTCTGCATCAGCGGGAGGGTGAATAAGGGGATGAGG
>CALUOT010000038.1 GCA_944322355.1 uncultured Bacteroides sp. | reverse complement strand
TTGTTCAGCATCTTCACCCCGCCCGGCGTGGGATAGTCGCCGCTGAAGTACCAGTCGCCCGGATGGTTGGGGCAGGCTTGGTGCAGTCCTTCGAGGGGCTGATAGACTATCTGAATTTTGGCGCGGGTGCCTTCGGGCGTGAGGAGTTCAGCCATCTTGGCGGATATTTCCTCATCGATGAAGGGGGCATAAATGTCCTTCACGTAGTTCACCATCTGTTCCTTGGGCAAGTCGGCCTGGTCTTTAGACTTGCGGTAGGCTGCGGCAATCACATCCTTCATGTCGCGCTCTTTCAGTAACTCGATGGCTGCCTTGAAGGCTATGAACTCCGTCATGCGGGACATATCGATGCCGTAGTAATCGGGATAACGCACTTGGGGCGAACTGGACACGATGACGATTTTCTTCGGCCCCAGTCGGTCCAAGATGCCGATGATGCTCTGCTTCAGTGTAGTGCCGCGCACGATGCTGTCGTCTATGATAACCAAGTTGTCTTCGCCAGGCACCAGGCTGCCGTAGGTAATGTCATACACGTGTGCCGCCAGGTCGTTGCGCGTATTGCCCTCGGCAATGAATGTACGGAGCTTGATGTCCTTGATGGCCACCTTTTCGCCCCGGATGCGGCGGGAAATGATGCGCTCCAGCTGTTCATGTGTGGGATTATGCTCCAGGGCATCAATCTGATAGACTTTCTCCTGGTTGAGGTATTCGTTCAAGCCCTCCATCAGTCCGCAGTAGGCTACCTCGGCCGTATTGGGGATGAAGGAGAATACCGTATGGTCGATGTCGTTGTCGATGGCGCGAAGGATAGTGGGCACCAATTCTTTGCCGAGCTGTTTCCTTTCTTTGTAGATGTCCGCGTCGCTGCCCCGGCTGAAATAGATGCGTTCGAAGGAACATGGTTTGAACTCGCGGGGCTTGTTGATTTGCACCGTGCGCATTCGCCCACCTTTGGTGAAAAACACCGCCTGCCCCGGCTGCATTTCCTTTATCTTGTCCATGGGCACGTTCAGCACGGTCTGTATCACTGGGCGTTCACTGGCCAGCACGGCAATCTCATCGTCCTGATACCAGAAAGCAGTGCGGATGCCCCAAGGGTCGCGGATGGCGAAAGATTCTCCACTTCCCGTCACACCACATATCACATATCCCCCATCCCACTCTTTACTAGAGGTACGGAGTACGTTAGCTATCTCAATATGATCTTCAATGTAGCGGGTAATATCCATGCCTGTCAGGTTATCTTCTTTGGCCTGTTGATAGAGCCGTTCCACTTCACGGTCCAGCCGATGTCCCACCTGTTCCAGCATAATATACGTATCAGCATACTTGCGCGGATGTTGCCCATCAGCCGTGATGCGAGCAAATATTTCGTCCACGTTAGTCAGGTTAAAGTTGCCACAAAGCGCCAAGTTCTTAGCACGCCAATTATTTCTTCTTAGGAATGGATGCACATAGGAAATACCCGATTTACCTGTAGTACTATAACGCAGATGCCCCATATAGAGTTCCCCGACAAAAGGTAAGCACTTCTTGGCATACTCAGCGTTATGCAGTTGTTCCGGAGTCAAGTCGCGGAAGTGATTATGCACCGTATCGAATATCTCCGTAATGGCGCTCGAGCCCAGGCCGCGTTCGCGAAACATGTATTCTTCACCGGGATTAGCTTCCAGTTTGACGCATGCCAAGCCTGCGCCTTCCTGTCCACGGTTATGTTGCTTCTCCATCAGGAGATAGAGCTTGTTCAAACCGTACATCCACGTACCATATTTCTTCTCGTAATATTCCAGCGGCTTCAAAAGGCGAATCATGGCGACGCCGCATTCGTGCTTTAATTGTTCCATAATAAAGTGCTTATTTCTATATCTTTAACCTTTATCAAAGATTGAACTGCACGCAGTTCTGCGCTGCAAAGATAGTGATTCTTCGGAACATAAAGTTAATACCTTCCCCACTTATTTACCAAAAACACAGTAAAAAGTTACATACGCTTTCAGGAAGCTACAGAAAAACCCCGACTATCCATCACAGACAATCGGGGTAGGAAAACATTAATCTTAACAATCAGTTATTCAATCCAGTTTATGAATAATAAGTCCTGAACGAAGTTTGGGTTCGAACCAGGTCGTTTTGGGTGGCATGATGTTGCCCGTATCTGCTATGTCCATCAACTGTTTCATGCTGACAGGATAAAGCGCCAAGGCCATCTGCATCTCGCCACTGTCCACCCGGCGTTTCAGCTCGCCCAGGCCGCGGATGCCGCCCACAAAGTCAATGCGCTTGTCCGAACGAAGGTCTTTGATGCCAAGTATCTCGTCCAAAATCAGGTTGGAGGAGATCGTTACGTCGAGCACACCGATAGGGTCATTATCATCATACGTACCGGGTTTGGCGGTAAGGCTATACCAACGGCCGTCCAGATAGAGGGAGAAGTTGTGCAAAGCGGCAGGTTTATAGATGTCTGTCCCTTTATCTTCTACCTTGAAATGACGGCTTATCGCTTCAAGAAACTGTTCAGGTGTAAGGCCATTAAGGTCTTTCACCACCCGGTTATAGTCGATGATGGTCAGTTGATTGGCAGGGAAGCACACAGCCATGAAGTAATTATACTCCTCATCGCCCCGATGGTTAGGGTTCTGCTTAGCCTTCTCCGCCCCGACCAAAGCCGCAGCCGCACTCCGATGATGTCCGTCGGCAATGTAAAGGGCCGGCATCTTACTAAACTCACGAGTAATCAGAGCGATGTCTTCCGGCTGATCGATTATCCAAAACGTATGGCCGAATCCATCACCGGGAGCAATAAAGTCATACACAGGCGGCTGATCCGTATAGCGGGCGATAAGCGCATCGAGCGTCTTGTTATCCGGATAGGCGAAGAACACCGGCTCGATGTTCGCATTACACACACGGACATGCTTCATGCGGTCTTCCTCCTTGTCCCGGCGGGTCAACTCGTGCTTCTTGATGACTCCGTTCATGTAGTCGGGCACGTAAGCGCCTACTACCAGTCCGTACTGCGTTTTCCCATTCATGGTCTGGGCATAGATGTAGTAGTTCTCCCGGTCGTCCTGCACCAGCCAGCCTTTGTCCTGGAACTTCCGGAAGTTCTCGGCAGCCTTTTCATAGACACGCGGATCGTGTTCGTCCGTACCTACGGGAAAATCAATCTCCGGCTTGATGATGTGGTAGAGTGACATTTCATTGCCTTCCGCCTCGGCACGTGCCTCTTCCGAGTTCAACACATCGTAAGGACGGGAAACGACTTTCTCCACCAGACTTTGAGGTGGGCGCAAGCCTTTAAATGGTTTTATTGTTGCCATTTTATAGATTTTAGATTTTAGATTTTAGATTTCAGATTTATCTGATCTAAAAAGCTGCAGGTTCGCTACGCTCACCAGTCGGTTAAGCATTGTTGAACCCCTTCGGGGCTCTGAATTTGCCCCACTAATATAGTCAATCGGAAATAAAATGCAAAAAATCAGTTGTCAGGCTGAGTGCCTATTTCCTGCGGAAAGCCCATTCGTTTATGACGAGTGATAAACTCCCCACCTTCTGGAAGGCGGGGTGCCCGAAGGGCGGGGCGGTAGGTGAAAAGAGGTTTGACCTATGTCTGAACAAGGTTGCTCCGCAGGTCGTTTTACCTACCACCTCCCCCTACGGGTACTTACCCCCTCTTACCTCCCCCGTTATCGGGGGAGAACAACCTTCCCGAAGGAGGAGAGCCGATTACCACAATCTGTCATTGGTAACGAAGTGAAGCATCTCGAATGCACTCACGTGGGTGTACACGAGATCCTTCACATTCGTTCAGGATGACAATACAGATTTTTTCGCAAACCGATTTTGTTCTACTATAAATTAAAACCTAAATCAGCAATCTGAAATCTAAAATCTGAAATTATTACTTATTCACACGGAATTTCTCGCAACCGTCTTTCAGGAAGCCTACAATCTGACGGGCGGCGGCAATACCGGCATTGATATTAGCCTCGGCTGTCTGGGCACCCATTTTTTTCGGGGTAGAGAAATAGCGACCGGGGAACTTGGCGGTAAATGTTTCGTGCGCAGCAGGCATGATGTCCGTCATGTACTTCAAGTCTGTACGTTCCTCCATCAACTGAATCAGTTCGGTTTCGTTAATCACTTCCTTGCGGGCGGTGTTTACCAACAGACCGCCTTTCGGCATCTGCGATACCAAAGCGCATCCGATGGAATTCTTCGTTTCGGCCGTAGCGGGAATGTGGAGCGAAACGACATCGCAGGTCGCGTAAAGAGCCTCGGCACTGTCTACTGCTTTCACACCGTCGGCTTCGATGGCTTCCTTCGGACAAAAAGCATCGTAAGCATAAATGTCCATACCGAAACCTTTGGCAATGCGGGCTACATTACGGCCCACGTTACCATAGGCATGAATACCCAACTTCTTGCCCTTCAGTTCGGTGCCCGATGTACCGTTGTACATATTGCGCACGGCCATCACCATCAGTCCGAAAGCCAACTCGGCCACAGCATTGGAGTTCTGTCCCGGCGTATTCATCACACATACGCCATGAGCCGTAGCGGCTGCCAGGTCTACATTGTCGTAACCGGCACCGGCACGTACCACAATCTTCAGTTGCTTGGCAGCATCAAGTACTTCGGCGTCTATCACATCGCTACGGATGATGATAGCGTCAGCATCGGCCACAGCTTCAAGCAGTTTGGCTTTCTCGCCATATTTTTCCAGCAATGCCAGTTCATAGCCGGCTGCTTCCACTTCCTTACGGATGCCGTCTACCGCCACTTTGGCAAACGGCTTATCGGTTGCTACTAATACTTTCATAGGTCTTTCTGATTAATGGAGTTTCTCAAATTCCTGCATGCAGTCGATGAGAGCCTGCACGCTTTCTTTCGGCATGGCATTGTAGCACGATGCGCGGAATCCACCTACCGAACGGTGTCCCTTGATACCCACCATCCCCTTTTCTGTCGCAAAGTTCAGGAATTCGGCTTCGAGGTCTTTGTATTCGGGAGCCATGACGAAACAGATGTTCATGCGCGAGCGGTCTTCCTTCGCAGCCGTACCCACAAAAAGCTTGTTGCGGTCTATTTCGGCATACAGCATGTCAGCCTTCTCGATGGCACGACGTTCCATTTCCTCTACGCCACCTTGAGCCTTGATCCAACGCAACGTGAGCAAAGCCGAATAAATGGGCACTACAGGAGGCGTGTTGAACATAGAACCACCGTCCACGTGCGTCTGGTAGTTGAGCATCGTCGGGATCTGACGGGATACCTTACCCAGTGCATCGTTCTTCACAATCACGAAAGTAACACCGGCCGGAGCCAAGTTCTTCTGCGCACCTCCATATATACATATATATTTAGAAACATCAATCGGACGAGAGAAGATGTCAGATGACATATCGGCTACCATCGGCACATGGACATCCAAATCTTTCTTCAGTTCCGTACCGAAGATGGTATTGTTGGTCGTGATGTGGAAATAATCGACATCAGCCGGAACGGTATAATCTTTCGGAATAAACGTATAGTTGGCATCGGCCGAAGAAGCCACTTCCACCACTTCACCGAAGTTTTTGGCTTCTTTCATGGCTTTCTTGGCCCATGTACCCGTATTCAGGTAAGCGGCTTTCTTCTCTAGGAAGTTGTAAGGCACCATACAGAACTCCAGACTGGCACCTCCACCTAAGAATAATACCGAATACCCGTCAGGAATATGAAGCAATTCCTTGAACAGAGCTACGGCTTCATCCACTACGGGCTTAAAGTCTTTGGCACGATGGCTGATTTCCATCAAAGACAAACCGGAACCGTTGAAATCGAGAATGGCATTCGCCGTACCTTCAATGACCTCACGCGGAAGGATAGAAGGCCCTGCATTGAAATTATGCTTTTTCATTTGTAAATATGTTTTAGTTAAACAATGAATTATTTCTGTCTTTTGACAAGGCGAAAATAATGATTTATTTCCATAATTCAAATCTTTCCCTACAATTTTTCCACAATTAGCTGAAATTGCTTACCATTTTACGGGTATATAGATAAGATATACGCTATTTTGTAATACAGACATGGCAATTAAGGAGTAGATTAGCTATCAAAAAGAAAGCATATTACCCTGCAAAGCCCGTTTCAAAGCCTTATTCATGAACAAATAGCAAGTATTTCCCCCAATTTTTCAACATCTTCTTCGCGGGTAGCCCAGCTGGTGACGAAGCGGACCACCGTTTCCCGCTCGCCTCGCGGTCCCCATAATTCAAACGTGACATGAGCTAACAGACGGTCGATGACCTCGTTGGGCAAACAGACAAACTGCTGATTGGTGGGCGAGTCGAAAGGAAACCGATAGCCTTTGGCCACAAACAGTTGCTTCAGCTTCTGGGCCAAACGGACGGCATGATCGGCAGCCCGCCAGTAAAGTCCTTCCGTAAACAAGGTTTCGAACTGTATGCCCAGCAGTCTGCCTTTGGCTAGCAAGGCTCCGTGCTGTTTGATAAGCGGAAAGAAATGAGGCAACCGGCGAGGGTCGGAAGCCACTACCGCTTCACCAAAGAGAGCCCCCACCTTGGTACCCCCGATGTAAAAGACGTCACAAAGGCGGGCGATGTCTTGCAACGTGACGTCCGTGCCTTCAGCCACCAGTCCATACCCCAGACGAGCACCATCCATATAGCAAGGAATGCCGGTCTCCCGACACACCCGGCTCAATGCTTCCAGCTCGGCAAGGGTATAGAGCGTGCCATATTCAGTGGGATGCGAAATGTAGAGCATGCCCGGAGCCACCATGTGCTCGTAAGTGTCGTCCCGATAGAAGTCGCGGATATACGCAGCCACTTCATCGGCCCGGACCTTGCCGCTGTGTGTCGGCAGCGTAATGACTTTATGCCCGGTAGCCTCAATGGCTCCCGCTTCGTGCACATTGATGTGGGCCGTCTCAGCCGCCAACACTCCCTCGTGACGAGCCAACAAGGCATCGATGACCGTGGCATTCGTCTGCGTGCCGCCCACCAGCAGGTGGACAGCCGCCTGAGGTTGCCCGCAAGCCTGCCGGATAAGTTCCTTGGCATGGGCCGTGTACGCATCGGCTCCGTAGCCTGCGGTTTGTTCATCATTGGTTTCCATCAGGCGCCGCATCACTTCCGGATGCGCCCCTTCCATGTAATCGGTATCAAAATGTATCATTTTTTCTTATTTTTTGTTGATTCCCATCCATGTCCACCGATGCCAGATACGCTCCAGGGGGCCTTGCTTATGTCCGGCCAACCACCACTGGCAAAACTTTACTTGCAACAGGAAGGTGAAAAGCCCGATAAGCAGGCTCAGCGTATAGCCGCAATGAGGAGCCAGATATAACCCGAAGGGGAAATAGATAAAGGCTCCGATGATGGACTGAGTGATATAATTCGTAAGACTCATCTTGCCATAAAAACGCAGATTGCCCACCCAACGGCTGAACTTCTCGCTTCGGTAAAGAAGGACAAAAGAAGCGATCAAGAGCCCGGTAAAGGCCAACTTCTGCCACATGTCGAACGCGGTACCTGCCGTCTGCCGGATGACCGCATCACTGCTACCCATCAGCAACTCTTTCCACACATACAAGGGGGCAAACAGAACCGCAGCCGTAATCAATGCCTTCACCCAGAAACGGTAATTCTTCTCGGACGAAACAAAAATCTGCTTCCGCCCGATGTAGAAACCGAGCAGGAACAGTCCTGCCGTCTGGAAGAAACGGCCGGCATTGACCGCCCACAACAGACTGGCTTTCTGTCCCAGCGTAATGTTACACCACAAGAAGTCCAGGAAGTTGCCCGAACGGGTGTATTCGGCCACTTCGGCATACATGGCATCGACCTTCAAGTCGGGCAACTGATGGGCCGGATTCATCCAGTGAGCCACGTAATGGTACCACTCGACCGGTTGCAGCAGGAACAAAATAGCTGCCACAAGCACAGCCTTATCGCTCCAGTTTCGGGTAAGGAACAACACCAGGCCGACTACCACAAACAGCAACAGGACATCGCCTGCCGGGAAAAAGGCGGCATTCAGCGTGGCAAAACCCACCAGCAACACCAGACGCCACAAAAAGCGATAGCCGAAATCCTTTCCCTGCCGCTTCTGATTGCTGCTCTGGATATAGAACGTAAAGCCGAACAAAAGGGCAAAGATGGCGTACGCCTTTCCGGCAAACAACGTAAAAACTCCACTAAACACACCTTGGTCCAAAACCTCCAACCAGCCCGGCGAATGAGTAGGATAAACCGGGAAAATGAAATGCTCCAGATTGTGAACCAATATAATAGCCATCACGGCAAATCCCCGTAAGGCGTCCACGACCTCGATACGAGGATTTTTGTTAGTAACCTGTTCCACGCGAATGTAATTTTTAAACCGCAAAAATACATTTTTCCGGGATAATATCTCCTATAATACCTATATAATATGCCTCTTGGGAGGGCGTAAAGTGGCTCTTTAGAACCGTCAACTGCCTCTTTAGCTACCGTAAACCGGGGGTTTACGACTTCCAAAGCAGCGTATTGGGAAAGGGAAGGTATGCTGTAAAACATAGGGAGAAAGCGAACAAGTTGTCAGAAAAATCAGTAACTTGCAACATGTTTAATCCTTAAAACATGACATTATGATAATCGGAGTACCCAAAGAAATTAAAAACAACGAGAATCGTGTCGGTATGACTCCGGCTGGAGTGGCCGAACTGGTGAAACGTGGACACACGGTGCTAATACAGGCTACGGCCGGTAGCAACAGTGGCTTCACCGACGAAGCATACCAAGCAGTAGGGGCACACATCGTCCCCACCATCGAAGAAGTATATGCCCGGGCTGAAATGATTGTGAAAGTCAAGGAACCCATCCACCCCGAATACCCGCTGATCCGGCCGGGACAGGTAGTCTTCACCTACTTCCACTTTGCCGCCGACCGCGAACTCACGGAAGCCATGTTGGCCAGTGGAGCCATCTGCATCGCTTACGAGACGGTGGAACTGCCGGACCGTTCGCTCCCGCTGCTGGTCCCCATGAGCGAAGTGGCCGGACGCATGTCCGTACAGGAGGGCGCCCGTTTCCTGGAGAAGCCTCAGGGAGGAAAAGGCAAGTTGCTGGGCGGTGTGCCCGGTGTACGTCCGGCGCGTGTGCTGATTCTGGGCGGAGGCGTAGTGGGTACCAACGCGGCACAGATGGCTGCCGGCATGGGAGCCGAGGTCATGATATGCGACATCAACCTGGCACGTCTGCGCTACCTCAGCGAGGTGCTGCCCAAGAATGTGAAAACGCTTTACTCGTCCACCCACAACATCCGCATGGAGTTGCCCACCATCGACTTGGTGATAGGTTCCGTTCTGATACCGGGCGATAAGGCTCCTCACCTCATCACACGCGACATGCTCTCCCTGATGCAGCCGGGCACGGTACTGGTCGACGTGGCCATCGACCAAGGCGGTTGCTTCGAGACCTCCCACCCCACGACGCACAGTGAACCGACCTACCTGGTGGATGGCATCGTACACTATGCCGTAGCCAACATCCCCGGTGCCGTACCGTTTACCTCCACCATGGCCCTGACCAATGCTACCCTGCCCTACACGCTTGCCTTGGCAGACAAAGGCTGGCAGAAAGCCTGTCAGGACGACAAAGCCCTGGCACTGGGCGTGAACATCGCCGCAGGCAAAGTGACCTACAAAGCTGTGGCCGATGTATTCGGATACTAAATGAAGAATCAGTTAAATGAAGAATGAAGAATTTCACGCCGCATGGTTAATTCTTCATTATATAGTATCCCACACACGAAAAAAAGACCGCAGGTGTCGCTCGCGCTCCACCAACGGCTACTCATGGTGAGACGGTTCCACCGTCTTTAGGGGGGGAGGGCCTTGGAACCTTGGAAAGGTTCGCCTTTGGGTAACCGTGGGTGGAGCGAGAGCGACACCTGCGGTTTTCTTGCGTGTGTGGAATACTATATAAACCATGCGGCGTGAAATTCTTCATTCTTCGTTCTTCATTCTTCATTTAACGGGCGCTTCCGGGTGAACTTCAACCAGTTTACCAATTCGGACAAGGCATAGACCAAGCACGTCGCACCAATCAGAATAAATACGGTGGAACGTGTTCCCGTGGGATTGAACAAGGCAACAGCACCGGCAAGGAGAATCAGCACCGGCACTACGTAGAATCCGCCGGGCACCGGCATCCATGAGCGCGCCGCCATGAGCGAAGCAATCTGCTGGATACCTCCCAACATCAGGATAAAGCCTAGGACAAACGTCAGCAAGTCCGCAAAAAAATCGGGCATGATGACCAACCACAAACCGAAAAGCAAGCTACCCAATGCTTCAATAGGAAAACGAAAACGCTCTTCCCGCTTCTGCATCAGGTAACCAATGAGGCTGATCAGCGAAGGAATCAGAAAAACCACACCGACAATCACCACCAGATAAGCACCGGCTTGCGCAGGAAATAACACCAGCACCAACCCCATGACCAACGCACAGAGTATACGCATCAAAGAATAATTCAGTCTCTTCATATCTTTCATTTTTACTATTATATAGACAAAGATAGTTTTTTTCGGGCAGAAATGTGTATCTTTGCGCCGAAAATATTCACTAACTCCCCAAAAACGATGATACGCATGGATTGTCCCTCCGTACTGCTAATCTATACCGGTGGAACCATCGGCATGATAGAGAATCCTGAAACCGGCGCTTTGGAAAGTTTCAATTTCGACGAACTGCTGAAAAATGTCCCCGAGTTGCGACGATTCAACTGCCGTATTTCCTCCTATCAGTTCGATCCGCCCATTGACTCATCGGACATGGAGCCTGCGCTCTGGGCCAAGATTGTGAAAATCATCAATTATAACTACGATTACTTCGACGGTTTTGTCATCCTGCACGGCACCGACACCATGGCCTACACAGCCAGCGCCCTCAGCTTCATGCTCGAGAACCTGGCCAAGCCGGTCATCCTGACGGGTTCGCAACTACCCATCGGCACCCTGCGCACCGACGGAAAGGAAAATCTTATTACCGCCATCGAAATAGCCGCAGCCAAGCATCCCGACGGCACACCGATCGTGCCCGAAGTGTGCATTTTTTTCGAGAACGAACTGATGCGAGGCAACCGAACCACGAAAATCAATGCGGAAAACTTCAATGCTTTCCGCTCGTTCAACTACCCCGCCCTAGCCAAAGCGGGCATACACATCCGTTACGACGCCCATCTCATCCGGCGTCCCGACCCGTCGCGTCCCCTGAAGCCCCACTACCTGTTCGACACCAACGTCGTAGTGCTCACCCTTTTCCCCGGCATACGCGAAAGTATTGTCAACTCCGTGCTCCACGTATCCGGTCTGAAAGCGGTGGTACTCAAAACTTTCGGCTCGGGCAACGCACCGCAGAAAGAATGGCTCATCCGCCAGCTCACCGAAGCCACCGAGCGAGGCATCGTCATCGTCAACATCACCCAATGTCAGCGCGGCATCGTGGAGATGCAACGCTATGGCACCGGCCTCCAACTGCTTCAGGCAGGAGTCATCAGCGGATACGACAGCACCCCGGAGTGTGCCGTCACCAAACTGATGTTCTTGCTGGGCCACGAACTGCCACCGGCCGAAGTCAGACGGTTGATGAACTCCAACCTGGCAGGAGAAATCACCAAAGACGAATAAAAAACAAGATACATACCAAAAATTACACATATAGTCCATGAAATAAATCAAAAAATACAAGCCACGGATAAGAGAAAGAAGTAATTTTGCCTCCAAATTTGATAAGAACAAAACAACAAATAAATTGACGAACCCCATGAAGAAACTTTCATCTTTTGCCCTGACGGGTATGATAGTACTCGCTACGGGCAGTTGCAGTGATGCAGACGTATACGATCCCGATGCCGTACGTCCCAATGACAACCCCCTCCAATTGGTAGCCCCTGAAGGCTTCGACTGGAAGATGACCAACCAGATCGGAGTCACCGTAGATGTAGAGGACTTGTACAACGGAGAATACTCCTACCTTATCGAGGTGTTCCCCCGAAATCCGGAGACCAACCCCGATCTGCTCCCCATGGCGGCGGGTTATGCTTCTCAAAGCCAAACCTACGCCACGTCCATTGTTTTACCCGACACCTACACAGAGTTCTATCTGCGCCAGACAACCCCTGCCGGCCAACAGAGCGTGACGGCATGCGCCCTCTCCGGTGAGGACGAATCGGTGTACTACCAATTCAGCGATACGCAGACAAAGAGCAACGATGCAGCCACACGAGCCCAAACGCCCAATTATCCGATTGAGATAGACGCTACGGGAGGTGTACCTTACACATTTTGTTTCGAAGACCAATGGCCTAACTATGGGGACTTTGATATGAATGATGTAGTGCTCACCATTACAGAATTAAAAAAAGCTGATACTGGTGGACGAAGACTTCGATTAACAGCTGAACTAAGAGCCGTAGGTGCCAGCAAAAAAATAGGTTTGGGCGTTCAATTCAAAGGATTAACAAAAGATCTTCCTTATAATAAGATTGAGGTGGAAGACTCTGAGTTTGGAAATACAGAAATTGAAGGCTTATTTGAACCGAAATGTACCCAACCATGCTTCATCATATTCGATAATGTACACTATTCGCTTAATGGACAGCAAGATTATGCATTCATTAATACCATAGCAGAAAATAAATCAACTAATAGTGCCCGCAAAATCAATATATACATTGACCTTGAAAATGGCAATACCATCCCTGATGAAGCAATTAACATTAATAATATTGATTTCTTCATCGTTATCGGTACTGACTCCGAAGGCAAACGCATTGAAGTACATGCACCGGGATATGAACCAACCGGATTGGGCAGTAAATCCTTATACGGACAAGGAAATGATAATTCAAACGCCGGTACTCCTTATCTGAGTGAAGATAATTTGTGTTGGGCATTTGTAGTTCCCGCAGAGTTTGCATGGCCAGTAGAATATCAAAATATTAAAGACGCATATCACCAATTTGAAAAATGGGTAACAAGCGGAGGACAAAATGACCAAAAGTGGTATGAGCATTATAAGGATGCTGACAAAGTATATACAAAATAAATAAAACCATCTCAAACAACATATTCAATAGGTATTTCAATAATGAATCCGAATAAGATTCATAACGAACAAAGACAGTTGCTTATCACCCAGTATAACAACTGCCTTTGTTTTTTTATTTATATCTATAGGAAAAAGTTGAATATTAAATAAATAACTAACTGTATATCGATTTGTATAGCCGCTATTTTTCTTAAGAAAAGATACATTCTCTACTTTTGAACTTGTAAAAGCTGAAGGACAGTATAACTGTTTTCGTTATTAAAAATAGTTAACCCAGAAAGCTTATGTGATAAAAAATAAAATCAAATACATATATTTGTATCGAAACAAAACAAACAATATTTATGACAACAGGTTGTTTTGAGCGATAGCAAGATGAAAGAACCCATGTTAAACCAATGAAAACCATTTTATTTATAGATGACAACATTTCGATCGGCAAAATACTTAAACTCTATCTGGAAACGGATGGAAATAAGTTGGTGTATTTTGAGAATGCCCCTGCAGCTATCGATTGGCTCAACCAGGGAAACAGGCCGACAGTTATCATCACCGATGTCTACATGCCCCTTATGTCCGGGAACGAATTTTTGGCATACCTCAAGAACAATCCCCTGTATAAAGACATACCGGTCATTTTCTTATCGAGCGAAGAAAGTACCCGCCAGCGCATCAGCGCTTTCAAGGGAGGGGCAGAAGATTATGTGGTCAAACCGTTTAACCCGTTAGAGCTAAAAGCACGCCTTCAGAAGTATTTATAAGGAATATGTTGTATAACGTCTACATAGGAAGCAATCGGACTTACATCAATCATCTGAGTAAGGTGATGGACGGTATGTTCATAGCCCTGTCCTCGGCTGCGGAGGCCGCTCGCGCCATCGAGCACATTCGCGAGCGTTACCACACCTCAGTTCTCTATGAAGCCACGGCAGAGCGGGAGAATGATTGCCGGGACATTGCCGATTTGCACCGTCGTTTTCCCCGCGTCTACCTGATACTGGTCAGCCCGGACCTTTCGGCCGATTCGCTTCATCTCTACCAGCAGGCAGGCATTCACAACGTATTTTCACCTGCTGTTTCCTCCTACGATGTCAAGGTGGTGGAGGACTATCTGAACGTGCGCCACGAAGAGAAATTCGAAGCTTTCAGCCGGACTTATCGGAACAAGATCCAGGTCTTTAAGCTCCCCAAATGGAAGCGGGCTTTCGACTTGCTGTTTGCCACGTTTGCCCTACTCATCCTGTCGCCCGTATTGGCAGGCACCGCCTTGGCCATCCGCTGCGAGAGCAAAGGCAAAATCATCTATAAAGCCAAACGGGTAGGCAGTAACTACCGTATCTTCGACTTTTATAAATTCCGGTCCATGTATACCAATGCCGACAAGCATCTGAAACAGCTAAGTGCCTACAACCAATATCGCTCCGAAGTCTCTTCCGCCCCCTCGGCCGCGCAAGCCATCCACCCGAACGATCTCAAACAGATTATGACTGCCGAGACACCGGTATTGGTTTCTGACGGCTACATCATCCCCGAAGCGGAATACCTGCAACAGAAGAAACAACAAAAAGCCAACGCGTTTGTCAAGATAGAAAACGATCCGCGCATCACCCGTGTCGGCCGTTTCATCCGGAAATACAGCATCGACGAACTTCCCCAACTGCTCAATATCCTGCGGGGGGAGATGAGTATCGTGGGCAACCGTCCGCTTCCACTTTATGAAGCCGAGTTGCTCACCAACGACAACTATGCGGAGCGGTTCATGGCTCCGGCGGGACTCACTGGTCTGTGGCAAGTGGAGAAACGGGGCGACTCCGGACGCCTGTCTGCCGAGGAGCGAAACCAACTCGACATCCGCTACGCCCGCGAGTTCTCTTTCGGGATGGATCTAAAAATACTATGGAAAACCCTGACCGCTTTTGTACAAAAAGAAAATGTATAACCTACTTAGAAATAATAAGATGAAAAGAATAATTCCCCTCCTAGTCATGTTGTTCCTATCGTCATTGCCTGGCATGGCTCAGGTGTTCGAAGGCGATTCCACCTCCACCTACTACCAACGCATCCAGGCCTTGGAAGCCCTGGAGCAACAGGACAGCATCACGCTCAACACCACGGTAGGCGTAGCCGCCAAACTCGTCCCCAAACACATCGAGCAACTGGAATTGCCTCCCCTGCAAGTTTTCCTGGATGCCGTCATGGAAAATGCCACCGTCAAACGCGCCCAGTCGCAGGTAGAACAAATCAAAAACGAATACCGCCTGGAGAAACGCGACTGGCTGAACTACTTCCGCGCCTTTGGTAACTATACGTATGGACGTTATAACATCACCGGCTATGCCAGCGATGAATATACCCCACTCTACCAAACAGCATCCACGCGCAATCAACATTATTTTAATGTAGGCGCCAGCGTCAGCTTCAGTTTGGGAGACCTCATCAACCGTCCGTTGAGACTCAAGAACTACCGGCACCAGATCGACCAGATTCAATACACGCAGGAAGAAGTGATGGAAGAACGTCGCCTCCGAGTGTTAGATGCCTACAATGCCGTTACCGAGCAACTGGCCACCATCAAAGCCAAAGCGGAAACCGCCGCCCTGTACAATGCCCAGATGAAGATTTCCGAGAATGACTTTATTCAAGGGAAAATAAGTATTATTGCATTGTCTTTGGAAAGAGCCCGACGGTCCGGAGCTGTTGTAGCCTATGAAGAAGCTCGCGTACAACTCCATAACGCCATCATCTTGTTAGAGATGCTGACCAATATCAAGATTATTCAGTAAAATTTCAGTAGATAGTAGTACCCATGGATATTGCGCAATATATTTCCCTCTTTTTCTACCGCATCCGCTACTGGCTGTTGTGGGGAAGTTTGTTGGTCACCGTGTTGGTGATCTACGTCACCCAGTTTCTCCCGTTCAGTTACACGGTGGATAGCAGCATCTATGCCGGAGTCACTACCTCCGTATCGATGAATGGGGGTAATGTGAACGGTACAGTGGTTACCAGTACATTCGACAACTTGATTCATATTGCCCAGTCACGCGGTACCCATAAGAAAGTATCCCTGCGTCTGTTGGCCAATGCACTGACCTACGGGGAAGAGTGGCACAACAACCGCTATATCCAGGCCAAGCACTATCGCCAACTGATTCAACAAGCTCCCAAAGAAGTCCTAAACCTGGTCGACCGGAAGGATGTCAACAAGACGTTGGAAAACCTCACAGCTTACGACCAAGCGGCACCCAATAACTTCACATACGCCCTTTTCAATCAAGACGGTCCTTTCTACAGTGCCCGGGCTTTGGAAGAAATCAAGGCTATTCGAGCCGATAACAGTGATATCCTAACAATCAGCTATACTTCGGCCGATCCCGGTATCACCCAGCAGACGGTAGAAATTGTCATTGACGAACTAGTCAAAGCCTATGAAATCCTGCGCTTTAAGTCTACGCGCGATGTCATTGCCTATTTCGAAGAACAAGTACGCTTGGCCCAGAAACGGTTGAATGAAGAAGAAGACAAATTATTAAAATATTGCATTGACAAACAAGTTATTAATTATGATGAACAAAGTAAAGCGTTGGCTTATACGCGTTATTCAGTAGACGACCGTTTAGAAAGTGTTGTACGTAACTATGAATCAGCTGTAGCCTTACGTAAAATGTTGGATGAGAAGATGGACGTCCGTGCCGAAATCCTTCGAAACAATACCAATTTGTTACGAGAACTCGACCGCATCAGCCAGTTGAATCAAAGCATTACGGAACGGGAGATATTCAGTTCCGATTCCTTGGATGTTCACGGACAACAATTGAAAAAAGACCGCATCGAACTGAAAAAGGCAGAAGAAACAGTTAGCAATATAGCCGATAACCTGAATGAATTCAACTTCTCCAAAGAAGGAGTGGGTATCCAGGCTATGGTAGACCAATGGTTAGAAGCTTTGGTAAACGAAGCTAAAGCAGGTGCAGAATTAAAAGTATTACAAGCCCGTCGTCAAGACATCTTCCGGCAATTTACCGACATGTCACCCGTAGGAACTATGGTTAATCGAATGACTCGCAGCATTGGTATCGCAGAGGATAATTATCGTAATCAGATTCATGGACTTGCAGCTGCCAATTTACAACTTCGTAATCTGGAGATGAATACCAGTAATTTACAGACTATCAGTCCTCCGGAATACCCGCTGACCGACAACGGACGCAAACGTCTGTTATATATTATATTGGCTTTCTTAGGAAGTTTGTTCTTCATCACGTTCTACTTCCTGCTGATTGAGTTGCTCGACCGTACCCTACGCGACCCGTTGCGTGCCAAGCGTCTTACCGGACTGCCCGTCATGGCCGCTTTCAATGGTGTCAGCAACCTGAAATACCGAGGTTTCCTGAAAGTCTGCAACCGCTTGGCAGCCGCTTACTGTTGCCGACGGCTGAATCAATACTTAGTACCTGGCCGCCCCACCGTCATCAATCTGTTGAGCATGGAGCATGGCGAAGGCAAAAGCTATCTCACCCGCTACTTCTCCAACCATTGGACAGAAGAAGGATTGACGGTACGTGTGGTCGAAGCCGGACTGGACTTCTTCTATGAAGAAAACAAAGACTATGTCAACGCCCGAAAACTGGACGATTTTTGGCAACTGAACGAAGCCGAAGCCACTCCGGACATCCTTTTGGTGGAATATCCGCCCTTACACGAGGCCACAGTACCCCTACCCGTCCTCCAACAGGGTGATGTCAATCTGTTGGTGGCCAATGCCTGCCGTTTGTGGCGCATCAGCGACAGTACCACCCTCCGCCCCATCAAAGAGGCGATGGGCGACACGCCGTTGTTCCTCTACCTGAACAATGCCGACCGCGAAGTTGTAGAAAGTTATACCGGTGAATTGCCACCCCATACCTATGTGCATACGTACTTTAGCCGCCTGTTCCACTTAGGACTAACGGCCAAGAAAGCGGCTGTACGCTGATGTGGGATGATGTTAATTAATTATTAAATGAACAATCATGGCTAATCCAACGATTCCACGCATTCTTCCCGATGCTTCTCCCAAAGGGCTGATATATCTCTGCCTTTTCGGAGGATTAGGACTGATTGTCTACGGGGCAGCAACCATGAATTGGCTATTCTTAGTAGCAGCTGCTTTGCTTCCTTTGGCCATTATGGTTCTTTTTCAAGTCATTCAACATCCCGTTTGGAGCTATCTATTTGCAGGCATTATATTTTGCTATTTTTCTGCCATTTATCGCTATGCGAATATTCCCGGGTTAAGTGGTATTTTGGACATCGTATTAGGGTTATCTTTCTTTTCCTTATTAGTCAATACAGCCAACCGAAATTCAGACATTCACTGGGAAAATGCCATTAATGCCTTAACATTAACCTATGGCATTTGGATGATTTATTGCGTGCTAAGTCTATTCAGTCCTTACACTGAATTACACAATCCAGTAGGTAGTAGAGGACTTTTTATAGGTATTCCACTCACATACTTGCTCTCATCTATCTTAATGTGTACACCTAAGCGACTAAAAATTTCGCTTCTGTTATTAGGAATTTATGTCGTTACCATCGCTTTCAAAGCCGCATATCAGAGATATCGCGGTTTTGACGATGCAGAAGCAAGATTCCTTTTAGAACAAGAAGCATGGCACGCACACATTCTGAGTACAGGTACTCGATACTTTTCATTTTATAGTGATGCCGGCAATTTAGGTTCCAGTATGGGGATGTTCACTCTTATTTTTGGACTACTATCTCTCATTGTGAAACGATATTGGATGCGAATTATTTGCTTTATAGCCACTATAGGAGCATGTTATTGCATGTTTCTTTCCGGTACCCGGGGAGGCATCATTGTCCCCTTAGGTGGATTATTACTTTATACTTTTATAAATAAAAATGCCAGGCTAATCATTGCAAGCATTCTTATGGGAGTATTAACATTCGTTTTTTTCTATTTTACCAATATCGGTGATAGTAATCGATTTATTCACCGCATGCGTACGGCTTTTCACCCAACAGAAGATGCATCTTTCAATGTCCGTCTTGAAAATCAAAAAAAAATAGCTCAATATCTTCAAAACAAGCCTGTAGGTTTAGGCATTGGAGGAAAAATTGTAGAAGACAAGAACTTATACAAAGAATATTCCACGCAAGAATCCATACCTTCTGACTCTTTTTTTGTTAATATATGGATCCAACACGGTATCATCGGCCTTTGTCTCTATATCGGTATTTTGGTCTTTGTCCTTCTTCGCTGTTGCTACCTGTTGATGTTCCGCATCCAGAACAAACAGTTGCGCCAGATTTTGGCCGCCTTGCTTTGTGGAGTTTTCGGGCTTTGGCTCAATGGCTATGTAGGTCGAGGAATGGGCATGCAACCTAATAATTTTCTTATACCTTTATTTTTGGCTTTTACCTTGAACGGTCCCTTAATGGACAAAATGCTGAAAAAAGACGAAATATTACTATAACACAACCCTTCTATAAAATAAGTACGCTATGGATCAACTTTTTTCGATATTCAACCCCGATTGGTGGCTCAATGAAAACAACAGTGCGTTGGAAATCACGGATGCCGTCCTGTTCTTGCTGTTGCTGATAGCTGTCCTCTATGTCCTGATTTATGCCATCACGTCCTTGACCGCTTACCACAACCCTTATCCCACGGCCAAAAGACAACACCGTTTCTTGGTCGTATTTACGGTGCTGCGCAATGGGAAGCAGGTCATCCACTCCATTCAGGATTTTCTGGACAACCAACTCTATCCGCGCGACAAGTACGACATCGCCGTGGCCGCTACCCAACTGGGGGAAGAAGACCTGACCCTCCTGCTGCAAATGCCGGTCAACATCATCGTACCCGATAAAGACGATTGCACCAAGACATACGCCATCCAGCAGGTCATGGAACGCTATTCGCCCAAGGAATATGATGCCGTCGTGCTGTTCGACTCCGACAACCGGGCTGTATCCAATGCGCTGGAGTTGTTCAACAACGCCTACTATAGCGGTTGCGACGCTATCCAGGGACATCGCATGACCGAGAATCTGGATAGCCCGTTGGCCGTACTTAGTGCGGCGGCCGAGGAAGTCAACAACCGCCTGTTTCGCAAGGCGCATACCAAGTTAGGGTTTTCCTCTTCGTTGGCGGGTTCGGGCATGATGTTCGACTTCGAAACCTTCCATCGCATCGCTCCCCGCTTGAAAGGCGACAACCTGACGGAAGCCATCGAACTTGAGCTGTTGCGCGAGAATATCTATACCGAATACATGGAAGAAGTCATTTGTTATTGCCAGAAGACGGAAGACCCCAGCCAATACTATCGGAAACGCCAACGCTGGATGAGCCTCCAGCTGAAAAGTACCTGGAAAGCCTTTTGGCAATTCCCCTTGGCTTTCCTGCAAGGCAAATGGGACTTGTGCGAGAAGCTGTTGCAATGGCTCATGCCTTCCCGGTTCATGCTGACCCTTTACGTCTTGGCCGGTGCCCTGATCCTGACCTACCTCGAATGGCCTTTGGCCATCAAGTGGTATGTCCTGTTCCTGATACTCCTGCTCGCTTTCTTCATGGCATTGCCCGAAGGAGAAATCAGCCGGAGGTTTAAGCAATCCTTGTGGAAGATGCCCGGTGCCCTGCTGGGTTCCGGTGCCCAAAAGAAGCAAACACATGAAGATAGCCATCGAAGCGCAACGGATCTTCCGGCCTGACAAACATGGCATGGATTTCGTCATTCTGGAAGTTCTCCGGGAGCTTCAGAAACGGGATGATGGCCATCAGTATGATGTCTATGTGGCTCCCGGCCCTGACCGCTGCCTACAGACCGAAGGCAACTTGCGGGTGATTGAATTACGTTGTCCCACCTATCCGTTGTGGGAACAAGTGGCCTTGCCCTGTGCCGTAAAGCATAGCGATGCCTGCTTGCTGCACTGCACCTCCAACACGGCACCTCTGTACAGTCCGGTACCGCTTATGGTCACTTTGCACGACATCATTTATTTAGAACCCCGCTCCCACCGCAGTCCTTCCCTTTACCAAGAAATGGGATGGCACTACCGACGTCTGGTTGTTCCCCGAATTGTCAAGAAATGCCGATGCATCATTACGGTTTCCCAATACGAGCAGCAGCGTATTTGCCAGACCTTACCTGTACCGCCCCGTATGGTTGTACCGGTTTATAATGGATACAATCCCCATTTCAAGCCTGCTTTCTCCAACGATAAACGGCAATATATCTTTTTCTTAGGCAATACGGATCCGAAAAAAAATACGGTCCGCACATTACAAGCCTATGCTTTATACCTGCAAAAATCCATGCAACGCCGTCCCCTGCTCATAGCTGACTTAAAAGAGGATTATGTCGATGCTTTACTGAAACAGTACCACTTGACCGAAATCAAGCCTTATTTACATACTCCCGGCTATATTCCCAATACCGAACTTCCAACGGTCTATCAAGCATCTTTTGCCTTCCTCTATCCTTCTTTACGGGAAAGTTTTGGCATCCCCATTCTGGAAGCCATGGCCTGCGGCACTCCAGTCATCACCAGCCGAACTTCCGCCATGCCCGAAGTGGCCGGAGCAGGAGGCCTGTTGGTAGATCCCTGTCAACCCCAAGAGATAGCCCGTGCTTTACTCCGTTTGGAAACCGATGAACCGTTCCGACAGCAACAGATTGCTTACGGATTGGAGCGTGTCAAGCAGTTTTCATGGAAGAATACAGCCAAACACTACATACAACTCTATGAATCCATCTTCCAAACAACCCCATATTAGAGGCGAATTAGGTAGATTCAATAAAAACAATTCTTACATATAAAATGTATGGACTTCATCATCACCAGCTTGCAATCATGGAACATTGAAATAGGTAGTACGATCAAGAATACCGCTGCCGAGATAGCCAAAGAGCACCGCGTGCTTTTTGTGAATCCTGCCATGGACATCGCTACCCGCCTGCGAAGTGGCAAATCTCCGCATCACCAGCTACGACCAGTCAGTCCCAACCTGTGGGTGTTGGATCTTCCTTGTATTCTCCATTCGGTCGGACAGCTTCCTTTCTGGCTGTTCCGCCCATTGAATCGTGCCAACAACCGAACCATAGGGAAACACATCGTACGAACAGTCCGACAATTAGGCTTTCATGACTATATCCACCTAATCGATACCGACCTTTTCCGAAGCCTCCATTTGAAAGAATACATCCATCCGGCACTCAGCATCTACTATCGGCGCGATTATGTGATAGGCGTACCTTATTGGCGCAAACACGGAATGGCGTGCGAAAAATTTTTAGCACAACAATCAGAAATTGTTCTGACTAATTCATCTTACTTTGCTCATCAACTCAGTCCGTGGAATCCAAATACCCGCGTCATCAACACCGGCGTTAATCTCAAACTCTATGATGCTTCTTTACAATGGGAAAAACCTGATGAGTTGCAAGGCTTTTCCGCTCCCGTCATCGGTTATACAGGAGCCCTCCTCGAAAGTCGTTTGGATGGGGAGTTGATTTATACCTTGGCACAACGAATGCCCCGTTACCATTTTGTATTAGTTGGTCCGGAAGATGACTATTTCCGAAACCATCCGCTGCACACACTGGAAAACGTGTATTTCACTGGACAAAAGGATGTGCAGGATTTGCCCGCTTACATCCATTATTTCGATGTGTGTATAAATCCACAAAAGGTCAATCCAATCACCGAAGGAAACTACCCGTTGAAAATTGATGAATACCTGGCCATGGGAAAGCCTGTAGTTGCCACTTCCACCCACACGATGCGTGATATTTTCGCCCGTCATACCCACTTGGCTCGTTCGGAAAAAGAGTGGGAAGATGCTTTAACAACTGCCTTAGCGGAAACTCAAGATACCCGATTGGCTAAGGAACGCATAGCCTTCGCTCATACACACAGTTGGGCAGAAAGTGTAAAAAGAATCTATCAAGCCATTGAAGAATATAAAAAGCAAAACGTATGAATATTACCAATATCAAACAGAAGATAAGTAACAATCCGAAATTGAAAGTATGCATTCACAGGCTCATGTTCTCCAATGCCCGACCACGTTGGTGGGTAAAACATCTGTTGAATCCATGGGTATTTCATCACGGAAAAGGGAAAACAATCCGCAGGAAAACAGTGTTAAATGTTTCCCCTATTAATCGTTTCCGATTAGGAAGCCTGAGCTGCATTGAAGAATTTTGTGTCATAGACAATGGTGTAGGAGATGTAATTATCGGTGACTACACACGCATTGGCATGAGGGGAACATTAATTGGTCCTGTCACCATTGGCAACCATGTTATATTAGCTCAAAATATTGTTGCATCCGGCTTAAACCATCGCTATGAAAACCCTGATAGCCCCATCCACCTTCAAGGAGTAACCACTTCTCCTATCTGCATCGAAGATGATTGTTGGATTGGTGCCAACAGCTTCATCGCCGCAGGTGTCACCATAGGGAAACACGCCGTAGTAGCAGCCGGAAGCATCGTTACAAAAGATGTCCCCCCCTATACGGTGGTAGCCGGGAATCCGGCCCGTATCATCAAACGTTACAACAAAGAAAATAAGCAATGGGCAAAAATGCTATAAACTTCTATTTATCCTACGTCCGCGATATCATCGCCAAATATTCTTCCAATGGTAAACACTCTCCATCTGCATTGACGAACTGCTGATGCGGATATACTTTCACGGAGCCTCCCCGATGGTAATTGTTAGCTATAAATTTCTCGACTATAACGTTAGCACGATAACTGGGTGAATGACCTGAGCCTATTTCTATCACTCTATCCGACCGTTTGATTCTCAAATCATCCCTATCATAAGGTGTTCTTATCTTTGTCACTTTCTTTACATAACTTTTTCAGTTGCAAAAATAAGAAATTTCAAATAAGTAAGTGTACAAAATAAAATGATAAGTTATCTATTAAATGAAGAATGAAGAACGAAGAATGATGAATTTACCATGCGGCATAATAGTACACACGGACAGCGCAGCCCAATTCTTCATTCTTCATTTTTAGTTCTTCATTAAAGAAGATTCTTCATTCCTAATTCTTCATTTAGTTAAGTTCCTTCACCACATCAAAACAGGGACATTTCTTCCGGGGATCCAGATCCCGGTGTCCCACGACCAATGCCCGGGGAAACATCTGTTTCAATTCGCGTACCAATACTTGCAGGGCCACCATCTGTTGGAGAGTCCGCGTATCGGCGGGGTGACCTTTCGCATCCAGCCCACCTTCATAACAGATACCGATGCTGTGCCGGTTATGATTCCGGCAGTGCGCACCCACTTTTTCCAACGGACGACCATTGTGTACCACTCCGTCCCGCGTGATGTAGAAATGATAACCGATGTCCTGAAAGCCCCGGTGGCGGATATGGTCCTCCCGACACTGTTCGAAGTCAAAGCTCTGCCCCTCGCGGGTGGCAGAGCAATGAACAATGATTAAGCTGATGGTTCTCATGGGCGCATGCAAGATGAAATGCCGAATACTCCGGCCACGGCAGTCGCCACAGCCACAATTACTTTGAGCACAATGCTCCAGACGGATTTGGAATTTGCCATAAACAGAAATTAAATTAAGAATGAAGAATTAAGAATTAAGAATAGACATTATATCGAATAAGGTCTTAGGGTGCTGATAATCATAAGCCCTGTTCCTTATTCCGCATAAACTCTAATGAAAAACGAGGAATCCTAATGAAGAATGAGGAATAGGTTGCACTGTCCAGGATACGCTATCATGCCGCACAGCAAATTCTTCATTCTTCATTGTTAGTTCTTCATTGATCAAACCAACGGATCTTCCTCCTGTCCGTCGTCACCGCTGCCGGTTCCGCCGCCGGAGTTACCGCCACCGCCTGACGTACTGCTTTCACCCAGGTAGTACTCCCGCTGCTCGCGCAAGGTACCTTCCAGGTTAATCTGCGTATTGCTCAGTTCACCCGTGGCACGGGCACGCAGTTTCAAACCCTTGATGTTGGCCGACACCGAGAACTCCTCGGCACTGGCGGCACCCCCGTTGCTGACGATACCCACCGAAAAGATGGCCAGGTTGTCCAGCTTCACGTTCTTGCCGTCCAGAATCAGTTCTTTCACACAGGTCACCATGTCGGCCAAGACACCCTTGATGACGCCGGGCGAAAAGGGCGTGTTGTGCTTGGACATGTGTTGCGCCAGGGAATCCATGTCGAACGTCTCGTTAATCACCGGACGGGCATACCACAACCCGCTGTAGTCCTGTTCACCTTTCATTTGGTACTTTCTGTAAAGAATCATACGTTATTAGTTTTAAATTTGACAGAACAAAGATACGATACCCATCAGGCGGAATAGTTGACAACCGATGGCAGATGTAGGCTGGAGTAGATTAAGGTTGATTAATGGAACGGGAAGTCATGGTTTTTCGCTGTTTTTTTTGTATCTTTACATCCATAAATCAACAGATACAGAACGACATGGAACACTTTACCATCCGGGCATACGGCCGAACGGAGTTGGCCCAATGCTATTTCCCCACACTCAACCCGCAAGTGGCCTACCGGAAGTTGCAGGGTTGGATCGATTACTATCCCCATCTGCGCGAACGGCTCCAAGCTGCCGGATACAACCCGCGATGCCGCATCTACATGCCGGTGCATGTGCGGATGATTGTAGAGGCCATTGGCGAACCCTAAACCGGCGGTTTTCCCCTTCCATATCCCCCTTTTAGCACCCGTAAACAGCCTGTTGAGACGCGTCAACAGGCTGTTTAGCTACCCCAAACCAGGGGTTTTCCATTTACAATTTACTATTTACTATTTGGGGAAGCATTTCCATTTACTATTTACCATTTACAATTTACCATTTACTATTTACTATTTGGGGAAGCATCTCACAGAGCCTCGAAGAGGCTCCACTATGCTTAGCCGTCTGGTGAGCATAGCGAACCTGCGGCAGATGTCCGTCACCCCCTCCAAGACGGTGGAACCGTCTCACGATGAGTAACCGTGGGTGGAGCGTGAGCGACACCTGCGGCAGATCGGTTCATCTACCATTTAGCCATTTACAATTTACCATTGGGAGGAAGCATCTCGAAAAAATCGTGCTCTACACGCGAACATTTTTTGAAAAAGTATTATCTTTGCAACATGGAATAAAGAAGTATAAGCTAATGGACAAGAAGAATGTAACAAAGGAAAAAACGAATATCTTTCAACGTATGTTGGAGGACAAACGTGCCATTCGTCATTGCATTCAGAAAGGCGAAGACTTGAAAAAACTGGCTAAACAACGTGGAATCAAATTCGCTACTCCCTTATAAGATTACGGAAGAAGCAGACTTAACCTATTCTTTCATAACAAAGCATGGTATTACTTATCATGCCTATTTCCTTGATTATTCCTGCTATCATCCGGCATTTACCAACGTCTATACATTCAACATCGAACCGGAAGAAGATAAACCTCATCCCATAGATAAACGTATTGCACTGACAATCATTCATATTTTACAACAATTATCGGAATAATCCCAACACACGGCAACTTATCACTGCATTTTATGATTTGGTAAAGAACAATCTTTATCCGTTGGAATAGCTTCGGCTCCACTGGGAAGCATTTCTTAGAGCCTCGAAATGCGCCGCAGGTATCGCTCGCGCTCTACCAACGGCTACTCATAGGCGAACCTCTCCGAGGTTCAAACAGGAAGGATGCCCACCATCCCACAAAGACGGTGGAACCGTCTCACCATGAGTAACCGTGGGTGGAGCGTGAGCGACACCTGCGGCAGATCGGTTCATTTACCATTTAGCTATTTACAATTTACCATTGGGGAAGCATCTCACAGAGCCTCGAAGAGGCTCCACTATGCTTAGCCGTCTGGTGAGCATAGCGAACCTGCGGCAGATGTCCGTCACCCCCTCCAAGACGGTGGAACCGTCTCACGATGAGTAACCGTGGGTGGAGCGTGAGCGACACCTGCGGCA
>CALUOT010000037.1 GCA_944322355.1 uncultured Bacteroides sp. | reverse complement strand
GGTATCCTGATATATGGTTACTATGCCGGGACTTATACGTTCACGCCCGACGAGCTGACGTTGGTGAAAGGCGGAGCGATGTTGCCATTGGCCTTGGGGCTGATGTTCATCGGCGGTGCCGGTAAGAGTGCCATGTTCCCGTTGCACATCTGGCTGCCCGATGCCATGGAGGGTCCGACGCCAGTCAGTGCCCTTATCCATGCGGCGACGATGGTCGTAGCCGGTGTCTACCTGGTGGCGCGTATGTTCCCGCTGTTCATTGGCTATGCACCGGAGACGTTGCACATCGTGGCCTATGTGGGTGCTTTCACGGCCTTCTATGCGGCCAGCGTGGCCTGCGTGCAGAGCGACATCAAGCGTGTGCTGGCTTTCTCCACCATTTCGCAGATAGGCTTCATGATGGTAGCGCTGGGTGTCTGCACCTCGGCTGATCCGCATCACGGTGGCTTGGGCTACATGGCCGGTATGTTTCATCTGTTCACCCATGCCATGTTCAAGGCGTTACTCTTCCTCTGCGCGGGCAGCATCATCCATGCCGTCCACAGCAACGAGATGTCGGCTATGGGAGGCTTGCGCAAATATATGCCCATTACGCACTGGACATTCCTCATCGCCTGCTTGGCCATTGCGGGTATCTGGCCGCTCTCCGGCTTCTTCTCAAAGGATGAGATTCTGGCCGCCTGCTTCCAGTTCAGCCCGGTGATGGGTTGGGTGATGACGTTCATCGCCGGTATGACGGCCTTCTACATGTTCCGTCTTTACTTCGGCATCTTCTGGGGCACGGAAAACAAGGAACTGCACGCCGAGCATACGCCGCACGAGAGCCCGCTCACGATGACCGTACCGCTGATTATCCTGGCCGCCATCACGGTGGTATGTGGATGGGCATTGCCTTTCGGACATTTGGTATCCTCCAATGGCCAGGCCTACGACATCCATATAGATTGGACCGTGGCAGGCACAAGCCTTGCCGTAGCTGCTACGGCCATTGCGATTGCTACCTCGATGTACCTGTACGAACGACAACCTCTGGCTGACGCCCTGCAACGTCGCTTCTGTGGTTTATGGACGGCTGCTTACCACCGCTTCTATATCGACGAAGTATACCAATTCATCACGCACCGGATTATTTTTGCCTGCATCAGTCGTCCCATTGCTTGGTGGGACCGTCATGTAGTGGATGGCTTCTTCAACTTCCTGGCTTGGGGAGCCGAAGCATCGAGCGATTCGCTGCGTACGTTGCAGAGTGGCCGTGTACAGCAATATGCGCTGGTCTTCCTGTTGGGTGCCTTGGCGTTGATTCTTATTCTGTTAATATAATAATGCAAAAGATATGAACTTCTTATCCTTATTTGTTCTGATTCCGCTGTTGATGCTGCTGGGGCTTTGGTTGAGCCGCAACATCAGCCAGATACGTGCGGTGATGGTAACGGGAGCTTCGGCGCTGGTTGCACTGGCGGTGACACTCACGGTGATGTATCTTCATGCACGCAGTGCCGGGGCGACGGATGAAATGCTGTATCGTGCCGACGTCGTATGGTACCCGGCTCTCAACATCCACTATTCGGTGGGCGTGGATGGCATTTCAGTGGTGATGCTGTTGCTGTCGGCCATTATCGTTTTCACAGGAACCTTTGCTTCGTGGCGTTTACAGCCGCTCACCAAGGAATATTTCCTGTGGTTTACCTTCTTGTCGCTGGGTGTGTTTGGGTTCTTCATCTCCATCGACCTGTTCACCATGTTTATGTTTTACGAAGTAGCGCTGATTCCGATGTATCTGCTCATTGGCGTATGGGGTTCGGGCCGCAAAGAGTATTCCGCCATGAAACTGACGCTGATGCTGATGGGTGGGTCGGCTTTCCTGCTGATAGGCATTCTGGGCATCTACTACGGTGCGGGCGGCACAACGATGAACTTACTGGAGATAGCCGGGCTGCATAACATCCCCATCGAACAACAACGCATCTGGTTTCCGCTTACTTTCCTGGGCTTTGGTGTGCTGGGTGCTTTGTTCCCCTTCCACACATGGAGTCCCGACGGTCATGCTTCAGCGCCTACGGCAGTGTCCATGCTGCATGCCGGCGTATTGATGAAGCTGGGAGGTTATGGATGCTTCCGCATTGCGATGTTCCTGATGCCGGAAGCAGCCCAAGAATTGGGATGGATCTTCTTGGTGCTGACAGGTATCTCGGTCGTATATGGAGCCTTCTCGGCCTGCGTACAGACCGACTTGAAATATATCAACGCCTACTCCAGTGTGAGCCACTGCGGCCTGGTGCTTTTCGCCATCCTGATGATGAACCAGACGGCTTGTACGGGTGCGGTACTCCAGATGCTGAGCCACGGACTGATGACCGCTTTATTCTTTGCACTCATTGGTATGATATACGGACGTACACACACCCGCGACGTGCGCGAGCTGAACGGATTGATGAAAATCATGCCTTTCCTCTCCGTGTGCTATGTCATTGCCGGTTTGGCCAACCTTGGCTTGCCGGGACTGAGCGGCTTCGTGGCCGAAATGACCATCTTCAACGGCGCCTTCGAACATGCCGACACTTTCCATCGTACATGGACGGTCATTGCCACGTGTAGCATTGTCATCACGGCAGTTTATATCCTGCGCTTGGTGGGGAAGATTCTTTATGGCACTTGCACCAACAAGCACCATTTAGAGCTGACCGATGCCACTTGGGATGAGCGCACAGCCGTCATCATCCTTATCGTCTGCGTGGCAGCTTTGGGTATGGCTCCCTGGTGGATCAGCGACATGATTGGCGAAAGTGTATTGCCGATAGTCAATGTGCTTAACTGATAACTGTGATTTGTGATAATTGAGATATTTGAGATTTGATAATTGATATTGATTCTATGGACTACAGTCAATTTCTCGTGATGAAAGAGGAGCTGTCCCTGATAGCTGTCCTGCTCATCCTCTTCATTGCCGACCTTTTCATGAGCCCCGACGCACACAAACGCGACGGACGCCCGGTGCTGAACACCATGTTGCCAGTGGCGCTGATGCTGATTCACATTGCCGTCACCATCGTGCCGGGACCTGTGACAGAGGCTTTTGGTGGCATGTACTACAACAGCCCCATCCAGCATATCGTTAAATCTATCCTGAGCATAGGTACGCTTATCGTATTCCTCATGGCTCATGAGTGGATGCGTCACCCGGAAACGGCGGTGAAGCAAGGTGAATTTTACTTCTTGACGCTCAGCACCCTGCTGGGTATGTACTTGATGATTTCGGCCGGACATTTCCTGCTGTTCTTCATCGGCCTGGAGACGGCCAGCATCCCGATGGCTGCCTTGGTGGCTTTCGACAAATATCGCCATCACTCGGCCGAGGCAGGTGCCAAGTACATCTTGACGGCTCTGTTCTCCAGCGGCCTGTTGCTGTTCGGCCTCTCGCTGATTTATGGCACGACCGGAACTTTATACTTTGCCGACCTGACCGAACGCATCGACAGTAATGCCTTGCAAATCATGGCTTTCGTCTTCTTCTTCGCCGGCATGGGATTCAAGATTTCCCTGGTACCTTTCCACCTGTGGACGGCCGACGTCTACGAAGGCGCCCCCACGACGGTGACTGCCTATCTGAGCGTGGTTTCCAAAGGAGCAGCGGCCTTTGTGCTGATGACCATCCTCTACAAGGTGTTCGCCCCGATGGTTTCTGAGTGGCAAGAGATGCTTTATTGGATTATCATCGTCTCCATCACCCTGGCCAACTTGTTCGCCCTCCGTCAGCAAAACCTGATGCGTCTGATGGCATTCAGTAGTATCTCGCAAGCGGGATACATCATGCTAGGTATCATCAGCGGGACATCGCAAGGTATGACTTCGTTGGTGTACTACGTGCTCATCTACCTCTTTGCCAATCTGGGTGTTTTCACCGTTATCACTATTGTAGCCCTGCGTGCAGGTAAAGTGACGTTGGACGATTACAATGGTCTGTATCGCACCAATCCGCGCTTAGCCTTCCTCATGACGCTGGCTTTGTTTTCACTGGCCGGTATCCCGCCGTTCGCAGGCTTCTTCTCGAAGTTCTTCATCTTCGCGGCAGCCTTCCACAGCGGTTTCCATTTGCTGGTGTTCATTGCATTGGTCAACACGGTAATTTCGCTTTACTATTACCTGCGGGTTGTCAAAGCTATGTACATCACCCCTTCCGATGCCCCCATTGCTACTTTCCGCAGCGACAACTACACACGTGCCAGCTTGCTGATTTGCACGGCAGGCATCATCGTTTTGAGCTTGGCGAGCGTGGTTTACGACTCGATCGACCACTTCTCGTTCGGCTTGTGATTGCACGATAAATCATTCCTATTCATACAGCAAATGTCCGTCATCGACCTATTTGGGTCATGGCGGACATTTCACTGTCTGCATTGGCCAAAACCTATTTCGGGAAAAGTGCGGCGTGGTTCTATCAACGCTTGAACGGCAATATTGTGCCGTCTTTTTCACCCAGGGAGAACTGAACAAACTTTCCCAAGCCTTGAAGACGTGGCTGCCCGGATGCAACGAGCTGCTACTGTGGCATGATACGGTGTACAAAGGGAGGCTGGTCTATTTTCTATTTTGAGACAGCCTCCTTCTATTCACATTTTGCTAAGATAAATCAATAACAAACTCAGGATATGGATAGCCGTCGTGATAATAAGGTTCAGGATATTGCTCTTTATCTTGTACCCCCCATTGTTCACCGACAAAAATAAGATTACTTATACTAACCGAAAGATAAATCTTAGAAATTCGATTACCTCTTGACCAGATTTCATGCAACTGCGTCAATCCTCTCAAATCTAAGGTTGTCAATAAATTATTACCGCAATATAACTTGTACATTTGAGTACAATCGGATACATCTATAGACTTTAATTGGTTGTCATTACAATGCAACTCTGTTAATTCCCTACAATTCTTTACATTTAAGCTTATTAATTGGTTATTATTACAATATAAAGTATAAAGTTGCACGCAATCACTTGCATCCAACGTAGTTAATAGGTTCCCATCACATTGAAGCCAATACAAACTCGAGCATCCGCTAAGATCAAGTTTCTCCACGGAAGAGTTTTGTATAAAAACGTTTTTCAAGGATGTGCAACCGGCAAGGTTGATACTGCTTATCCGTGAACTATGTGCGTTCAATTCTTCTAAGTTAGCATAACCGCTTAAATCCAATTCGTCCATATCTGCATTTAATCCAAGACGGCGTAGCTTCTTGCAATCGGATATATCTAATTTGGTAACGAATTTATTTTCAGGAAGCAAAAACAATTCTTCCAAGTTGACGCAACCTTTCAAATTAATATCATCTGTAACGGAGCCTCTTGAAAATGCAGCATACACCAATTCAGTGCAATTCTCTAAATTCACCGAACGAAGGTTGCCACACTCCATTATACCAGAAACATCCGTCAAAGGATTACCCGATACATCCAATTTCTCCAACTTAGATAAATAGTCGACAGAAATAATGCCAATACCCTTCAGATTGTTGTTACTTAAATTCAACTCAATAACTCGTCCGGCATCATCCGTTTTTACGCCATACCATTCGGACAAGGGTGCATCCGAACACCAAAGACTGTCTACTTTCCAATTTTCACCATCACTGGCCTTGTACAGACGAATCAGTGCTTCCCGATCCTCATCACTTCCTGTCGAAATGTCCACCGCCTGCTCCTTCAGCAGCACTTTGCCACCTTCGGCCAAGTCCTCAAAAGCGGGAGAGACGATATACGGATAGGTTTTATAGGTAGAATTTCCTTGCAAGCCTTGGAATTCTTTTTCCAACGGGACGATGACATCCGGTTGTTCTTCATACGTCTTGCCTCCGTTGTACCCCCACTGTGTATCTGCCACGAGCATGTCGTTCTCATCCACCAATGCCAGCCCGACTTCTACGTCTTTCATGGCAAGTTCTCCGCTGACTTCCGTATTCACCGTGGCTGCATAGCTGCCGGCAGCCCGGGTCGTGGCGGATGCTACCTTAGCCGCCAGTTTCTTAAAGGTGGGCACTAACGAGATTTCTTTCTCCCAAAAGACAATTCTGGCAATTTCTTTTTGAAGTTGCAAACTCCCAGGCACTAATAAAGAAGCGTCGGCACCAACCGTGCCTGTAGCATATAGGCTTGCATGCAGTTTAGCTTCAGTTAAAGTTGACTCCAAATGAGAGGCATCCATTGTATTATCCAAACTTACTTCACCTTCAATTTCACCGCCAACCTTAGGACTAAAGTACACTTTCATGCCATCTTGATTATAGAATTTCAAAGCCACTTCATTGTCAATTCCGACAAAGGCACTTCCGCTGATGGAAAATCCGCTTTTCACATCCCAAGAAGACTCAAAGTTGGCCATAGAACCAAGATTCCTTGTCGTTTCCCAAACTCCATTTCTATATTGTGCCCCTAACACACATCTACATTCCGCATCAAAATTCGCATACAAGTTAGCTTTCCCTTCACCTTCCACGACAAAATAAGGTGTAATAACCGGAAATATGTATACAAATTCCGTGACTTTTATAGGCATAAACGGCAATTCTTTCAGCTTCTTCCGGACAAGTTCTTTACGTTCCTGTTCATACTCTACATTCAAATCAGCGGTCGGATGCAGCGTCAATTCCAACGTGAAAGTGCCAAAATCCATTTTCTTGTCTTTGTCCAAATCAATATTAACAATAGCTCTTCCACCTAGATCGATTGTCCCATTAACTGTGGCGTTCCCTTCCTGATGTTTTACGGCTATAGTTTCCGAATAGGTTTTATCTACAAAGATATGGTCTAACAATCCTCTCGTCTGCGCATCGCTACCTTCCTCAGGAATTAATTCAACGTTTGCGTTGACATACAACTTGTCGAAAGCTTCACTCAGGGCAGCTGGCTCGGTCTCCACCGTGTAAGATGTTCCATTTTGCTTCACTGACTTCACTTTTCGCATAAGGCCGTAGGGCAGCTTCTCGGTTGGACGGGATAGAATAATCTCTCCCTCTTGCGGAATGTCCGTAGCTTCTACTCCGCTGTAGGTAAGTGTCATGCTCTCTTCATTGGCCAATGTAACTTTTGATGCCATTTCTTCTGTTACTACCTTGGCTTTCTCGCTCAACACATACTCCTCGCCTGTCAAGCCATTCAGTACGGGAAATTCCACCATGACGGCACGCTTCACCGTTTGATTCGTGATGGTGCGTTCGAAGAACGGCGTGACACCATCCGCCTGCATCAAGCTGACGGTGAGCTTCGGGTAAGTGCCCACCGGCAACGGGACGTAGAAAATGAGCTCCTCTGCCGTTGTTTCGGAAGGAAGTGTATAAGTCACCGTTTTTTGCTCCTGACTTTTTAAATGCAAGATGGGTTCCTGAGCTGAAATATCAATATCGGCTTCACCGGCCAACGCTTTGTCGGCGGAGGCGATGACAAACCGGGAGGCACCTTCAGGAATATCCCGCAGAATAATTTTCAGTAATCCGCTTAGATGTCTGAACTGGAGATTGCCATTCCCGTCTACTGTCCCCAGCATCGGCGCATAGCTGTTCCCTTTGTACGCATAGTCAGTGGGGAGTGTGACCGTCAGCGTGTTGCCATCCAGCGTGGCATCCTCATTCTTTTCGTACGGATAGTAAGCCAACGAGACTTGCCCCCCGACAGGCAGATTTCCCGTAAAGTTGCCCGAAACCTGGCCTGCGCCAGATGCCAAGGTGAACGGGATGCTCTTGGCATCCCCTTGGACAAACACACCCATGCGGTCGTTCTCCTCCCACAGCACCTGGCCGTCTTCACCAATGGCCGTACGCGAAGCCGCATCCGCCCCGTCTTCTATCACAGCGGTCAACGTACAGTTGCCACCGGCGTTGTTTAGCTGAAATTCATGATCCGCGTTACATCCTGCCAGCAGAACCACTGCTGACAAGAACCCGTAAAAGCAATGTCTTTTCATCATAATTCCTCTTTTTTTTTTTTTTTTGTCGTCCCACACGCCCTCTTCTGTTCCAAAACTTTCGTTCGCTCCGCTGCCCACACTGGCCTCAAAGCCCGTTTCCACGGCTACTTCCACGCAAGCCACACAAGGCGGCACATACGTTGTCCTATTCTCTGCTTGTGTTTCCATAAAAATCTTCTCGTTTTTTTATTTATTATGATTTTACAAACAAAGTTACACAACATCCACCATTAAAGCAACCCCTTGCAAAGCGTTTGGGTGACTAAATGACCCAAATCCTGAACTATGTGGGCAAAATTCGAGACTATCCGGGCAAAAATATTTTTCCGGTCCCCGCCTCTTCTGTTTTCAAAGAACGCCTTCGAGGAGGCAGTGCCTTAATCACAACTGATTGCAAAACTTTGAATTATCTTTCAAAATGTCGCAAATTCGTTCATTCTGTTAACTCTATCGTTTTTTTATTCTTGAAAAATAGACGTTAAAGACTGTAAAAAACAGGCTTCCGATGCGTCACATACGATGTTTTGAGGCAAAACATTGCTTCTTCCAAGGCATCACATTACTTCTTCCATGGGTAAATAAACAACCTTCCACGGGTAGTTGGGTAACTATCCATGAGTAGTTAAGCGGTTTTTGAGGGTAGATTTGTCAAGATTCAGAAAGAAATGCGGGGATTTCGGGCCTCTACAGGCCGGTTTTGGCTCTATTTCGCGCGTTTTCAAGTGTTAAAATTAGGCCTATTTCATTGTGAATGAAGGACAAAAACCGTTTTCCCTTCGCTTGAAATCCACCGGGACATACTTCGGTCGGAAATACGCGATTCTCAGCGATTGGGAAAGTCAAAGTGTCAAAATGACAGATGGATGAGAATTGGGTACACGGACGAGCGAAAAAAAGCGCCTCTTGTCCTCCCAGAAAATTTGGTCACTTCGGACAGAATACTTATCTTTGTCATCTCAAAACCAAAGACAAAATAAAACATGATGAAGAAACTACTCCTCGCCCTGCTGCTTGCCACCACTTCCGCACTACCCTCCCTGGCCGACGAAGGCATGTGGATGCTGACCGACCTACGTCAACAGAACGCCGTGGCCATGCAGGAATTGGGCTTGCTCATCCCCGTCGACTCCATATACAACCCCGACTGCCTGGCACTGAAGGATGCCGTGGTGCACTTCGGAGGCGGCTGTACGGGCGAAGTAATCTCCGCCGAAGGCCTGGTGCTGACCAACCACCATTGCGGCTACGGCGCCATCCAGCAGCACAGTTCAGTGGAACATGACTACCTGACGGACGGCTTCTGGGCCATGAATCGGAAGAAAGAACTTCCCTGCAAGGGACTGACAGTAACCTTCATCGACCGTATCCTGGACGTATCGGACTATGTACAAACCCAATTGAAAGTAGACGCCGATCCGCAAGGAACCAATTACCTTTCGCCCAAATACTTGGCGAAAGTTTGCCAACGCTTCCTCGACGAGCAGGGTATCGTACTTGCTCCCGGGCACAAGGCCGAGCTGAAAGCCTTCTATGGCGGCAACCGCCACTACCTCTTCCTGAAGACGGTGTACAGTGACATCCGCATGGTGGGCGCGCCACCCTCAAGCATCGGCAAGTTTGGTGCCGACACGGACAACTGGATGTGGCCGCGACACACAGGCGACTTCTCTCTCTTCCGCATCTATGCCGACAAGGACGGCAACCCCGTGCCTTATGCTGAAAGTAACGTCCCCCTGCGGGTAAAGAAACACCTCAAAATCAGCCTTACCGGCTATCGGGAAGGTGACTTTGCCTTCGTGATGGGTTTCCCCGGACGCAATTGGCGCTACATGATAGCCGACGAGGTGGAGGAACGGATGCAGACCACCAACTTCATGCGCCACCACGTGCGTGATGCCCGCCAACGGGTGCTGATGGAACAGATGCTGAAGGACGACGGTGTACGCATCCACTATGCCAGCAAGTATGCCTCCAGCGCCAACTATTGGAAGAACGCCATCGGCATGAACGAAGGCCTCATACGCCTGGGGGTACTCGACACGAAGCGTGCCCAACAAGAAGCCCTGCTGCAACGCGGACGCCAACTGGGCGACACGTCCTACCAAGCCGCCTTCGACCGCATCCGCGCCATCGTAGCCCAGCGACGCCCCGCCCTCTACCATCAGCAGGCCATCCAGGAAGCCTTAGTGACGGCACTCGACTTCATGCGCATCCCCAACACAGCCGCCCTGGTCACCGCCCTCAAGAGCAAGGACAAAGCCCGCATACAGGCTGCCACGGACAGCCTTCGCACAGCAGCCGACCGCTACTTTGCCTCCATCCCCTACCCCGAAGTGGAAAAGCTAGTGGGCAAGGAGATGCTACGTACGTATGCCCGGTACATTCCTCAGGAACAACGCATCGGCATCTTCCAAGTAATAGACAAACGTTTCAAGGGCGATACGGACAAGTTCATCGACGCCTGCTTCGAATACTCCATCTTCGGCAGCCGCGAGAATTTCGACAAGTTCATCCATAAGCCCAAGTTATACAAGCTCACGAGCGACTGGATGGTACTCTTCAAGTACTCCATCACCGACGGGCTACTGCAAACCGCCATCGCCATGATGGATGCCAACCGCGACTACAGTCTGGCTCATAAAACGTGGGTGAAAGGCATGATGGACCTACGCCAAGCGAGCGGGCAAGCCATCTACCCCGACGCTAACTCCACCTTGCGCCTGACCTATGGCAAAGTTGCTTCGTACGAGCCTGCCGACGGAGTAGTGAATGACTACTACACCACGCTGGAGGGTGTCATGCAGAAGGAAGATCCGAACAACTGGGAGTTTGTGGTGCCCGACAAATTGAAGCAACTCTATCAAGCCAAAGACTTCGGACGCTATGCCCTGACGGACGGACGCATGCCTGTGTGCTTCATCGTAGATACGGACAACACCGGAGGTAACTCGGGAAGCCCCGTGTTCAATGCCCGGGGCGAGCTCATCGGCACAGCCTTTGACCGCAACTACGAAGGTCTGACGGGAGACATCGCTTTCCGCCCCGCCTCGCAACGCGCCGCCTGCGTGGACATCCGCTACACGCTCTTCATTATCGAGAAGTATGCAGGTGCCTCGCACCTCATCGACGAACTAAGTATTGTCCCCTAAAAGCTACTTGACCCTCATGAAGAAAGCTCTATTCCTCCTCACATTCACCCTCTGCGCCATAGCTATGCACGCACAGGAAGTGGTGACGATGGACAAAGCCTTGTTCATCGAAAAAGTATTCGACTACGAAAATGCCCAGGAGTGGAAGTATAAAGGCGACCGCCCTGCCATCATCGACCTCTATGCCGACTGGTGCGGCCCTTGCAAACGGGTGGCTCCCATCATGCAGGAACTTGCCAAGGAATACGCCGGCAAGATTTACATCTACAAGGTGAACGTGGACAAGGAACGCGAACTGGCTGCCTTGTTCAACGCCACCAGCATCCCGCTCTTCGTGCTCATCCCCATAGGCGAGATGCCCCAACTCTTTAGTGGAGCCGCCGACAAGGCCACCTACAAAAAGGCCATCGACGAGTTCCTGCTAAAGCAAAAAACAGAACCATGAAGTCATACATCTATTCCCTCATCCCCGTGCTTCTCATGATGCTAACCCATCTTCCCGCAAAAGCACAAAACAACCCATACAAAATTAACGACTCCCTCTACACTATCTACCGGCAAGCCGTAAAGTATGGCCATCAGCCCCAAGGTCTGCAAATAGCCGACTCACTCTACCATCTGGCGGAAACCTACGGCGACCCCAAAGCCCAATGCATCGCCCTGACCGTGCCCGTCGCCTACTACATGGACACGAATGATTCCCTGTACTTTGTCAACGCCGTAAAACGCTTGCAGGAAGAGTCACGTAAGAAAGGCTACCTGCAATACTACTACTACGCCGCCAACAACCACATCATTTGGCTGCTCAACCGCGGACAGTCCCTCGCCGCCTTGCACTACTCGGAAAAGATGAAAAACCAAGCCCTGAAAGACCAGCACGCCTACGGCCTATACTCGTGCATCCGCACCCAAGGCCACATCTACAGCGCAAGAGGAGATGAAGAGATGGGGATGAGGTGCTACAAGGAAGCCTTGGAGTACGCCCACCAGTACCTACCCGAACAAGATCCCTCCCAACTCTACACACGACTGGCCGAATACTACCGGGTGCGGAAGCCGGACTCGCTGGACGTCGCCTTGGCGTATGCCGAAAAAGCCATCCGTGAAGGGAAAACCTACGCCAACCGCATGGGAGGGAAACTGGAGAAATGCCTGATACTCTATGCTATGAAAGAGGAGGAGGGATTCCTCCGGTTCTTTAAAGACTGCCTCCGGGAAATGGAAGAAAATGGCGTCGTGCAAAGGAGGAAGCTTCTCATCCTGCAAGCCTACCGATGGGCGGTGGAGGGCGACTACCCCCAAGCTTATGAGTGGGCAGGGAAGCTCATTGGCAACAACCGCTATGCAGTCATGATGGACATTGCCCGACGAAGCGGCGACTACAAACGAGCCTTGGCCTATTGTCACAAGCAACACCGCTACCGTGACTCCGTCATCAACCAGGTACAATCGTCCGATCTGGCCGAAATGACCATTATACTGGACAACCAACGCATCAAACAGGAAGCTAAGGATCTGGAACTGGAAAATACCGAACTGGAGCTGGCAAACACCCGAATCATCATGTTCTCCCTTTGCGCCTGCCTGGGCTTACTGGGCATCTACTTCTACAATAGAAACCGCCTAATCAAAACGCTGAACAAGACCAACCGGGAACTGACCATCGCCCGCGATAGGGCCGAGCAAGCGGTCAAGATCAAAACCACCTTCATCCAAAACATGACCCACGAGATACGCACCCCGCTCAACGCCATCGTAGGCTTCTCGCAAGTGCTCACCACACCGGGCATCCAGGTGCCCGAAGAAGAGAAAAAAGAATGTGATGAGCTCATTCGCTACAACACCGACCTGCTCACCACGCTCATCAGCGACGTGCTCGACATCTCCGACCTCGAAAGCGGGAAATACACCATGGAACTTGCCCCCTGTCGATGTAACGACATGTGCCGGGCAGCCCTCGCATCCGTAGCCTTCCGGGCGAAAAAGAATGTAGCCATGAGCTTCACCACGGAAGTGAACGATGACTATCAGGTAGTGAGCAACGACAGACGCCTCCAGCAAGTGCTCGTCAACTTCCTTACCAACGCGGAGAAATATACCGACAAAGGCGAGATACACCTCCACTGCTCACTGGCCGAGACGCCAGGCAAGATCACCTTCTCCGTGTCGGACACTGGCACCGGCATCCCGGCGGACAAAGTGAAATTCATCTTCGACCGCTTCTACAAAGTCGATGCTTTCAAACAAGGCATGGGCTTGGGGCTAACCATCTGTCGCCTCATCGCCGACCGCCTAGACGGCGAAGTGAAGTACGACAGCAGCTACACCCACGGCGCCCGCTTCCTCTTTATCCTGCCGCTCAGTCCCCATACATACGCGTCCTGAGCTTTTTGATGTGATCCGAAGCGATGTATTCGTCATACTCCATCATCTTGTCGATGATGCCCTTCGGAGTGAGCTCGATGATGCGGTTGGCCACGGTTTGAATGAATTCGTGGTCGTGCGAGGAGAAAAGGATATTGCCTTTATAAATCTTCAAGTTGTTGTTGAATGCCTGGATAGACTCCAAGTCGAGATGATTGGTAGGCGTATCCAGAATGAGACAATTGGCATTACGTAACTGCATACGGGCTATCATGCAACGCATCTTTTCACCTCCGGAAAGTACACTGGCTTTCTTCAGCACCTCTTCGCCGGAGAAAAGCATACGACCGAGGAAGCTCTTCATGTACACCTCGTTGCCTTCGCCGAACTGGCTCAACCAATCCACCAAGTTGAGGTCGGTGTTGAAGAAGGCGGTGTTGTCCAGCGGCAGGTAGGCCGTCGTGATGGTTACGCCCCAGTTGTAACGGCCTTCGTCGGGCTTCAGGTTGCCGTTGATAATCTCAAAGAGGGCCGTCATGGCACGCGGGTCGCGCGAGAGGAAGACGATTTTATCCCCCTTCTCCACGTTGAAGTTGACGTCGCGGAAGAGCACCGTGCCGTCGTCCAGCGTCTTCGTCAGCCCGGCCACCTCCAGTATCTGGTTGCCCGGCTCGCGTTCGGGAGTGAAGATGATGCCGGGATATTTGCGCGACGAAGGCTTGATTTCCTCCACATTCAGTTTCTCCAACATCTTCTTGCGGCTGGTGGTCTGCTTACTCTTGGCCACGTTGGCACTGAAGCGACGGATAAACTCCTCCAGCTCCTTGCGCTTCTCGTCGGCCTTGGCCTTCTGGTTCTGCTGCTGACGCAAAGCCAACTGGCTCGATTCATACCAGAAACTGTAGTTGCCCGCAAAGAGATTAATCTTCCCATAGTCGATGTCCACCGTATGCGTGCAGACGGAGTCGAGGAAGTGGCGGTCGTGGCTCACCACCAGCACCGTATGCTCGAAGTTGGCGAGATACTCCTCCAGCCACATCACGGTCTCCATGTCGAGGTCGTTCGTCGGCTCGTCCAGCAAGAGGTTGTCCGGGTTGCCATAGAGGGCTTGCGCCAACATCACACGCACCTTCTCCTTGTTGTTCAAGTCGCCCATCTGCACATAGTGCTTGTCCTCCTTGATGCCCAATCCGCTCAGCAAGGCAGCCGCATCACTCTCGGCATTCCAGCCGTCCAGCTCGGCAAACTTCTCCTCCAGCTCGCTCACCCGCAAGCCGTCCTCGTCCGTGAAGTCCTCCTTCGCATAAAGCGCCTCGCGCTGCTTCATGATGTCCCACAGGACGGAATGTCCCATCATCACCGTGTCCATCACCGTATAGGCATCCCACTTGAAGTGGTCCTGGCTCAGCACCGAAAGGCGTTCGCCCGGTCCCAGCGTGATGCTTCCCTTCGTAGGCTCCAGTTCGCCCGCGATGGTCTTGAGGAAGGTCGACTTCCCCGCCCCGTTGGCACCGATGACGCCATAGCAATTGCCGTTGGTAAACTTCAGATTGACATCGTTGAACAATACTCTCTTTCCAAATTGCACCGCAACATTCGTAACTGTAATCATACTCGTTCTTTATCTTTTTTATAATCCGGTGCAAAGATACGGATTTACGAAGCAATCCCCGCCGGATAGCATCTCTTTTTTGCCCTCCCTAGGAAGAGGTCACCGGGGAGATACGTAGTTCAACGTAGTTTCATACGACTGAAACTAGTTGTTTCATACGGATGAAACTATTTGTCTCATACGTATAAGAATACTTGTCTCAACCGTATAAGAAAACCTTTCTCATACGGATGAGAAAGGTTGAGACTTACGGTAGTCGTCAGCGGGCTCGATAGACGGTCGTCAGCGGGCTTCTTCGATCAGCGTCTTCATCCCCTTTATCTTCTCCCCCCGAATCAGCGACAGGAGTTGCCGGACCTTGCCGCGGGCCACGGCCACGAAGGCATAGTGCTCCTTGACGTCGATGGTGCCCATGTCCCCGCTCGTGAGGCCGCCTTTCTTGCACAGGAAACCGACGATGTCCCCCCGGCTCAGTTTATCCTTCTTCCCCCGGCCGATGTAGAGGGTGACCCAGCGCGGCCGCATGGGGGCGGGAACCACTTCGGGCAGGGAGAAAGGCGACACCGTGGAGGCCAGATAGGCGGGAAGCGGCTCTTCGGGATGGAGTATCAGGTAGGAGGTGCCGGAAGCGTCCCAACGGGCCGTGCGCCCATTGCGGTGGATGAACGACTCTTCGCTGGTCGGCAGGTGGTAGTGGACGACGTGGTCGATGCCGGGAATGTCCAACCCGCGAGCCGCCAGGTCGGTCGACACCAGGACGGGACAGCTCCCGTTGCGGAACTTATAGAGGGCCCGTTCGCGGTCGGGCTGCTCCATGCCGCCGTGGAAGGCTTCGCAAGGGAAGCGCCGGGACTTCAGATAAGCCGCCACCCGGTCGACACTCTCCCGATAGTTGACAAACACCAGCGTCGTGCCCTCGCCCAGCGTGCAGAGCAAGCGGTAGAGCGTGTCAAGTTTGTCCCGTTGCGGCGATGGCACCACCCGCACGTCCAGGCGTTCGTTGGCAGACTGTCCGGTCAGGAAGTCGAGCTTCACGCACCGGGCACCGACCCCGGCGAAGCGTGGTAACTCGATGGCATCCGTGGCCGAAAGCAACACCCGTTTGTCCAACGACGGCAGCTGCCCGATGACCTCAGCCATCTCCTCCTGGAAGCCCAGCTCCAGGCATTTGTCAAACTCGTCAATCACCAACGTGCGGATACCTCCGGCGTCCACATTGCCCTTCTTCAGATGGTCGTTCATGCGTCCCGGCGTACCGATGATGACCTGCGGATTCATTCCCCGCATGGTGCGGTGTTCGTCCATGGCCGGCCGCCCCCCGTAGCAACTCATCGCCCGCAGGGAAGTGTTCAGCGACTTAAAGACCTGCTCGACCTGCCCGGCCAACTCCCGTGAAGGCACCAAGACGAGTGCCTGCACCTGCTGCACATCTGCCCGGAGCCTCTGCACCAAAGGCAGCAGGAAGGCAAGCGTCTTCCCCGTGCCCGTGGGGGAAAGGACAACCAGACTGCCGGCACGGTCATAAGCCTCGCCCACGGCCTGCTGCATCGGGTTCAGTTCCCCGATTTTCAGATTAGCCAATAGTTCAGTAGTAGATATCATAAGCCATTACTATACAGAAAAAAGAGGGTGCATCGCCCTGACACACCCTCTATGATAAAGATGATATAACGGAGAGCTATTATCCTCCGAAGTTGTCGTACATGATACTTTCAGAATCGACTCCAAGCCCATCGAGCATACCCACCACTGCATTCGACATCGGGCCGGGACCACACATGTAGTATTCGATGTCTTCGGGTGCTTCGTGGTTCTTCAGATAGGTCTCGTACATTACCTGATGAACGAAGCCCGGCGTATACTTCACGCCCGCCTTGTCTGCCGCCGGATCGGGACGGTCGAGTGCCAAGTGGAAATGGAAGTTGGAGAATTCCTTTTCCAAATTGAGGAAGTCGTCCAAATAGAAGACCTCGTTCAGGGCACGTGCACCATAGAAATAGTGCATTTCACGATCGCGCGTGTTCAGCGTCTTAGTCATGTGCATGATTTGTGCACGCAGAGGAGCCATACCGGCACCACCACCTACCCAGATCATCTCCTTCTTCGAATCGAAGTGCGGATGGAAGTCACCGTAAGGACCGCTCATCAACACCTTATCGCCCGGCTTCAGGGTAAAGATGTACGATGAAGCAATACCCGGATTTACATCCATAAAGCCACTACGATCGGGCTTAAACGGCGGAGTAGCAATACGTACAGTCAACATGAACACGTCGCCCTCGGCCGGATAGTTGGCCATGGAGTAGGCACGAATGGTCGGCTCGGGATTGACACACTTCAGCGAGAACATGTTGAACTTCTGCCATGCGGGCAAGTATTCATCACCTATCAGGCTCTTGTCAATGTCCTTGTCATAATCCATGGTAAATGCAGGAATCTTAATCTGTGCATACGAACCGGGGATAAAGTCCATGTGGGCACCGGCCGGCAGCTGCACCTTGAACTCCTTGATAAAGGTTGCCACGTTCTTGTTTGAAATAACAGTACATTCGTACTCCTTCACACCCAATACGCTTTCGGGTACCTTGATACCCATGTCACCCTTTACCTTCACCTGACAACCCAGACGCCAATGGTCTTTCTGTTGCTTACGGCTGAAGTGAGGCACTTCAGAAGGCAGGATTTCCCCTCCTCCTTCTACAACCTGACACTTACATTGTCCGCACGAACCCTTTCCACCACAAGCAGAAGACAAGTATACCCCATTAACAGCCAACGTATTGAGCAACGTACCTCCCGAGGCCACGTCCAACGCCCGTTCACCGTTGATCGTCAGTTTCACATTACCTGAAGGAACCAAATATTTCTTGGCTACCAACAGAATGACTACAAGCAACAGGATAACCACAAGGAATACCCCGACACTTGCCAATATCAAATTCATATCCATTGTAACGCTCCTTTCTTAATTAAATGTTCAAACCTGAGAAACACATAAATGCCATTGCCATCAGGCCTACGGTAATAAACGTGATACCCAGTCCTTTCAGCGGAGCAGGCACATCGGAATAAGCCATCTTCTCGCGAATGGCAGCCAAACCAACGATAGCCAATGCCCAACCAAGTCCAGAGCCCAACGCATACGAAATGGCATCAGATACTCCGCCAATGTACTTCGGATCACTCATACCCAAATTGATACGTTGCTGCATAAAGAGCGACGCACCCATAATGGCACAGTTAACAGCAATCAACGGAAGGAAAATGCCGAGCGAAGCGTAAAGCGAAGGAGTAAAACGCTCTACTACCATCTCAACCAACTGCGTGATACCGGCAATGACGGCAATGAACAGAATGAAACTCAAGAAACTCAAGTCTACCCCTTCAATGATGGCATTGGGACCCAGCACCTTGGTTTGTAGTAAATAGTTAACGGGAAGGGTGACAACCAGAACAAACGTTACTGCGATACCCAATCCGACGGAAGTCTTCACCGTCTTCGACACAGCCAGGTAAGAACACATGCCGAGGAAGAAGGCGAATATCATGTTGTCCACAAATATGGAACGAATGAATAAGCTAAAAAATTCTCCCATAATGATATTTCTTTTTTAGTTGTTTAGTAGTGTCATACTACCAGAAATCATTTCTCTTGCAACTCTTTATGACGGGCGCGCTGGTACCAGATGATACAGGCCACGATGATAAGTGCCATGGGGGGCATCAGCATCAAGCCGTTGTTTACATAGCCCAGTTCCTTGATAGGCTCGTAATTCAGAATATTGAATCCGAGCAATGTGCCTGAACCTAAAAGCTCGCGGATGAAAGCCACGATGACCAGGATCTTGGCGTAACCCAATCCGTTCCCCAGACCATCAAGGAAGGACTCCCACGGCCCGTTCATCATGGCAAACGCCTCCAAGCGTCCCATCAAAATACAGTTCGTAATAATCAGACCCACATATACGGAAAGCTGCACACTCACGTCGTAGGCAAATGCCTTCAAAATCTCACTTACCACTGTTACCAATGCGGCTACTACTACCAACTGCACGATAATACGAATGCGATTGGGAATGGTCTTACGGATAAGCGAAATCACCACATTGGAGAATGCAGTAATCACCGTCACGGAAAGTCCCATTACAATAGCCGGCTCTAACTTAGCCGTTACAGCGAGCGCGGAGCAGATACCCAGTACCTGTACGGTAACAGGATTGTTCATGCCGAGCGGCGTAGCGAATACTTCCTTATTTTTAGTTGAAAACAATTGTCCCATATTCTTTTATTCCTCCCCCTCGTTATTGGTTAAAAACTTCTTGTAATTGCCTAAGCAACCCTTTATCATGGCGTCTACGGCCACTGAAGTGATGGTACCTCCCGAAATGCCATCCACCTGATAGTCGGGCTTCTCAATCTTTCCGAACTTCACTACGCCGAGAGCCACTTCACCGTTCTCTATGGTTTTCTTGTCCTTGAACTCATTCTGGAAAGATTCACCCGCAATCTCTGCGCCAAGCCCTGGAGTCTCGCTGGCATGAGAGAAATAGGTTCCATACACCGTATTCTTGTCATCGTTCAAGGCCACATAGCCCCAGATGGCACCCCATAAGCCCGTACCATACACAGGGAAGACATATTTCTTTGCCCCGTCAATGTCGGCCACAAAGACATGCAGACGGTTGTTTTCTTTCACTTCTTTCTCATATCCGGTCACAAAAGCGTCGGTATTTTCAGTCAGAGTGCCGTCCTCATTCATCAGCATGTCTTTCACATATTTACTGTACTCGGCGTCAGGATTTTCCACACCTCGGATGTTGAGCGCAGCCAGAATCTGCTTCTTCGTATCCATTTCCACGTTTTTGTTCTGTGTTTCCTTCAACGAAGAACTGACAAACGCCAACAAGAATGCCACGATAATAACCATTACCGAAGCATAAATGATAGTATAACTATTACTATTGGTATTCATTTTCGTATTCGGTTTATTAATGGTTAGACTTAGCGAGCGCGCGTTTCTCACGACGGCTGATGTTGCTCTGTACCACGCAATAGTCAATGAGCGGAGCAAAGATATTCATCAGCAAGATAGCAAGCATCATGCCTTCGGGATAACCCGGATTCAGCACGCGAATAATAATAGCCATGGCACCAATCAGAAAACCATAAATATACTTACCCGTTTCTGTACGAGCGGAAGTCACAGGATCGGTAGCCATGAACACGGCACCAAAACAGAAACCACCCAACACCAAATGTTCGTACCAAGGCATATGAGCGACTGCTGTATCAGGACCTGCTACGTTAAATATCCATGCCATGAAAGCACCTCCTACAAACACAGACAACATTGTTTTCCAACTGGCAATACCTGTCCATAATAAAATCACAGCACCGATAGCAATAGCAATAACACTAGTTTCACCAATAGAACCAGGAATAAGTCCTGTTACCATGTCCCATGAGAAATCAGGAGCCGTAACAGAAGTCTTGGCTACGCCCAACGGAGTTGCTACAGTCAGTCCATCCACTGTCTGTCCTAGACCGCAGATAGAATTCCCTGATACCCAAACCGCATCACCAGACATCTTCGTCGGATAAGCGAAAAATAAAAATGCACGGGTAATAAGAGCTACATTAAACACATTCATACCCGTACCACCAAATACTTCTTTAGCAAAGATTACGGAAAATGCCGTAGCAACAGCAAGCATCCACAAAGGACATTCCACAGGAACAATCATGGGAATCAAAATACCCGAAACCAAAAAACCTTCCTGAATTTCTTCTTTTTTCCATTGAGCCACGACAAATTCGATGCCGAGTCCCACAACATAGGAAACAATAATCTTAGGCAATACAGCCAGGAAACCATAAATAAACATTTCCCAGAAACCACCTTCAGCTCCGGTAGCATGGAAATGCTGGTAACCCACGTTATACATGCCGAACAACAAAGCAGGAATCAATGCAATGACCACCATCGACATGATACGCTTGCTATCGATGGCATCGTGAATGTGCGTTCCCGATTTCGAAGTAGTGTTGGGCACGAAAAGAAAAGTTTCGAAACCGTCGAACACCGAACGAAACGCGTGGTATTTGCCGCCCTCCTCAAAGTTTGGTTTTATCTTGTCGAGATAATTTCTTAACGCTTTCATTTAATTTATTTACAATTTATTCATTTATCAAATTATATTATGCCATCTCTTTACGAAGCATGTCCAAGCCGGCACGCACGATGCGCTGCACCTCTACTTTAGACGAGCAGACGAATTCACACAAAGCAAAATCCTCTGGAGCCACTTCATAAATACCTAAAGCCTCCATCCGATCAATGTCTCCCGCGATAATGGCCTTCACCAAATATTCAGGGAAGATATCCATGGGAAAGACACGATCATACTCATTTGACATAATCATGTGGCGTTCGCCTCCCTTCACACGGGCATCAAAAACGTATTCTTTCTTCTTACCCATCAGCCAACTGAAGTAAGAATGGCTCGTACTGAACTGGTCGCATCGAGGAGCTATCCAACCCAAGAATTCATGTACTTCATCTCCTTCGGGTATCACCGTCAACTGATTATGGAAAGCTCCTAAATAACCGTTAGGTGACACTTGCTTACCCGTCAGTACATTGCCGCTGATATAACGCAAGTCTTTTCCCGCAGTCACATTACCTTGGAAAACAGAAGTCAGCAAGGCTCCCACTTTCAGTTTGCAATAAGCAGGCGATTTAACCTCACTACCCGTTACGGCTACGCTACGTGTCAAATCAATACGTCCTGTATTCATCAATCGACCAATGAAAATAACAGCTTCTGCCCCCATGGTCCATACCGTCTCACCTTTCACTACAGGCGAAATATGATTGATCTGCACACCCACATTACCAGCCGGATGCGGGCCATCAAAAGCCGTAATGGTCACATTCTTAGCTTGAGTCAATGCAATAGCTTTCTGATTCACACTGATGTTCAAGTAAGTCTTTGCCATCTTAGCCAATGCATCAAGCCCTGTCTGGAAGTTAACTTCTTCTCCTTGAAGAATAAACTCGAAATCAGGAGCCAACGGATTGCTGTCGAAAGCAGAAACAAAAATCGCTTTCGGAGCCACCGTCGGATCTGCAATTACATCGTAGGGACGTTGGCGGATGAAAGCGAACAAACCGGCATTGAGTAGTGCTTCTTTTACTTGCTGGCCATTCATTTTGGCAGGATCCATTTTGCCAAATTCTTCATAATCCTGTTCAGTGGCCGCCTCAATCACGATATTCATCACCTTACGGCGTGCACCTCGTTCAACGCTTGTCACTACGCCACTCACGGGCGAAACAATCTTTAACTCAGGATGGTTCTTGTCAATAAACAAGGGTCCTCCGGCCATCACATACTCCTGTTCTTTGACCACTACCTTAGGAGTAATGCCCGTAAAATCATCGGGGACTATCGAATAGAAACCCGGCTCTTTCACTGGGACATACTTTTTGGCAGCTTTGCCTTTCAGGTTAATGTCAAGGCCTTTGCGTAACTTAATTACATTTGCCATGTGTTGATTAAAAATAATGGTTTCATTAATTTGCCCGCAAAGTTAAGAAATAATAATCTGATTAGAGAAGAAAAACGGAGCGAATTACGGATAAATTTCCGTAATTCGCTCCGTTAACGAACACGATGTCCCTAAATGAAGAATGATTAAAACAAATACTGATATTTTCCTTTCTCTAAATGATAAGTGCGTCCTTTATAAATCAACGTGCAAGTTCCCGAAGCATCATAATACCATCCGTCTGCTTTATGCTCTATCAAAACAGAGACGGGACAAGCTGCCTGCAAACTCACGTCCGAAGTATGCATCTGTGTACCATTACCCAAAAAGAATAATTCGTCCTTACCATCCGCACTACGCCTCCACAAAGCATAAGATGCTTTCGCACTCAACCCGGCCGCTTCGCACACCCCGTCAGCCCGGTCGGACGAAAGAATCAAATCATGACGTCCGTCTTTCAGTTGTACGCTGATAGCGACCTGACTTCCTTCTCCCTCACTTGCTACTTCCGGGAAAGTGACCGATTGAATCAACTCCGGCTCATGAACAGAAGAAGGTTCATATATCGCGACAAACGGACGACTCCAAGCTTCACCATCCTGACGGGCAACAAAAGTCAGCGTAGGCTGATCCTTGATTGAATAAGGCATGTTTTTTATACGGCTCAAACCTTCTGTCATAGGGCTAAGGGCGGTAAATACTTCTCTATCTGCTTCACCTTTCATCCACAGGTTCATCGCAATGTCGTCCCCGCCGGCCATCTTCATGGTAAATACCGCCTTGACATCACGTGCTGTGCGAGCGGACTTCTTATTGAAAAGATAAGAATAAGCATAAAGATGAGCTCCGGCAAAAGCCAGTTCCTCCGTAGGTTGTAAATCCAAGTCGCTCCCATCCGAAGCTGTCAACGTCATACTTTGCCCCAAGTTGTGATAAAAATAGTCGTGCATCTTGTCACCTCCCTTCACTTTGCGGCTTCGGAAGATATCTACATAATAACCGCCTTTCTCACCCAACGTGACGATGCTGTTCAGGCGAGTTTGATCGGCCTGTGTCTCCGGCTCACGAAAGTAAACCTCACTATAAGTTACTTGAGGGAAACCACTGCCCGGTTCCACTTGTCCGGGATAACCCGAAAGGAGTTCGAAAGCGTGATGGCTTTTCATCACCGGATAGGAGGAAACCCCATCTACACACACGGTGTTGTGACTGGGAAACTGAGAATAATACTCTGCATAATCGAGACCACTATATAAATTTTGTCCAATGCCCGCATCAGGCCCCAGCACATACCCTTTGCCATACAGTTCCATGGAGATGCCGTTGGCATGCATGTGATTGCCTAAACTCCCGTTGAGCGACACCATCAGGCTATGCCGGGCATCCATACCGTTGCGCTGCACCAGCCATGACACATTAGGAGCATGGAAGAAAGAAGACACGTAAGATTCTATCGCGGTGGCATTGTCTCCTCCAGAGAGTGATAACGGCTTGTCCTCGAAGAAAGAAGTCACCGCCACGGGCACTCGTTTACTCGCTTCTGCCTCACCGGCCGAAGGATCCAAACACTTCAACAAGGCCGTAAAATACTTTTCCTGCTCCGGTTTCCCATTAGCTTGGGCATTTTGTATCATCCGCTTCACCGGAGTCGTGGATAAAGGAGCCGGATGCGTATCGCCAAAACCACATACCATACGGTTGGGGAAGAGATATTGAGGCATAGCGGCCACTGCCCGAGGAATAACCGGCAATTCTTGGGTCAAGTCGAAACCCAGATTTCGGTCGAAAAGCGTCGTAAATCCAGTATAGTCATTCAACACGACCGCACTATAGCCCGGACATTCAGCCCAAATACCTGTCTGCAAGTCATACCCATAATCGGCCAACTTCTTCAGACTCCATTGACGGATACTCGAACGATTCAATACATAATCTATATAGTATCCCCGTCCTTTGCCATCGGCATAATGCTGATTGTCCTCCAACACCATGCCGATATTCATAATATAGCGAGCCTGCATCAGATTCCAATTATTATGAGGCACACCATTATCAATAATATTATCCGCCCATTTCTTGAAAGCTGCTGCATACAGCTCCATTCTATCGGCATAATTCGTCTGCAAATAATCGAAAAGAAAATCGTAAAGCGGGACAATCTCATTCAAAATATCCTCATGAATGACCTCGAAAGAACTCATCCCTACCAACGTTTGCTGATGACCATGATTCAAGTCGATTGGCACATGACGGTAATACATCCCCGTCATGTAAGTATCGAATACCCCTGCCGCCAAGCGGGCATATCGTTCTTCCTGCGTCACCCAATAGAGGAAAGCCGCATCGCGGGCAATGCCCATGATTTCCCGATTCAGACTTTCAATGTTTCGCCCGGTTTTCGAAGGATGCACTTTCTCCAAAGGCTCACCGGGCAGTGTCTTGTTGTGAAAAGTCACGTTGCCAGACTCATCGTCATCATACGGTATGACGTCTTCTAATCGAGGTCTACGATAATTGGTAGCAGTGCCGCGAGTCCCGGTATAGCGTACCGTAGGCACAGGTGCCTTCTTCCCTCCGGCATGATCAAAGGATTCTCCCTTCACGTAGACATCCGTAGCATGCGACTCCCAATACATGGCTAGACGGCTATATAACCAATCAGGCTGTGTATCCGTCCGACATACGTAGACATCCGTCCGTTGCTTCAATTCATCAAACACATCTTTCGCCCAATCTTCTTGCTTGACCAGACGCAACACCTCCTCACGCCCTTGCGGAGAGGTCAAATAGCGTGGATGAGCCTGAGGCAAATTCCATGAACTGGCATCTCCCTGTGCCCACGCGCACACACTCATCCATACTAATGCAATAGCCCAAACTATTCTTCTCATGTTATTTTCCTTTTTAATTAAATTCATTTATTTAAAGATACGAATAAAGCAAACTTCTCACTCAATCAGTTTCTCTGATTTTCTACCTGCAGAATTTGTTTTCTTCAAGCAAAGGACGTACTTTTGCACGATTTCGCGCGGAAGATATGATTAGCCACACATTTTCTGCCCATAACTTATGAATTATGACAAACAACTCCACCCTCCATCTCCAGCAACAGCAACTCTTACTCCGCATGGAGTATGAATATGAAAAGGAGGAGTTCAAACGACAAACAGAGGCCATGGGCATAACACACAAGGTGAGACGCGGCCTATGCTGGTTTCCCGCCAATGCCGGACGTACCTATTATAACTCGCTCAATCAATTGGTGATGGAAGTAACACGAAGCGAAGACACGGACATCGAACATGCCTTCGAATTTGGACGTCCCGTCTGTTTCTTCCGCCAAGATCTCGACGGCCACATACATTATTTAAATAGCATCGGCACCATCAGCTATGCCGAAGAAAACCGTATGGTGATCGTCATGCCAGGCGCAGGAGCCGTATTGGAAGTACAAGACATCGACCGACTGGGAGTACAACTTTATTTTGACGAAACCAGTTATCGCACGATGTTCGAAGCCCTCAGCGACGTAATACGTGCTAAGGACAATCGTCTGGCCGAATTAAAAGAGATCATGCTGGGGCATGTGAAAGCCGGTTTCCGCGAGCTATATCCCGTTCGTTTCCCCTGGTTGAATACCACCCAGGAAGCCGCTGTAAACCGAGTGCTTTGCGCCCGCGACGTAGCCATTGTCCATGGTCCTCCGGGCACCGGTAAAACCACAACATTAGTAGAAGCCATCTACGAGACATTGCATCGCGAACCTCAAGTGCTGGTATGCGCCCAAAGCAATACAGCCGTCGATTGGATTTCAGAGAAACTGGTAGATCGCGGCGTAAACGTGTTGCGTATTGGTAATCCCACCCGAGTCAACGATAAAATGCTGTCCTTCACTTACGAACGTCGTTTTGAGGCACATCCGGCTTATCCCGAACTGTGGAGCATCCGCAAGGAACTTCGTACCTTGGGAAGCCATGCCCGACGAAGCACTTACTCCGAACGCGAAGCCTTGCGCAATCGGATGAGCCGCCTGCGTGACCGTGCCACTTCCTTAGAAGTACAAATCAATGCAGACTTGCTGGACAGCGCCCATGTCATAGCCTCTACCCTTGTCAGCAGCAATCACCGCTTGTTGAGCGGACACCGGTTTGGTACGCTGTTCATTGACGAAGCGGCCCAAGCTCTCGAAGCCGCCTGCTGGATAGCCATCCGCAAGGCCGACCGAGTCATATTGGCAGGCGACCACCAACAACTCCCTCCTACCATCCAATGCTATAAAGCCATGCAAGGCGGCTTAGGCCGTACTTTAATGGAGACAATCGTTGCTCACAAGCCTGAAGTCATATCCCTGCTCACCACGCAATATCGCATGAATGAAGCCATCATGCGCTTCTCATCCGAATGGTTTTACAACGGACAATTGCAGGCAGCACCCGAAGTACGCTATCGGAGCATTCTCGATTGGGATTCACCCATCACTTGGATAAACACCTCGGGCATGAATTTCAAAGAAGAATGTATCGGAGAAGATGGCGGACGCATCAACCGACAGGAAGCCGACTTGCTACTCATTGAATTACAAAAGTACATCGAACGAATCGGCGGGAATCGTATCCGAGAAGAACGTATTGACTTCGGCATCATTTCTCCCTATAAAGCCCAAGTACAATACTTGCGCAGCAAGATCAAAGCCAATTCCACCTTCCGTCCTTATCGTGAGTTACTTAGCGTGAACACCGTAGACGGTTTCCAGGGACAAGAACGCGACGTGATCTTCATCAGCCTTGTCCGCGCCAACGACACCGGACAAATAGGTTTCTTAAACGATTTACGCCGCATGAACGTAGCCATGACTCGAGCCCGCATGAAACTGGTCATTTTAGGCGAAGCCGATACGCTGTCCCGACATCCCTTTTATCGGAAGCTGATAGAGCATCTGCAAAGCACGGAAGACTCATTCTCCTAAACCAAAATATCTCACAACCCTCTTCGTAGAAATCACTCCCTCCCTTTGCACTACCTTGATATTCACTCTAAGGCTTAGAGACATTCACTCCAAGGCTTAGAGACATTCACTCTAAGGCTTAGAGACGTTTACTTCAAGGCTTAGAGACAGCATCAAGGTAGTGCAAAGAGAGGAGCGAGGCAGTACGAAAGGGACGTAAAAGTAGCGGGATTCAAAGTTCGTTCATGCGTCAATACAGATTATTTGCAAGCTTCGCGCACATTTTCTTTCTTATTTCACAGATTTGCCCTATCTTTGTTAACCAAATTCATTTCGGTAAACCAAATAACAAGATATGGCAACATACAAACGAATCCTCTTAAAACTCAGCGGCGAGAGTTTAATGGGTAGTAAGCAATACGGCATCGACGAAAAACGACTGGCCGAATATGCCGCACAAATCCAA
>CALUOT010000036.1 GCA_944322355.1 uncultured Bacteroides sp. | reverse complement strand
AATGTATTTTGCCCATAAACCTATTTTTCTTTACTATAAAATGATACGGAAATATATCATAGGAATTCTTTGCTTGCTTGCATTGATGGCTTGCACAGAGAAACACAGCCGTCTGGAACAAGCGTTGGAACAGGCGGGAACCCATCGTGCTGAACTGGAAAGCGTGCTGCAACACTATCAGAACGAACTACAGAAACGGGCAGCAGCTGAGTTCCTGATAGCCAACATGCCGGAACAATATACCTTGGACGGGCCTTTCTTGGACCGATACTATGAACTGCTGGACAGCTTGCAGGCTTGTCCGGAGGTGGACCACGAAGACATGCGGGCCTTCTATGATTCCATCTACCAATCGTCGCAATGGCAAACGCTCACTAAGGTGTATGACCTGCAAACCATCCAAGCGGACTACTTGATTGGCCATATCGATGCCGCTTTTGAAGCGTGGCAGTCGCCGTGGGCACGCAGTTTGTCGTTCGAAGAATTTTGTGAATACCTGTTACCTTACCGGGTAGGCAACGAACGGCTGGAGCCGTGGATGCAGGATTTCCGGGCGAAATACCAACCTGTGGTAGATTCAGTAGGCACGGACTGCATTGACAGTGTGTATGCCGCCATAGCCGGACGGATTGTAGGACACCGGTATTTTACTCCTGCTCATATACCCGATTTTCGTCCTTCTTCGTTGGAAGGCATGCGCATCGGTTCGTGTCGTAGCTATGGTGCCTGGTCGTTTTATATATTTCGCAGTCTGGGCATTCCCATTATCCATGAATCCACTCCCAACTGGAGCAACCATGCCATGGGACACGAGTGGACCACCCTTGTAGTGGACGGCAAGAATTATCCTATCCAGTTGGGCGATGCAGATCCGCTCGGTACCCATGTAGAACGGTTCGTCTACCGTCCGTCCAAAATTTATCGGGACAGCTATGGAAGTTACCGTCCCCTTATTGAGAACGAAACGGATGTCCCGGAACTATTCAGCAATCCGAAACTGAAAGATATGACCGCAGCTTACATCCCGGTGACAGATGTAGTATTGGAGGAAGTTTTTCCCTTAAGCGGCAGGAAACCTGCGTATGCCTACTTGACTGTGTTCGACCAAAATTCATGGAAGCCGGTAGCCTATGGCAAGCGGGACAGAAGCGGTTACCGTTTCGAGGACATGGGGCGGAATGCGGTGTATCTCCCGGTCTATTTCCATGAAGGCAAGTATTACCCCGCTTATCATCCGGTCCGGGTGGACGAAGCGGGCACACTGACCGTACTGGAACCGGATACCTTGCATCGGCAGAGCGTTATCCTGTGGCGGAAGTTCATGGATCGTAATCCCAAGCTATGGGCAGACGACATGGCGGGCGGCTGTTTTGTGTTCGGTAAGGACTTGCGCTTTACAGAGTCCGATACGCTGTGGGTGGATACGTTACAGGAATATGCTTTCCAGACAAGAACGATTGAAGGGCAGTATCGTTGCATGAAATATGTGCCGCCCATGCGGACGAAAGGCAACCTGGCCGAGATAGAGGTGTATGACCAAGCCGGGAAGCGGGTGGAAGGCCGTGTAATGGGCAATTATAATCCCGGATGGCTGGATAGCATGGTGACCATGAGTCGTGCTTTCGATGGCGATGTGTTGAGCTTCACTTCTGCCGGACCGGACCAAACCGATGCCTGGCTGGGGCTGGACTTCGGCCGAATGGTGGAAGTGAGCCGGTTGATTTATTTACCCCGCACGGATGACAACTTTATCCGCGAGGGCGAACTTTATGAATTGTTCTATTGGGACAAGGGATGGCAGAGCCTGGGAAAGCAGACAGGTAGCCGCAAGTTGCAATACCTGACGTATGACAACGTGCCCGGCAATGCCTTGCTCCTGCTCCGCAACCTGACGAAGGGAAAAGAAGAACGAATTTTTACTTACGAGGATGGTAAACAGGTTTGGTGGTGATGGCTGACAAAAAACTTAAATAACTAATAGATATGAACAAATGTTTGATGGGGATTTTATCCCTCAGTATGTTGGCGACGTGTAGTCGTGAGCCGCAAGTGGAAGGAGTTCAGACTTACACGGAGTTTCCGCAGACGGTGGAACTGAAGGGGGAAACGGTGCCGCTGGACACGGCGTTGTTCCGTTATCCCTTCCGCATCCGCAGGCAGGGAGATACGACCGTGGTGTTCGACCTGCACGGCGAGGACTATTATTTTCATGCGTTCCGGGGGGAGGACTTCCGGTATGCGGGTTCTTTCGGTCCGCGGGGCGAGGCTCCCACGGAGCTGACTTCGGCAGAGAATATCCGTTATGCGGGGGATAGCTGGTGGGTCTTGGACAGCGGCAAGGGGCAGTTGCTTCGCTATGCCGCTGCGGACAGTTTTCCACGCTTGCAGGAGACGGTGACCTTGGATAAGGAGAAGATACTTCGTCCGCTGGACTTCGTGGCTTGCGGCGACACAGCCTTCTTTGTGCCCGACTATACGGGCGAGAGCCGTTTTTGTTTAGTAGACAGGCAGGGCGGCTTGCGGGAGCGTATCGGCGACATTCCTACGAAGGACACCGAGAAGCTGGAGCAGGCGCGTCCGGCTTATGCGCAGGCATGGCGCAGCTTCATCGACTATGATGCGCGTAGCGGCGTATGGGTGGCGGCTACCCAACTGGGCGAGGTGCTGGAGGTGTATCATCGGAAGGAGGGGACGCATACGGTGCTTGTCGGTCCTAATGGTGAACCGCGGTTCCAGATTTCGCAAGGCTATGGCATCCCGTCGGGCATCATGGGCTTCGGCGATGTGCAGGTGACGGAGCGTGCCATCTATGCGGTGTTCAGCGGGCGCACGTTCAAGGAACTGATGCAGAGCGCACAGCAAGGGAAGTCGTTGCCCGATGGCGGGCGGTACCTCTATGTGTTCAGCCTGCAAGGCGAGCCGCTGTGCCGCTATGTGCTGGACCGCTACGTCAGCGGTATTGCGGTGGACGAACAGGCGGGTATCCTTTGGGCTACGGATGTGAACAATGACCAGCCGATTTGCAGATTCAAATTGAATGAAGAATCTTCTTTAATGAAGAACTAAAAATGAAGAGTGAAGAATTTAAACTCCCCACCTTCTGGAAGGCGGGGTGCCCGAAGGGCGGGGCGGTAGGTGAAAAGAGGTTGAACCCAACATGATAGTTAATTATGGGTATAATGTTATGACGCATTTTTGGGGTAACTTGAAAAAAATTCTCACGATAGCCTTGGACATTGCCTTTTACGGTTGTCTGGTCATTCTCGCCTGGGTGTTCTTGCAGGTGTTCGTCGTGACCTCGTTCAAGATTCCGTCGGACTCGATGGAACCGACGCTGGTGGCGGGCGACAACATCCTGGTGGACAAGTGTTCGACGGGCGCCCGGCTGTTCGACTTGCTGAAATCGCTGAACAAGGAGGAAGTCGAGATACACCGCATGCCGGGCTGGCGGGACTTCCGGCGGAACGATGTGCTGGTGTTCAACTTTCCCTATCCGGGCCGATGGGATTCGATTGCTTTTGACGTGACGCTGTACTACGTGAAGCGGTGTGTGGCAGTGCCGGGCGACACGCTGACCATCCGCGATGCACACTACCGGGTGTCGGGTTGTCCGGAAGTGCCGGGCTGTGTACCGGCGCAGGATGAACTGCAACAGCTTTTGCAGCACGGACGGGCAGAGGACTTCGGCATCGTGACGCGCAGCTATCCCAACCGCGACGAGGTGCCGTGGACCATCGGGGAGTTCGGACCGCTGTACATTCCGAAGCGGGGCAGCGAGGTGCAGATGGATTCCCTGAACGTACTGCTCTATCGGAACGCAATGGAATGGGAGCAGAAGAAGAAAGTGACGATGCGTGGCGACACGGTGTGGCTGGGCGACAGCATCATCAGCAGCTACCGGTTCCGGGAGAACTATTATTTTGTTTCCGGCGATAAGATGGTCAATTCCCGCGACTCGCGCTATTGGGGCTTGCTACCCGAGCCGTATATCGTGGGGCGAGCGGTGAGAATCTGGAAGTCGGTAGATCCGTTGACCGGGGATTGGAGATGGAACCGATTTATGAAGAAGATTGAGTAAAAAATGAAGAACTAAAAATGAAGAACTAAAAATGAAGAACTAAGAGTTAAGAATGAAGAATTAAGAATGAAGAACTAAGAGTTAAGAATTAAGAATGAAGAATGAAGAATTTTGGGGATGTAACATGCAACGTACTTATCATGCTGTCATGCTGAACGGAGTGAAGCATCTCATCTTTACCGCAGGTGTCACTCTGTGTAAAGTATATAAATTCTTCATTCATCATTCTTCATTCTTCATTTAGTATTATGATGAAACAGGTAAGAATTTTGATATTGTTTTTGTCCGTGACCGTGCCGCTGGGCATGGTGCTGGTGACTTCGGCTGACCTACCGGCCGGGGAGACGGTGAGCCAATGGGTGTGGTTCGACCGGACGATGCCTTTGGCAGCTGCCTGTATCCTGGCTACGGTATGGCTGGGTAGAAAGTGGGAGATGCCTTCGTTGGCTTCCGTGCTGTCGGGCAGCTTGCTGGTGCTGGGCGGCGTGGAGGCGGTCTGGGGCTTGCGGCAACTGTATGGCTTCACGGCGTCGGGGCATTCGCTGTATGCGCTGACGGGTTCTTTCTTCAATCCGGGGCCTTACTCGGGCTATCTGGCGATGGTGTTGCCGGTGGCTCTGCATGGCTACTTGCGGGCTACGCATCGCGGGTTGCGCTGGGCGGCTGCCGGAGTGGGGCTGCTGATTCTGTGCGTGCTGCCGGCCGGCATGAGCCGTTCGGCTTGGTTGGCGGCAGGAGTGTCGTGCCTGTGGGTGTACGGTAGTCATGCCCATTGGGGACGCCGGTGGAAAGAAGGGTGGAAAAGGAAGCGCCGGCTGATGGTGGTGCTGAGTTGCGTAGGGTTGTGCCTGGTGTTGCTGGGCGGCGGGTTGCTGTTTACGCTGAAACCCGATTCGGCCCGGGGGCGCCTGTTCCTGTGGCGGATGAGTGCGCGGGCAGCGATGGAACATTCTTGGGCGGGACATGGCAGCGGGAATTTTGCCGTGGCCTATGGAGAGGCACAGGAACGCTATTTTGCCGCCGGGGACTACGAACCGTGGGAAGAACGGGTGGCAGGCAGTCCGGAATATGCGTTCAATGAATACCTGCAAGCGGCTGTGGAGCACGGTTGGTGGGTGTTGGGCGTGGTCCTGTTTGTGCTGGAAGGCACGCTGACGATGGGGATAGTAAGAGAAGAGTACGGGCTCTGCGGTGCCTTGTTGGCGGGGAGCGTGTTTGCCTTCTCGTCCTATCCGCTGCAAGTGCCGGCCTTCGGCGTGACGGGCTTGGCTTTGGTGGCCGCTTTGTGGTTGCTTAACGGACGATGGGCATGGACAGCCTTGGCGCTGGCGGCAGGCCTGTGGGGCGGATGGCGGCTGACTGCCGACCAGCGCATGGAGCAGGCTTGCCGGGAGTGGACACAGGCGCGGATGCTCTATCAGATAGGTGCCTACGAGGCGGCGGAGGAAGACTATCGCCGGTTGCTGCCCGAGTTGGGGGACAAGGGGAGTTTCCTCTTCGAGTACGGTCACGGCTTGCACAAGCTGGGGCGGTAGGCCGAGGCCGACACGCTTTTGCGCCGGGCTGCTGGGCGGAGTAATGACCCGATGATCCTGAACATATTGGGTAAGAATGCCCAGTTGCAAGGCGATTGCGAAGCAGCAGAGCGGTGGTTGGTGCGTTCGATCCATCGGCTGCCGGGTAGGATTTATCCTTACTACTTGCTGGCGAAGCTGTATGCTTCCGAGACTTGCCGGGACAGTGCCCGGTTTGAGAGGATGAGGCAAGTGGTACTGACCAAAGAGCCGAAAGTGATGTCTACCGCCATTCGGGAGATGAGGGAGGAATTGCAGCAGCTTCAGGTAACGAATGTGCCTTGCCGCAGGTATCGCTCGCGCTTCACCCACGGTTACCCATGGTGAGACGGTTCCACCGTCTTTGGGAGGATGACGGACATTCTTCAATCTGAACCTCGGAGAGGTTCGCCTATGAGTAGCCGTTGGTAGAGCGCGAGCGATACCTGCGGCGCACTAAATGGTAGATTGTAAATGGTAGATTGTAGATAGTAAATTGTAAATAGTAAATTATACGTCGTTGTCAACAGCCGGTTTAGGTAGTCTAAACAGGCAGTTGAGCTCGCTAAACCAGGGTTTTACGGGTGCTAAACCAGGGGTTTATGAGTGCTAAAGTGGGGGTTGATTGGGAGGATGTTGGGGGAACTTTGGGACTAAAATGGATGATGGTGAGTAATGGTGAGCGATTTTTCTTGCTAGTTATGAATAATTTTCAGAACTTCGCGGCAGAATTAGGCTGATGAGACAGGAAATGGGTTAATATTTGAACAAATGGGAACTATGATAAAAAATTGGACCGTATTAGCCTTGGCAGGCTTGCTTATGGTGTCCTGCAACAGCAAGGATAAGGAAGCTGTGGAGGAAGAACAGGGAGTGACTGTGGTGCTTCCTGAAAACAAAACGACCGTGACCGTGACAGAACTGAAGCGGAAAGACTTCCAGCACGAACTGGTAAGCAACGGCAAGGTGGAAGCCCGGCAGTATGCCGACCTGAGTTTCCGGCTGACAACGGAGCCGGTGGCACACATTTACGTGAAGAACGGCGACCGGGTGACGGCCGGACAGAAATTGGCGGAACTGGACCGCTTTATGCTAGAAAATGAGTTCGTGCAGGCAGAGAACAGTTTGCGACAGGCGGAACTGGAGATGAAGGATGTCCTGATAGGGCAGGGGTATGCACCGGATCGCATGGAGAATGTGCCTGCCGAGGTGAAGAAACTGGCCGAGGTGAAAAGCGGATACGGGCAAAGTCTGGCCAGTTATGAGAAAGCACGTTACGAACTGGAGCAGGCGGTGCTGACGGCTCCCTTTGCCGGTGTCGTGGCCAATCTCACCGGGAAGGTGTATAACAAGCCCGATGCGTCGGAGCCTTTCTGCCGGGTGATTAGCACCGGGGACATGGAAGTGGCCTTCACGGTGCTGGAGAGCGAATTGCCATTGATAGCCAAGGGCGACCGGGTGGACATTACGCCTTATGCGGCGGGCGTTTCTGCTTGTGCGGGGCGCATTTCGGAAATCAACCCCTTGGTGGACGAGAACGGCATGGTGAAGGTGAAGGCCTTGGTGGACGATGGACGCGGGTTGTTCGACGGCATGAATGTGCGGGTCAGCGTGAAGCGTTCCGTGCCGGACCAGTTGGTCATCCCCAAGACAGCCGTGGTGATGCGTTCGGGCAAGCAGGTGGTGTTCACGCTGAAGGATGGCAAAGCCATGTGGAACTATGTGCAGACCGGCTTGGAGAACATGACGGAGTACACAGTGACGGGCGACGGCATGGAGGAAGGCGCCCAGGTAATCGTGAGTGGAAACATTAACCTGGCGCATGAGGCGCCGGTGGAAGTGGTGAAGTAAGGGAGCGAAACTATGGTAAAATTCCTGATACAACGACCGATAGCGGTGCTGATGGCATTCACGGCCTGCTTCATCATCGGGCTGGTGACGTACTTCTCGCTGCCGGTGTCGCTCCTGCCGGACATTGACATTCCGCAGATTACGATACAGGTGACGGGCGAGAACGCTTCCGCACGCGAACTGGAGAACACGATGGTGGCACCGGTGAGGCGACAACTGATGCAGGTGTCGGGACTGAACGAATTGCGAAGCGAAACGCGGGACGGGTCGGGCATTATCCGGTTGTCGTTCGAGTTCGGTACCAATACGGACTTGGCATTCATCGAGGTGAATGAGAAGATAGATGCCGCGATGAACAGTTTGCCGAAAGATGCGGTCCGGCCGAAAGCCATCAAGGCCAGTGCGACGGACATCCCCGTGTTCTACCTGAATCTGACGCTGAAGAACGAACAACCCTATGCCGGGACGGACGAACAAGCTTTTCTGAACCTGTGCGAACTGGCGGAGAATGTGGTCAAGCGCCGCATCGAACAGTTGCCGCAGGTGGCTATGGCCGATATGACCGGAGTGCCGGGCAGCATGTTGCGCATTGTGCCGGACATGGACAAACTGGAAGGGCTGGGCATGGACATCACCGACTTGGAAGCGGTGCTCGATGCCAACAACGTGGAGCCGGGCAGTATGCTGGTGCGCGACGGTTACTACGAATACAACATTGGCATTGCCTCGTTGCTACGTACGCCGGAGGATGTGGAGAACATCTACTTCCAGCAAAACGGGCGGGTGATGCAGCTGAAGGACATTTGCAGCGTGGCCATGGTGACGCAGCACGAGATGGGACGTTCGTTGGCAGGCGGCAAACGGGCTGTCACCTTGGCCATCATCAAGCAGAGCGAGGAAAACATGGACAACCTGAAAAGGGAATTGAAAGAAACGACCGACTACTTTGCACAAGCCTATCCCGACATCGAGTTTCAGATTACCCGTAACCAGACCGAATTGTTGGACTATACCATCTCCAACCTCCAACAGAACTTTACGTTGGGATTCTTGTTTATCTTTATCGTGGCGGTGTTCTTTATCGGCGATTTCCGTTCGCCGCTGGTCATTGGCATCACCATGATTACGTCGGTAGTCATTACGTTCTTTTTCTTCTACCTGTGCCAAATTTCGCTGAACATCATTTCGCTTTCGGGATTGATATTGGCGGTAGGTATGATGATAGACAACGCCATCATCGTGACAGAGAACGTGTCGCAATATCAGGAGCGGGGATATTCGCTGCGGCGGGCGGCTGCGGCGGGTACCACGGAGATGATCACCCCCATGCTCAGTTCTTCGCTCACCACCATTGCCGTGTTTGTGCCGCTGGTGTTTATGAGCGGCATAGCAGGTGCTATCTTCATGGACGAAGCGTTTTCCATTACTTCGGGATTGATGGTGTCTTACCTGACGGGTATCATGCTGTTGCCGGTGCTGTATGTGCTCTTCTTCCGGGTAGGACTGCGGAAACACAATTGGTTCACGGCCAACTTCAAGCACATCCTGAAAAACGAGTGGTTGACCCGTTTCTACGACGCAGGTATCGACTGGGTATTCGCCCACAAGCGCATTACGTTGGTGGGGGCGGTACTGACGTTGCCGCTATGTGTCCTGATGTTTGGGGTGATTGGGAAAGAACGCATGCCCCAGATTGACCAGAATGAGTTGATGGTGCGGGTGGAGTGGAATGAAAACATCCATGTGGACGAAAACCACCGCCGGGTGAATGAATTGCTCCGGAAGACGGACGGACGGGTAGAAGAACATACAGCTTACGTCGGGGTGCAGGACTTTGTGCTGAATGCCGACGAAGAGCTGTCGGCGGCCGAGGCGGAGCTTTACTTCAAGACGGAGAAGCCCGAAGACATCGCTCCCTTGAAAGAAAGGTTGGCGGAGGAAATCCGGACTTCGTATCCGAATGCGCAGGTGACCTTCCTGCCACCGGTGACTATCTTCGAAAAGCTCTTTGTGACCGGCGAGGCTGATGTGGTGGCCCAATTGCAGACAGCGAACAAAGGCGTTGTGCCGGATGCTGCCGAGTTGAAGGACTTGGAGCAACAGATGGTGCATGCCACGGGGTATGTGCCCGAGGGGGTGGCTTTCCGCAATGTGCTGAATTTGGTCATCGACCGGAATAAATTATTGTTGTACCACGTGGACTATAGCGAAGTGGTGAACGTGTTGCGCACGGCTTTCCGCGACAATGAGGTCTCCATGCTTCGTTCTTACCAGCAATATCTGCCCATCGGTATTGCAGGACAGGAGATGACGGTCAACCGGGTGCTGGCCGAGACATTGATCAAGGCACAGCCGGCGGACCATACACAGGAAGTGGCTTACGTCCCCTTACGGGAATTGGTGAAGGTGGTGCCCGATGAAGACCTGAAAGAAATTACGGCCGGACGCAACGGTGAATATATCCCGCTGAGTTTTTATGGCGTAGGAGATGCGCCGAAGCTGGTCAATCAAGTGAGGGAAGTGGTGAGTGAACATCCGGACTGGGATGTGAGTTTCTCCGGCAGCTTCTTCTCCAACCAGCAGATGATTGGCGAGTTGACGGTGATTCTGTTTATCTCCATCCTGCTGATGTATTTCATCTTGTGTGCTCAGTTTGAGAGTTTCCTTCAGCCACTGATTGTGTTGGCGGAGATTCCGATGGACATCGCTTTCGGGTTGGTATTGCTTTGGTCTTTGGGACACACTTTGAATCTGATGTCGGCTATCGGTCTCATCGTGTCGTGTGGCGTGGTGGTGAACGACTCTATCCTGAAGCTGGACAGCATCAACGAACTGCGTAAGACGGGTATGCCTCTGTTGGAAGCCATCCATACGGCAGGACACCGGCGCTTGCGTGCCATCATCATGACCACCCTGACCACGGTGTTTGCCATGGTACCCCTGTTGTTTACGTCCGACATGGGGTCGGAGTTGCAACGCCCTCTCTCCATCGCCATGATCAGCACCATGCTGGTGGGACTTATCATTAGTTTGTTTGTCATTCCTTTGATTTATTGGTTTATCTATAGAAAACATGAAACTACGAATTCTTAATATCTGCTTGTTGCTGGTATGGTGTGCGGCGGGAGCACAGGCGCAACGTTCGCTTCGTCTCAGTTTGCAAAATACCATTCGCATGGCCAACGATAGCTCGTTGTCGGCTTTCCGCTACCAAAACATGTATCTTTCCGGCTATTGGGAGTATCGCTCGTACAAGGCGGCGCGTCTGCCGAGTTTGACCCTGAACTTGACGCCGGCTCAATATTATCGCTACATCACCCAACGATATGACTCCGAGCAGGATCTGGACGTGTATCGTGAGCAGCAGATGTTTAACGCCAGTGCCGGGTTAAGCCTCACCCAGAATTTCGACTTGCTGGGCGGTACGTTTTATGTTAACTCCGAGTTGGATTATATGCGAAACTTTGGCTACACCAAGTCCACTCAGTTTTCCACCGTGCCCTTCCGCATCGGTTATGAGCAGGATTTGTTGGGATACAATGCCTTTAAATGGGATCGGAAGATAGAACCGCTGAAGTTTGAAAAGGTCAAAAGGCAATTTATTTATAACACGGAAAGCGTATCGGAAGAAGCGGTGAATTATTTTTTCGAGTTGGCTATGGCCGAAGCCGAATATAAGTTGGCTATGGACAACGTGGTGACGACTGATACCCTGTATGCCATCGGCGAACAACGACAGAAGATTGCCGCTATCTCGCAAGCCGACTTGCTGACATTGAAGCTGGACCGGGTGAATGCACGCAATACGCTGCGCAATGCGGAGATTACACGAAAGCGGGCCATGTCGTCGTTGGCCACGTTTTTGAATCTGGATAAAAATACGTATATCGAACTGGATTTGCCTTCGCGTCCGAGAGCTTTTGTCGTTTCGGCGGATGAAGCTTTGGCACTGGCGAAGGAGAATAATCCGACCTATCTGGAGCAACGGCAGAGTGTGCTGGAGGCCGAGCGCAATGTGGACAAGACGAAAAAAGAATCATACTTCAGTGCCAGCATCAATGCCAGTGTCGGTTTTAACCAAGTGGCCGATAACTTGGGGGCGGCTTACAAAAATCTGTTGCAACAGGACTTGGTGGCACTGACCGTATCCATCCCGCTGGTGGACTGGGGCGTGCGTAAGGGGAAATACAATATGGCGAAAAACGACCTGAACGTGGCGCGTATTACAGCTCGCCAGGAAGAAATCAGCCTGGAGGAAGATGTGTTGATGACGGTGAGCGACTTCAACGTGCAGCAGGAGTTGATAGCGAGTGCCGAAGAGGCATTGGACCTGGCCGAGTTGGCCTATGACGAGACGCGCAAGCGGTTCATCATAGGCAAGTCGGACATGAACAGCCTGACATTGGCCCTGAACCGTCAGCAGGAAGCCCAAAAGAACTACATAGAAGCCTTGCAGAACTATTGGCTCAGCTACTACAAGATACGGAAGCTGACTTTGTATGACTTCGAGTCGGGCTTTTCACTCTCCGACCGATTTGACTTCGATATGTATCTGTAAGGAGGAAGGAGCATCGGATGAAGCAGGAAAAGCAACCCCGGACATGGTCATCGTTCACGCTGATTGTGACCTTTGTGTGCCTGTCGTTGGTGGGATTGGCATTGGCACCTCTGTTGCCGGTCAAGTTGTCGCCTTCGAGCACCATGCCCGGGCTGACGGTGACTTTTACGATGCCCGGCAACTCGGCACGTGTCATCGAATCGGAGGTGACAAGCAAGCTGGAGGGGATGCTTTCGCGTGTGAATGGCATCAAGAGCATCCAATCGACTTCGGACAAGGGGAGCGGCCGATTGCAGATAGAGCTGGACAAACATGCCGACATAGATGTCACCCGCTTTGAGGTGTCGACGCTGATTCGCCAACTGTGGTCGCAGTTGCCCGATGGGGTAAGCTATCCGGTCATTGCTGCCCAACATTCGGATGAAGGGGCTTCGCGGCCTTTCATGACCTTTACACTGAATGCGCCGGCCACTCCCATTGTGATTCAGCAATATGGTGAGGAGAAGATAAAACCGCTATTGGCTGCCTTGGACGGCATTTATAAGGTCGAGTTGAGCGGGGCTACCCCCATGGAGTGGCGCATTGAGTATGACAACGCCCGTCTGGTGGCATGGGGGCTTTCGGTAAACGATATACAGGCGGCTATCGCTGAGCACTACGACCAGGAGTTTCTGGGCATCTGTGAGTTCGATTCGGGCGGAAAGCAAGAGTGGATACGGGTGGTGCGGAAGACGGATGGCGACCGGGAAAACTTTGTGGCGGGCGAGATTTTTGTCCGGACACCCGAAGGTGAAAATATCCCCCTGGATAAGCTGGTCACCGTGACCCGTACGGAGGAAGAGCCGACTTCCTACTATCGCATCAATGGCTTGAACTCCGTTTACCTCTCCATCACTGCCGACGAGACAGCTAATCAGCTGGTCGTGGCCAAGGAAGTGCGCAGGGTGATGGACGAAGTGCGCCGTACGATGCCCGACAACTATGAAATCCAAATCAGCTATGATGCTACCGAATACATCAGCAAGGAACTGGACACGATCTATTTTCGTACAGGGCTGACGGTGCTTATCCTACTGCTTTTTGTAGCCATCATCACCCGTAACCTGCGCTACTTGTTTTTGATTGTGACGGGTTTGAGTGTCAACATCGCCATGGCCTTCATTCTTTACTATGTGTTCGGGCTGGAGATGCAGTTGTACTCTCTGGCAGGTATTACCATTTCCTTGAATTTGGTGATAGACAACATCATCGTGATGACCGACCATATCTTACGCCGACACAATCTGAAAGCTTTCATGTCAGTATTGGCCGCTACGCTCACCACCATGGGGGCGCTGGTCATCATTTTCTTCCTGGACGAAAAGATAAGGCTCAACTTGCAGGATTTTGCTGCCGTAGTGATTATCAACCTGGGCATTTCGCTCTTTGTGGCACTCTTCTTTGTGCCGCCGATGATTGAAAAAATCGGATTGCGCAGGGGAAAACCGCTTCATCCGCGTTTGCGTGTCAAGCGAGGGGCTGTGTACTTTACTCGTTTTTATCGGGGGCTCATTGTGTGCCTGTGCCGTTATCGGGTGACAGTGTGCGTCGTATTGGTATTGTGTTTCGGTTTGCCCGTATTCATGCTGCCCGAGCGGATTGAAGAGGCCGAGCAAAAGGGACGTTGGGCCGAATGGTATAACCGGGTGTTTGGTGGCGAGGTGTATAAGGAGAAGGTAAAACCTATCGTGGACAAGGCACTGGGAGGCACCTTGCGCTTGTTTGTGGAGAAAGTATATAACGGAAGCTACTTTAACCGGGATGAGAGTGAAGTGGTGCTTTACGTCAACGCTACGCTGCCCAATGGAAGTACCTTGGAGCAAATGAATACCTTGATTAAACGGATGGAAGCTCACCTGAGCGAGTTTAAAGAGATACGCCAATTTCAAACCTCCATCTACAGTGCCCGCCGGGCGGCTATCCAGATTTATTTCAAAGACGAATATCAGCACACCGGCTTCCCCTATACGCTGAAGGCCGACCTCATCAGCAAGTCGCTCACCTTGGGAGGGGGCAGTTGGAGCGTATACGGGCTTCAAGACCAGGGATTCAGCAACGATGTGCGCGAGTCGGCAGGTAGTTTCCGCGTGAAAATGTATGGTTACAACTACGACGAACTGGCTCATTGGGCGGAGGAAATGAAGCAACTGTTGCTTACCCACCGGCGCATCAAGGAAGTGACCATCAATTCGGAGTTTTCTTGGTGGAAGGACGATTATAGCGAATTTTTCCTGGAGTTTGACAAGCGTCGCATGGCAGAAGAAGGTCTGACGGCCAGTGACCTGTTTGCCGCCTTGCGCCCTGTGTTCATGCGCGGGCAGGTGGTGGAGAGCGTGGTGTATGAAAATAATCTGGAGTACCTTCGCCTTACTTCCCGGCAAAGTGGGGAGTATGACGTGTGGAGTTTGATGGCCATCCCTTTCGTAGTTGGTGGCGAGACTTATAAACTGTCCGATTTTGCCACGCTGTCCAAGGGGCAAGCCCCCAAGCAGATAGCCAAGGAAAACCAGCAGTACCGCCTCTGCCTGCAATATGAGTACATCGGCTCCTCCGAGCAAGGACGTAAACTCCTTAAGGCCGACGTGAAGGAGATGAGCAAACGCTTGCCCATGGGCTACACGGTGGAGGATGCCAACTCTTATTGGAGCTGGGGGAAGAAAGACAACCGGCAATACCTCCTGTTGCTCATTGTCATTGCTATCATTTTCTTCCTTTCCGCCATCTTGTTCGACTCGTTGAAGCAACCCTTGGCTATTATCTTTGTGATACCCATATCCTATATCGGTGTCTTCCTGACTTTCTACCTCTTTGGCCTGAACTTCGACCAGGGCGGCTTTGCCTCGTTCGTTCTCCTGTGCGGTATCACGGTGAATGCCAGCATCTACATCCTGAACGAGTACAACGCCATCCGCAGGGCTTTCCCCCGCCTGTCGCCTCTGCGCGCCTACACGAAAGCATGGAATGTCAAGATAATGCCCATCTTCCTGACCGTGGTGTCTACCATCCTGGGTTTCATCCCCTTCCTCATTGGCGAAAAGACCTCCTTCTGGTATCCCTTGGCCGCAGGTACCATCGGAGGGCTGGCCATGTCGTTGGTGGGCATTTTCTTCTATCTGCCAATCTTTTGCGGAGGCAAGCGTTTTGCCAAGGCATGTCGCCCTCATCGCAAGGAGGAGTCACGAAGTCGAAAAAATTTTTTTAAGAAGATTTGTGCGGCATATCGAAAATAATAGCTACATTTGCACATATATTTCATGGAAAAGAAAGCAATATGTCCATTAACAAGGTAATATTATTAGGAAATGTCGGACAAGATCCGAAAGTGACTTACTATGACGGGGGAAGTTGCGTGGCGCAACTCTCCTTGGCTACGTCTGAACGTGGATATACGCTGCAAAACGGTACACAGATACCCGACCGGACGGAGTGGCACAATGTCGTCTTTCGGGGAAAGCTGGCCGAGGTAGTGGACAAATACGTGCACAAGGGCGACAAGCTCTACGTGGAGGGGAAGATGCGTACCCGTTCGTATGACGACCAGTCGGGCATCAAACGCTATGTCACCGAGATCTTTGTGGACACGATGGAGATGCTTTCGCCCAAGCCTGCTCAGGCGGGTGTAGCTGCCCCCATACAGCCCCAGCCCGTGCAAGCTGCTCCCATGCAAGATAGTCCGGCGGACGACCTGCCGTTCTAACTATGTGTAACTAAAAACAGAATCTTTGGACTCAGACGGTTATTTATGCCCATGGGCATACCTGATGGACGGGGTATACGTCCAGACACCTTCAGCAGAAGCTCTTGTGGCGCTGATTTTGGCAGTTTTGTTGCTGCTGCTCTCCGGCTTTGCCTCGGCTTGTGAGGTGGCCTTCTTTTCTTTATCGGACGAGGAGCGGAGCGAGATTGATGAACGCAGGCATCCGGCCGATGGAAAAATCAGTCGTTTGCTGGAGGATGGCAAGCGGCTCTTGGCCACTGTCCTCATCACGGGAAGTGTGGTGAACATGGCCATCATCATGTTGGCGAATTATTTCTTCCTTAGTGTTTTTCATTTTAGTTCACCCGGATGGGGTGGGGTAGTCCTTACTGCAGTCTTGGCCTTGATGCTGGTGCTTGGGAGTGAGATGATGCCCCGGCTTTACGCCTCCCGGCGTACGTTAGCTTTCTGTCGGTTGGCAGCTCCCGGGGTGTCGGTGTTGCGTACGGTGTTTTATCCGCTCGAGTCGTTGTTGATGGCCTCTTCGGCCTACTTCGAACGACGTTTCGGGCATAAGAATCGAGTACTTTCTGTAGACGAGTTGTCGCAAGCACTCGACTTGACGGACAAGGCGCAGATGTCCGAAGAAACCAACCTGTTGGAGGGCATCATACGTTTCGGTGGAGAGACGGTTAAGGAGGTGATGACTTCGCGTGTGGACATGGTGGATCTGGAGATTCACACGCCCTTCAAGGAAGTGTTGAAGTGTATTGTGGAGAATGTCTACTCGCGCATACCTGTCTATGATGATACGCGGGACAATATCAAAGGCATCCTCTACATCAAAGACCTGCTGCCTTACTTGGACAAAGGGGAGAACTTCCGTTGGCAGTCGCTCATCCGTCCGGCTTACTTTGTGCCCGAGACGAAGATGATTGACGACCTGTTGCGCGACTTCCAGGCTAACAAGATACACATTGCCATCGTGGTGGATGAGTTTGGCGGCACGTCGGGCTTGGTTACTATGGAGGACATCATCGAGGAAATCGTGGGTGAGATTCGCGATGAGTATGATGATGAGGAGCGCACTTACGCTATGTTGAACGATCATACGTGGGTTTTCCAGGCAAAAACGCTGTTGACCGACTTCTATCGGGTGACGAAAGTAGACGAAGAAGAGTTCGACTCTGTGGCAGGCGATGCCGACACCGTGGCAGGCCTCTTGTTGGAGTTGAAGGGAGAGTTTCCGGCTTTGCACGAGCAGGTGACTTATCACCACTATACGTTTGAAGCTCTTGAAATGGACAGCCGTCGTATTCTGAAGGTAAAGTTTACTATCAATTCCTTGCCTGGTGATGAAGAAAAGGAGGACAACAACTGATGTCCCTGCTGGAGAAACATCGGGCCGAAGGGCTTTTGTGGGGCATTTGGCGGGTAGACGAAGGCGTGGACGAGTTGCTTTCGATGCTGCCTCGTACTGAGGAGTATCGGGCGGAAGTCGGACGCTTTGCTTCGGAGAAACGGCGGGTGGAGTGGTTGGCTGTGCGTGTGTTGCTGCATGCCTTGGCAGGGAAAGAGAGCCGGATAGGCTACCAGTCCAGCGGAAAGCCTTACTTGGTCGACGGACGGGCGTCACTCAGCGTGTCCCACACACAGGGTTATGTGGCCGTGCTCCTGGGGGAACCGGGCACCGAGGTAGGCATCGACATCGAACATTATGGCGAGCGGGTGCGTCGGGTGGTGTCGCGTTTCCTGCGTCCCGATGAAAAGGCTGACAGCTATGCCGGTACTGACACGTGGGGGATGCTTCTGCATTGGAGTGCCAAGGAAGCCATGTTCAAGTGTCTGAATGCCGATGAGGTGGATTTCTGCGAGCACCTGCGTCTGTTGCCCTTTACGATGGCGGAAAGCGGTGTCTGCCGGGGGGAAGAATATCGCACGCCAGCCAGACACCGCTTTCAGGTGATGTATCGTCTTTATGCAGACTTTGTCCTTACGATAGCCTTTCCAGTTGCACCGTGAAGTGACGCATTAGGGGAGCTTCCCAAGCGATGCGTACACCCCGGGTGATGCTTTCGCGGCGGTCGTATACGTTCTTCAAGGCGGCTGCAATGACGTTCATGTGATTGTCTGTATATACTCTTCGGGGAATGGCAAGACGCAACAAGTCCAATCCGTCGAAACGGTTTTGCCGGGTCATGGGGTCGCGGTCGGCCAACAGATAGCCTATCTCGCAACCGCGTATACCGGCTTCCAGATACAGTTCGATGGTGAGCGTCTGGGCGGGAAACTCCTCGCGGGGCACGTGGGTCAACACGCGTGTGGCGTCTACAAAGATGGCATGGCCGCCTGCCGGACGTTGGTAGGGGATACCGTATTCGTCCAGTTTCTGCGCCAGGTAAGCCACTTGACGGATGCGCGTCTCCAGATTGTCGAACTCCGTGTTTTCATCCAGCCCGATGGCCAGTGCCTCCATGTCCCGTCCGTTCATGCCACCATAGGTCAGGTAGCCTTCATACTGCACGCAGTATCCCTTCGCGCCTTCGTACCAATCCTCGCGCCGGGTGGCGATGAATCCGCCCATGTTGACGATGCCGTCTTTCTTGGCACTCATCGTCATGCCGTCGGCCAGGCCAAACATCTCGCGGGCTATTTCCTTGATACTCTTTCCGGCGTAGCCTTCTTCGCGCGTCTTGATGAAGTACGCGTTTTCCGCAAAGCGGGCCGAGTCGAAGAGCACGGGCTTGCCATACTTGTCGGCCAAGGCACGTACTTCACGCAAGTTCTGCATGGATACGGGCTGTCCGCCGGCGGTGTTGTTGGTGATGGTCACCAGGATGAAGGGAATGTGTTCGCCTTGCTCTTGGAGTGCCCGTTCCAGCTTGGCCGGGTCTACGTTGCCCTTGAAGGGGATTTCGAGCTGGGTCTGCCGGGCTTCGTCGATGGTGCAATCCAGCGCCTTGGCCTTGCGTCCCTCGATGTGCCCCTTGGTGGTGTCGAAGTGCGAGTTGCCCGGCACCACGTCGCCTTCGTGTACTAGGTAGGAGAAGAGCACATTCTCCGCCGCACGTCCTTGGTGAGTGGGGATGACGTATTCGAATCCCGTCAGCCGTCGTATGGTGTCTTTCAGGCGGAAGAAGGAACGTGCGCCTGCATAACTTTCGTCGCCCATCATCAGCCCCGCCCATTGTCGGTCGCTCATGGCTCCCGTGCCCGAGTCGGTGATGAGGTCGATGTAAACTTGCTCTGCCCGCAGTTGGAAGACGTTATAGTGGGCTTCTTTGAGCCATTGTTCGCGCTCTTGGCGCGTACTTTTCCGGATGGGTTCCACCATCTTGATTTTCCATGATTCAGCAAAAGGTAATTCCATAACCGTGTGTTTTCTATTAATATCCGGAGGACAAAGATACGGAAACCCGCCCAAATGCGGATGGGTTTGGGGCGAAATTTATCAATGGACGGGAAACGGCCTGTCCGCAAACGCCTATACGCGTGGATAGAACTGCCTGTAAACATATCGAAAACCGCGCCTATACGCCGCCGGAAACGTCTATAGGGGCAGCCGTAAACGTGTATATACGCCGTTACAAACGCGCCTATACGCAGCTATAAACGCGTATATACGTTGTCGAAAACGCGTATATACGTATTTTTAACGACGCCTATACGTATTTTTAACGGCGTATATACGCATTTTTAAACGGGTAAAAACGATTGAATCTGTACAAATATTAACTTTTTGAGGCAGAAGCATTCTGTCATGAATTTTCCAACAGATTCGGAAGAAGACGCCCCTTAAGAAGGCCGGCTCGCCGAAAAGTGGGCGTCGTGCAGCCAACCCCACAGGCCGAGGAGGATGACGAGCAGCGTCTGCGTGCCGTGGACGATGAGGGCGAAGAGGGCGGCATCGGCATCGCTCACCCCGTAGAGCATCATCATGGTGATGACGGCGAAGTGCCACGGGCCGGCACCGTTGGGCGTGGGGACGATGACGGCAAACGTGCCTGCCACGAACATCACCAGTCCTGCCTGCAAGCCCAGCCCCTCGGTGAAGCTGAAGCAGTGGAACGTGAGGTAGAAGTGCAGGAAGTAGCACGCCCACAGTAACCCGGTGTACGTCAGGTATAGGGGGACGTGACGCACCCGGCGCAGGGAGAGGATGCCTTGCCACACGTCGAGCACCACGCCTCGCACGCGCTCGTAGAACGAGAACATGCGCACCAACCACACGGCCAGCACCAACACGCCTACGACGCTGAACAGGGAGACGTAGAACCAAGGGGAACTGAGCAAGTGGAGCAGCGAAGGAATCTTGGTGCCTGTCTGGTGGAAGAAGGTGAGGAATACGGGCAGTTCCAAGGCCAACGTGCCTCCGGCGATGAGCAGGATGCACAGCGTGTCCACCAGCCGCTCTGTCACTACCGTTCCCAACGATTGGGAGAAAGGCACCCCGTCGCCTCGTGCCAGCATGCCGCAACGCGTCACTTCGCCGATGCGGGGCACCACGAGGCTGGCTGCGTAGGATACGTAGATAGCATCCACCAGCCGGGACGTACGTGGATGTACCCCCAGCGGCTCCAGCATTTGTCCCCAGCGCAGGGCACGTACCACGTGACTCAGCACTCCGAACAGCAGGGAAAGCCCCATCCAGTCCCACCGCATGTCGTGCAGCAACGCTTCGCCTGTCCGGGTGAAGTCAAAGTCGCGATACACCCAGTAGAGGATAAACGCCCCCAGCATCAGGGGCAAAGCGGTCTTTACTATATTTTTTAATAGAAATCCTTCCTTCTTCATTAAAAAGACTTACCTTTGTGGGGTGCAAAAGTAATAATTAACTTGATACATGAGATTGGTAAAGCCTAAAAAGTTTCTCGGCCAGCACTTCTTGAAGGACCTTGGCGTGGCACGGGACATAGCCGACACGGTGGATGTGTGTCCCGGTCTGCCCATCCTCGAAGTGGGTCCCGGTATGGGGGTACTTACCCAGTTCCTTTTGCCTAAAGGGCGTCTGCTCAAGGTCGTGGAGGTGGACTACGAGTCGGTAGCCTACCTGCGCGAAGCTTACCCTGAACTGGAGGATGACATTGTGGAGGACGATTTCCTGAAAATGAACCTTACGCGCCTTTTTGACGGGCAACCCTTTGTGCTGACGGGTAATTATCCGTACAACATCTCCAGCCAGATATTCTTCAAGATGCTGGACAATAAAGATCTCATTCCCTGTTGCACGGGCATGATTCAGAAGGAAGTGGCTGAACGTATGGCCGCCGGTCCGGGGAGCAAGACGTATGGCATATTGAGTGTGTTGGTGCAGGCGTGGTATCGGGTGGAGTATCTCTTCACGGTGCACGAGCATGTGTTCAATCCTCCACCCAAGGTGAAGAGTGCTGTCATCCGCATGACGCGTAACGATACCCACGAACTGGGATGCGACGAGGCTTTGTTCAAGCGTGTAGTGAAGACCACTTTCAATCAGCGACGCAAAACCTTGCGCAACTCCATCAAGCCTCTCTTGGGTGCAGGTTGCCCTTTGACGCAGGCTCCCGTGTTCGACCGTCGGCCTGAGCAGCTTTCCGTACAGGAGTTTGTGGACTTGACTAACCTGGTGGCAGGATATTTGTGATTTTTTCTTTCTTATAAGGCATTCGTATGGAAATAGACGAATTATATATAAATAAGGTAAGGGATCTCATCGAGCAGAAAGATGCCGAGCGGGTGAAGGAGTGCGTGAAGGATTTGCATCCAGCGGACATTGCCGAGTTGTGCAACGACCTCGACCTGGAGGAAGCACGCTTCGTCTACCGCTTGCTGGATAACGAGACTGCCGCCGACGTACTGGTGGAGATGGATGAGGACTCGCGTAAGGAACTCCTTGACATATTGCCTTCGGAGACCATTGCCAAGCGTTTCGTGGACTACATGGATACGGACGATGCCGTTGACCTGATGCGCGACCTCGATGAGGACAAGCAGGAAGAAGTCCTCTCTCACATTGAGGACATTGAGCAGGCGGGGGACATTGTCGACCTGTTGAAGTATGACGAAGACACTGCTGGTGGACTCATGGGCACGGAGATGGTCACCGTGAACGAGAATTGGAGTATGCCCGAATGTCTTAAGGAAATGCGCCTTCAGGCCGAACAGTTGGATGAAATCTATTACGTCTATGTCATCGATGACGATGAGCGCCTGCAAGGTGTCTTCCCTTTGAAGAAAATGATTACCTCGCCTTCGGTATCGAAGGTGAAGCATGTAATGAAGAAGGACCCCATTTCGGTGCATGTGGACACGCCGATAGACGAAGTGGTACAAACTATCGAGAAGTATGACCTAGTGGCTCTGCCTGTGGTGGATAGCATTGGCCGTTTAGTGGGACAGATTACCGTAGACGACGTCATGGACGAAGTGCGTGAGCAGTCCGAACGTGACTACCAGTTGGCATCCGGTCTTTCGCAAGACGTGGAGACGGATGACAACGTAGTGAAACAAACTACTGCCCGCTTGCCATGGCTCATTATTGGTATGCTGGGTGGTATCGGCAACTCTATGATTTTGGGCAACTTCGACTCCACCTTTGCTGCCCATCCTGAGATGGCCCTCTATATCCCCCTGATAGGTGGAACGGGAGGAAACGTCGGTACCCAGTCGTCGGCCATTGTGGTACAAGGCTTGGCCAACAGTTCGCTCGATGCCAAGAATACCTTCAAGCAAGTGTTGAAGGAAGCTGTGGTGGCCAGCATCAACGCGACCATTATCTCCTTGTTGGTATATATTTATAATTTTGTTCGTTTCGGTGGTACGGCTACGGTGACCTACTCCGTGTCCATCAGTCTCTTTGCCGTTGTGATGTTTGCTTCCATTTTCGGCACTTTAGTGCCTATGACGCTGGAGAAACTCAAGATAGACCCCGCCATAGCTACGGGACCCTTCATTTCCATCACGAACGACATCATTGGCATGCTGCTTTACATGGGCATTACGGTGCTTTTGGCATAGTCCGATGAAAAAAACGAAGGAAAAAGAGAAAAAAATGGAAAAAAGTATGAAACATTTAGTCTTTTTCTTTATATTTGTAAATTAATGAAATAAACCCCGAACGGGGATACCCCCGTTTCTTTAAAATATAGAATGAAATGACGGACACTCGTGACACTAACCTCCTCCAAAAACCGGTGGAGTTAGATGAAGAAAAGAAACCAGCAGAGGTGGCTGAGCCGGCACAAACAGAAACTTCGGCTGAGGAAAAAACACCTGAAGAAAAGCCGGAAGAACCCATTCAGCGGATGACGAAGGAAGAGGTGATAGAAAGACTGAAAGTCATCGCGCAAGACGTGGAAAATGTGGCGAAAGCCGAGTTGGACAACTTGAAGCAACACTTCTACAAGCAGCACAACGCTGCGCAGGAAGCTGCACGCCGGAAGTTTGTGGAAGAGGGTGGCGCCCCCGAAGACTTCACTCCTCAGCCCGACCCGCTGGAGGAGGAAATGAAGCGCATCATGTCCGTCATCAGAGCCAAGAGAAGCGAACAAGCCGCCGAGCTGGAGAAGCAAAAGGAGATGAACCTGCAAGTGAAACTCTCCATTATCGAAGAGCTGAAAGACTTACTCGAATCGCCTGAAGAGGCCAATAAGAATTATGCCGAATTTAAACGTCTGCAACAGCAATGGAATGAAGTGAAGCTACTTCCTCCGGGTAGCGTAAATGAGTTGTGGAAAAATTACCAGCTTTATGTGGAGAAATTCTACGATTTGTTGAAGTTAAACAACGAATTCAGAGAGTATGACTTCAAGAAGAACCTTGAAATAAAGACCCATTTATGTGAGGCTGCTGAGAAACTGGCCAATGAACCCGACGTGGTGTCAGCTTTCTTCCAATTGCAGAAACTTCATCAGGAATATCGCGATACGGGTCCTGTGGCCAAAGACTTGCGTGACCAGATATGGAACCGCTTTAAAGCCGCATCGACCGTGGTCAACCGTCGTCACCAGCAGCATTTCGATGCCATGAAGGAAATCGAGCAAAAGAACCTCGATCAAAAGACGGTGATTTGCGAGATAGTGGAAAGCATCAACTACGACGAACTGAAAAGCATATCGGCTTGGGAGGAGAAATCCCAAGAAGTCATTGCCTTGCAAAAGAAGTGGAGAACCATTGGTTATGCTCCCCAAAAGATGAATGTGAAGATTTTCGACCGTTTCCGCAACGATTGTGATGAGTTCTTCCGCAAGAAGGGCGAGTACTTTAAGAAGTTGAAGGAGAATATGAATGAAAATCTGGAGAAGAAGCGGGTTCTTTGTGAGAAAGCTGAAGCTTTGAAAGAAAGCACCGACTGGAAAGCTGCATCGGACGCCCTCATCAAGCTTCAGAAAGAATGGAAAACCATCGGTCCTGTCAGCAAGAAACATTCGGACGCTGTGTGGAAGCGCTTCATCGGAGCATGCGATTATTTCTTTGAGCGGAAGAACCAAGCCACTTCTTCGCAACGTTCGGTCGAGTTGGATAACTTAGAGAAGAAACGGGCTGTCATCGAGAAGCTGACCTCCATCGACGAAAATATGCCGGAGGAAGAAGCCACCAACTTGATGCACGATTTGATGAAGGAGTGGAATGGAATAGGTTTCGTTCCATTCAAAGACAAGGACAAGATTCAAAAACAATATCACGCACAACTCGACAAGCTGTTCGACCGTTTCAATCTGAGCGCATCCAACAAGAAGTTAAGCCTTTTCAAGAGCACTCTCAACTCCTTACAGGAAGGGGGAAGTGCGCAGGCTTTGTATCGCGAACGTGATAAGTTGGCTCGTACGCTGGAAAATATGAAGAGCGAACTCTATACGTATGAGAATAATCTGGGCTTCCTCAATGCTTCCTCGAAGAAAGGCAATAGTTTGCTGACAGAGATTAATCGAAAGATAGAAAAGCAGAAGGCTGACATCGAGTTGGTGAAGGAAAAAATAAAACTGATAGATGAAAGCATACAGGCACAAAACTAAGTTTTCTCTATTATAAATGACTATGGATATGAATAATAATACTCTCTTACAACTCACTCCACAAAATGTGTGGAAACATTTTTATTCGTTGACACAGATACCCCGCCCTTCGGGACACGTAGAGCAAGTGACAGCGTTCTTGGTCAACTTTGGCAAGGGGCTCGGTTTGGAGTCGTTTGTCGATGAAGTAGGCAATGTCATTATTCGCAAGCCGGCTTCTGCCGGTATGGAGGACCGGAAAGGAGTCATCTTGCAGGCTCACATGGACATGGTGCCTCAGAAGAACAATGATAAGGTGCACGACTTTACGAAAGACCCTATAGAAACCTATGTAGAGGGCGATTGGGTGAAAGCCAAGGGTACCACGCTGGGAGCCGACAACGGGCTGGGTGTGGCTGCTGCCATGGCTGTCCTCGAAGCGCAGGATTTAAAGCATGGCCCGCTGGAGGTGCTCATTACGAAGGATGAAGAGACGGGTATGTATGGTGCCTTCGGCTTGAAGCTTGGCACCTTGCAAGGTGACATCTTGCTGAATCTCGATTCGGAGGAGGAAGGCGAGCTTTACATTGGCTGTGCTGGAGGCATAGACATCACCGCTTTGTTGGAGTATAAGGAAGAAACGCCCGTCGAAGGTTGGGTAGCTCGTAAGCTGACTTTGAAAGGTTTGCGTGGAGGTCACTCGGGTTTGGAAATCAACGAAGGTCGAGGCAATGCTAATAAATTGTTGACGCGTGTGGTTCATGACTTGCTGATGGAGTTCGATTGTCAGTTGGCCAGCTTCGAAGGTGGCAATATGCGCAATGCCATCCCCCGCGAGGCACATGCCGTGTTGGTGTTCAATCCCGAAGACATGGAAGGGCTGGAGGAATATATTCAGGAGTATGAGGCGCAAATCGCTGCCGAGTATGCTCCCATCGAGAGTCTGGTAAGCCTAAAGATGGAAGAGGTGGAGATGCCTTCCTACGTAGTGCCTGAGGAGATTCAAGACAATATGATTAATGTATTGATGGCCTGTCAGGATGGTGTGATGCGTATGATTCCTACTGTACCTGACACGGTGGAGACCTCTTCTAATTTGGCCATTGTACTGATTTCTGGCGGAAAGGCCGAAGTGCGTATTTTGGCTCGTAGTTCGTGCGACACCATGAAAGACTTTTTGGCCGACAGCCTGACTTCTTGTTTTTCCATGGCAGGGATGAAGGTAGAGTTAAGTGGGGCTTATTCCGGATGGCAACCCAATGTAGATTCTCCTATCCTGCATGCCATGAAGGAGTCTTATAAAGAACAATTTGGCATTGAGCCTGCGGTGAAGGTGATTCATGCAGGTTTGGAGTGTGGCATTATCGGTGCTACCTATAAGCACTTGGATATGATTTCCTTTGGGCCTACGTTGCGTTCGCCCCATTCGCCCGATGAGCGTGCTTATATACCTTCGGTGGCCAAGTTTTATGATTTCTTGGTAGCCACATTGGCTAAGACCCCGATGAAGTAAAACTCAGTTTATATTTGTACATAGCGAGGGCTGCGAGGTGGCGAGATAGTGAAATCTTGTCACTTGCAGCTCTTCTTTTATGCCCTTTTTCTGCCATCTTGTCTTGAGATACTGACAGCATGGAGCTGGATAAGCTATTTTGGCAGGTTTTCACCTGTTTAATATCCCGAAAAATTGATGTAGGTCAAGAAATATGTTATAAAACATGTTTTTTGCTTCTCTATCGCTTGCCATTTCATAAAAAGGCCCTATTTTTGTGTTGTAAAACATGAAATCAATGAGATTTCGGTAAGTTTTCAATAGGATAACAAGATTGTTTTAGGAGGATAACAAAATGAAAATGTTGAAGAAAATTTTTAAGAGAGTCGGAAATGCCGACAAGAACATCTGGGGTTATGTAATGCTTTAAGCATTCATAATACCCATGGTGGTAAGAGAGAGAATGTTTGAATTGTGTGTTAATTTAGAGGAGGATTAATTATGAAAAAGCTATTTGTTTATTTAATCAGTGCTTTGGCCATTATGGGCGAAAGTGAGATGTTCTCCATGGGATATGGAACTGAGAGATAATTGAATGTCTAAATATGGAAAAGAGAGGACGCATCCTTAGTGATTCGCCCTCTTTTTTGTTTTTATTTCCTTTAGTATTCTGTACAGCATTTGTTTGTTTGCTGAACCATGCGAACGAAAATTGGGATGGGTACTAAAAAAAGTCGCTTCTATTGAGATTCTTGTCCTTGTTTTTTCTTATTTTTGCTATATGAAATTATAAAATTCCAGTTTATGACGGAACAAGTGAAAGGAATCCCCTACGGTGTGGCACGTTTTGAGCAGGTCCGGGGTGAGCATCTGTACTACGTGGACAAGACGATGTATCTTCCTTTGTTGGAAGAGACCAATAATTATTTGTTTCTCATTCGTCCCCGGCGTTTTGGCAAGAGTGTGTTTGTCAGCATGATGCAGGCTTACTACGACATAGCCAAGGCCGACCGTTTCGATGAACTTTTCGGAGGACTTTGGATACACGACCATCCCACGCCGTTGAAGAATGCTTTTCAAGTGATTTACTTCGATTTTTCCTTGGCAGGAGCGGGTATGGAACGGTTGGAGTACACGTTCAACGACTATTGCAGCAAGCAGTTGGACCGTTTCATCGAGCGATACCGCTCTTATTATGATGAGGACTTTTTCCATGAGATAAAATCCACCACTGATGCCGCGAACAAGTTGCGTTCCATCAACGGCAAAGCACAGGAGTTGGGGTATCCTCTTTATCTGATTATCGATGAGTACGACAACTTTACCAATGTCATTCTCAGTGAAGGAGGCAAGGAAGTCTTTCGTAACCTGACGCATGCCAGCGGTTTCTATCGGGAGTATTTCAAGCTGTTCAAGGCCATGTTCACCCGGGTGTTTCTCATCGGTGTATCGCCCGTCACGTTGGACGACCTTTCCAGCGGTTACAACATCGATTGGAACATCTCGCAAGATCCTCGTTTCAATGCCATGCTGGGCTTTTCCGAGTCGGATGTCCGCACCATGTTCCATTACTATCAGGACCATGGCAAGTTGCGTCCCGAGGCCGATATCGAGGCCATGATGGAAGAAATGAAGCCCTGGTACAACAACTATTGTTTTTCTAAGCAATGCTTGGAAGATGAACGTTTATACAATTGCGACATGGTGTACTATTACCTACGCCATCAGGTGTTTTATGGACATGCTCCGGAGGAGATGGTCGACAAGAATATCCGTACAGACTATCGGAAGTTGAAGATGCTGGCCGACATCGACCGGGGCAACCAACGGGAGAACCGGATGAGTGTCATCGAGGAAATAGCGGCCAAA
>CALUOT010000035.1 GCA_944322355.1 uncultured Bacteroides sp. | reverse complement strand
GGGTCATCCTCGCTTATGGAACCTCGGAGAGGTTCGCCTTTGGGTAGCCGTTGGTAGAGCGCGAGCGATACCTGCGGCGGATATCAGCTTTGCTCACCTTGTGTCTTACCGCAGGTGTCGCTACGCTCCACCAACGGTTACTCATGGTGAGACGGTTCCACCGTCTTGGGGAGGGGAGGGTCATCCTCGCTTATGGAACCTCGGAGAGGTTCGCCTTTGGGTAGCCGTTGGTAGAGCGCGAGCGATACCTGCGGTGCATTACAGTCCCCTCCTATACCTTAATATGACATAAATCACCACGGGAGCACCGATGATCGGGGTGACGGTGTTCAGCGGGATGAGTCCGGCCTCGCCGGGGAGGGTGCAGAGCAGATTGCACAGCAGGGCCACGGCTGAGCCACAGAGCATCGTCATGGGAAGCAGCCGATGGTGGTTGCTCGTCCCCAGCAGGAGGCGGGCGATGTGGGGTACGGCCAGGTCCAGAAACAGGATGGGGCCGCAGAAGGCCGTACTGACAGCCGTAAGGAGTCCAGTGACCAGCAGCAGCATCTGCCGCACCCGGCCCACGCGGATACCCAGACTCGCCGCATAGCGTTCACCCAGCAGAAGGGCATTGAGCGGCTTCACCAGCAGCAGGGCACCCCCCAATCCGACGAGCGTCACCCCCGCATAAGCCGGCAGGCGTGTCAGGCTCACCCCGCCAAAGTGCCCCAGCCCCCACACCATGTAGCTCTGCACGCCCTCGGCCGTGGAGAAGAAATTGAGCAGGGAGATGAGCGACGAGGTCACATAGGCCACCATCATACCCATGATGAGCAGCAGGACGGGGCTGCGCAGCACAGCGGCAAAGAACAGGATGAGGCCCATGACCGCCATCGACCCCGCAAAGGCTCCCGTCAGGACGGAGAGGAAGCCGCTCAGGGTAAAAGCTCCGGTGGCGATGCTTCCGCCCAGCAGCAACATCACGATGGCCACCCCCAGACTGGCACCCGAACTGACGCCCAGGATGGAGGTGCCTGCCAGCGGGTTGCGGAAGGCGGTCTGGAGCAGTAGGCCGCAAGTGGCCAAGGAGCCGCCCGTCAGCAGGGCTGTCACGGCTTGCGGCAGGCGCGCCTCCAGGACGATGTATCGCCAACTGTCGCGGGCGGGCGTTCCTCCAGTCAGGATGCGCCACACTTCGTCCGCCGGGATGGACACCGAGCCTACCATCAGGTTCAGCCCGAAGAGCACGATGATGAGCACCGCCATCAGTAGGGCGAAGTGTTTTTTGCAGAGGGTTTTTAGTTGTTTCATACTATACATTATATATATAAGTCTTAATAGTTTCTATGCAGGGCTGCTTACTTACCGCAGGTATCGCTCGCGCTCTACCAACGGTTACTCATAGTGAGACGGTTCCACCATCTTATGGGGGGATGGTCATCCTCGCTTGTTGAACCTCGGAGAGGTTCGCCTATGGGTAGCCGTTGGTAGAGCGCGAGCGATACCTGCGGCATGGGGTTAGCCTATTCATCCTCCTGCCTCATTCAGCCAACGGTGTAAAGTAACGCATGTCCTCCAGGCGACGGGTACCGGGATGGAGTATGCCGATGAGGTCGCTGAGCAGGTATTCGGGGTGGAAAGGGGTCTCCTCGTAGTAGGGCACCCGACTGGTGTTGCAGCCCCACACGTGCCGCTCCCGGTAGGCCCGGAATCGGGTGTAGCCCTCATGCTCTGCGGCCAGGTCGGCATACGTCATGTCCTGCGGCCGGTTATACTTTATGAGCCAGAAGTCGGCCTCTGCCGCCTTGTCGTAGACGGCCTCGAAGCTGAGCGGCACCGACCCTGCTTGGTCGAGGTGACGGAAAGCATACGTGGCACACGCATCGGCATAGAGTCGCCCGATGCTGCTCCGTGCCCCGGACATGTACCACACGCCCCCATACATCAAGTCGCTCAGCACCGTATAGTGGCTGGAGGATAGCTGTGCCTCCGTTCGCAAACGTTGGTAGGTGCTGTCCACCCGGGCGAAAATACTGTCGGCCCGCGGCCCAACTCCATACAGCCTTCCGTAGAAACGCATCCATTCGGCCCGGCCCAAGGCGGACGTCTCCAGGTAGTCGGCACATTCGATGAGGGGGATGTCCAGCTTCCCGATGCGGCCGTAGCCTTGGTTGTCCTGATAGGGAGACAGTAAAATGGCGTCCGGATGGAGGTCGATGATGCGTTCGATGTCGGGATGGGTCCCGGTGCCGCAGTCGGTGATGTCGCCCCTTTGCAAGGCTTCCTTCACGAAGGGCTGGAGCATATACCGGGCATCGCACACGCCGCCGATGCACTCCGCCACGCCCAACTCGGCGAGCAATCCGGCATGCACTCCGGAGTAAACCAGAGACCGTCGGAGGGGAACTCGTACCACCGTCCCGGCGGGAAGGCTGTCGGGCAGGGGATGGTCCTGGGGTACTAATACATAGGTGTGCAGCTGGTGCAGGGTGTCCCAGGGGTTGCGTAGCGTGGCCACTGTATAATCGTCATATTCCACGAGGCGGAGATTCTCAGCATAGGCCAGGTGAAGGGTATCACCCCCCTGCGAAAGAGGGACAGCCCGTCCCCCCACACCGCACGCGGTCAGGAGGCAGGCTGTCCCAAGCAATATGTAATAAACTATGGTTCTCATCCCGGCTTAGTCTACGAAGATGATGCTGTTGGGGTTCTGCCCGCCACAGTCAAAGGACTCGACGAAGCGGCCATCAGCCCGGAAGCGATAGACATCGCCGTTGTTGTTGCTATGGCCTGTGGTTGTGATGTAGATGTCGCCGGTTTCGTCGTCAATCTCCATCGTGTATATGATGCCATTCTTAAAGGTATCGGGGGCATCATCGGACAGGTACCACGTGCCCGTCTGTCCGCTGCGGATGTTGTATGTATAGAACGTATTCTCAGCGGTCTGGGTGTTATAGTCCACGCGCGAATCCATTATATAGGCGACACCATCCTCTACGGCCAGATGCGTCCCGAAGCCGATGCGGGTCACCTCATGGGTCGTAGGGTTAATCATCTGCACAATGTGGCTTTCATAGCTTGGGCTATAGTCGCCCCACGATATCACAAAGATGCGGTCATCTTCCTCGATAATCTGATTCGGGTTTACCTCCACGGTGATGGTATCCACCGGTTCGAAGGTACGCAGGTCGATGGCGAACACGTCTGTATGATAGGTCCAGTTGCTGCCATCTTGCGAATACGAGTTGGCCACATATAACTTGCCTTCGGAGATGGCCACCCCTTCGAGGTTACCACCCAATCCGGTCAACTTCTGCTCCACTTGCATAGTGCTTGCATTGATCTTGGCTACCACGCCACCATAGAAGGAGGCATAGATATATCCGTCTTCAGCATCGATGTAGCGGATGTCGGCCTCAAGGTCGGGATCGTCCACAAAGGACACGCGGCTCTGTTCCACGCAGGCTTCGTTCAGCTTGGCCAGGTAGTTGGACCCGCTGACAGCCACATAGAGATAGTCGTCATATTCGATGATGTCCTGACCCGTATCGCCCAGAGACTTGCCGTTCTGCAACTCATACAGGTCGGGGATAAAATCGATGCTCCCGTCGGGTGCATAGCAGGCAATGCCCGAGTTGTTCATGCCCATGCTTCCCTCGTTGAGGATGAAGGCGCGACGCTGGGGCAGTTGTACTTGCGAGCCGTTGTCATTCGGCACTTCGTTATTGTCTTCGCTACAAGCGGTCAGGGCCGAGCCGACGGTCAGCATACACAGTATGCCATAAAAGATACTTCTTACGTTCATGATCTGTTAGTTATTAATTTGTTAAAGGTTAAAAGTCAATGGTTCCTCCCACGCGCCAGGACCGCCCCGGCATGGGATAGTATTTGATGACGTCATACTGCTTGTCCGCCAGATTGATTACTTCCAAGCGGAGGGACAGCTTGCACCCCTTCCAGGTGAACGTCCGCGACAGGGTGGCAGTCTGCTCCGTGTAGCGGTCTATCTCGTTATCGGGGATGTTCTGCGACAGGAAGTACCTTTTCCCCACGCAGACGGCAGAGTAGCCCACATCGACCCAAGGTGTTTCCACGATGAGGGAGGTGTTGCCATTGTGTCGGGGTGTATAGGGCAGCTGGTCGCGATAGTTCTTGGCCGTGGCATCGGTCACGTCGATGGCCTTCTGCCATGTATATCCGGCGGACACCACCACGTTCACATGCTTGCCCAGGTGTGCAGAGGTGCTCAGCGTGGCATCAATCCCGGTGGCATGTACGGTGCCGAAGTTGGCCATCCGCCATGCATAGGTCGTAGGGAAGGCCACTATCTTGTCCGTCACGTCATTATAATACCCATCCACGGTAAGGGACAGCTGGTCCATCCACCCCGGTAGCTGCCGGCTCCAGGTAAGGCCGAGGTTGAACTCATTTGCCTTTTCGGGTCGGAGGGTGCGGTTCCCCATCTGATAGTAGTACAGATCGTTGAAGGTCGGCATCCGGAAGGTGCTTTTGTACATCAGGCGCACGTACAGGGCTTCGTCGTCCCACGGTCGGAAGTTGAGCGCCACCGAGGGTGCCAGGCGGTTGAAGTCGTCCGGTGCCTCTCCCTCCTTGACCTTCTCCGTGACAAAGGTGTGCAGCAAGGAGGCAGTCAGGCTGAACCGATGTCGTTCATACCTGGCATGGAGGGCCGAGAGGGACGTATAGCGGGTAGGGAAGGGGCAGTCTGCCAGCGTGCTTCGCAACTTATTGATGACCCCGTCCTGCGCGAAGGAGAAGGTGAGTCCTTGCAGGGGCTGATAGTGCAGGGCTGCGGAGAGGTAGTACTCGTCCTGCCTGTGAACCATGCGCGAGAGGCCCTCTTCATACTGATTGCCCCGATCTTCGAGCTTGTTCCATCCGTGGGTGTACTTGGCCTGTACCTGCATGTCCCACTGCGGGTTGAAGGCTTTGGTGTAGCGGGCTTGCAGGAAAGTGTTTTCGTCCCACAGCTTTTCGCGGGAGATGGGGTTATACAGAGTCACCGCTCCGGGCAAGTCTCTTTTCGAATAGAAATAATAGCCTTTGACGTGTAGGTTGCTGCTGTCACGTAGTGTGTGGTAGAGGTTGACCTCCCCTTGCCACGAGTGTATGGCGGAGTTGTTGCGCCTTTCTTGCGTCACCTCCTGACCGTTGACCAGCGTAAACGGGTAGTTACCATCGGCCCGCATGAAGGTGCCATCCAGGGCTATCCGGGTGCGTCGCCCCACTTGTTGCCACCAACGCACGGAAGGGGTGATATAGCCGAACGACCCTCCCCGTACTTTCACCCGGAAAGCCGACTTCCGACTGCCTTCGAAGTGGGGCTTTTCCGTCTGTATACTCAGTACCGCAGCCGATGCAAAGTTCCGTGCCGACTGCAACAAGTCTTCATTCTGACCGATGCTCAGGGTCAGCATGGATACATTATCGAGTGCGAACCGTCCGATGTCTATCTGTCCCCCTTGGCAGTTGCTCACCGTGATGCCATCGTAGCTCACTGCGGTGTGTGCGGCTCCCATGTTGCGTACAGATACCGTCTTCAGTCCGCCTATACCCCCGTAATCCCTCACATTGGTCCCCGCAAAGCGCCGGACTGCATCGGCCATATCCTGGATGCCCAGTTGCCCGAAGTCTTGTTGGGACATGACCTGCATCGGCACCGGTGAGCTGATCCGGTGGGGCAGACGTCGGGCTGTCACGGCTACTTCCTCTATCTGATGTGTCTTCCCGCCGATGGTATCCTGCGTCATTTTCTGCGCTCCGGCCGATAGCCATCCCAGATTAAAGAGGGCATAGCACAGACCTATGCCTATCTTTTTATCCATACCACAATGATTGGATTATACTTTAACTATATTTACATCAGCCACTTTCCTCGAATGGATGATTTCTTGACTATGTTTTGCAGGTCTTCTGACTTACTTCAAGACCTATCGCCTTCCCGCCCCTTATCGGGCAGTGGCTTGAGTGTTTGATAGGCCTCTTCTGAAGCTCACAGCAGCGGGACTGTACGGGATTTTCACCCGATTCCCTTTTCATTCCGACGCCCCGAACGGGGTTGGGAAACAAAACGTGGGCAAAGATAGCATTATATTTCGGAACGTGCAAGCTTTCGTTCACTTCATGCACGTCAGCACCGTCTTCATCGTGTACGTGGCGGCCTGACGCATGGGGCGGGGGCTTGTGCTGCATTGACTCACCACGCGCAGCAGGTAGTGGCCTTCGGGCAAGTCGGCAGGCAGCAACACCACGATGCGTTGCCGCGTGTTCATCACCATCTCTTCCGGCCGGATGTGAAGCACTTCTTCCTGCGTATCTGCGTCCAGCAAATAGAGGCCCCGTTCGGGCAGGTCGCCGTTCATCAGTAGCATTCGTCCTTCCACGATGAGATTCTTGCCGGGGGTGATGCGTTCGTTCTCGCTCCGGCTGGACAGGTCGGTCACGGTGTGTATGGACAGGGACCACGACGCGCCCATCGCCACGGCCTCGAACAGCGGGTCGGCCAACGCCCGTTTCATCCGGGTGCTCATGTGGTAGTTCACCACCGCCTTGTTCTGCGCCCTCACGTCGGGGTCGATGCGGTTTATCGACTCCCACGTCCCTGTCATTCCCGGCGACAGTCGGCCGATGGGCAGGTCCACCACCGCGCCCTTCACGATGCAGTCCTCCACCTCGTCCATCAGCAATCGGGCCGCGTGGCGCAGGTTTTCGGGGCTCAGCGCACAGCCCCGGTTGGCAATCCGTGCCACGAGGTCGTCCAGCGTGTAGTGGCCGAAGTGAATCACGTGGGGCATCCATTCACCGTTTTCGTGCCCCTTCAGGTTCGACTTGATGAGTCTTACCTTCCATTTGGGTCGTCTCTTTTCCATGTTACCGTTCTGTTAGTTTATGCCTACCTTACCTGTAAGGAGTTTATATTTCGACAAAGATACGAATTTTATTCTGAAAAGAATATGTTTTATATTCCGAACAGAATAAAAAATATATTCCGAACGGAATAATCAAAATATTCCGAACGGAATAAGAAAAATATTTCGGCCGGAATAATGAATATATTCTGTTTGGAATATAAAGTCCGTATAGGGCGGATGGGGGAAAGATACCGGAGGCGGACGGGGTGTCACAGGCGGACGGGGGATGGGGATATAAACGAAGCGGGCGATGCAGGGGAACTGTTTTCCCTGTGTCGTCCGCTTCCTGATAGCGGCGGATGGGTGTCCGTGCTGATTCAAAGGCCGCTCTCTACGGCGGCGTAGGCTTCGGCCATGGTGGCTTGCACGTTTTCGGGGCCTTTGCCTTTGGGGGGGATGGGGTCGTGGATGGTCATGGTCAGCCGATGCCGGTGTATCCACTTGCCTTTGGGGGGCAGTATGTCGAACGAACCGTTGATGGTGACGGGCACTACGGGCAGTTGCAGGTCGTCGGCCAGTTGGAAGGCACCGCGCTTGAAGGCTCCCAGGCGTCCGGTCTTGCTGCGGGTTCCTTCGGGAAAGACGACGAGCGAAACGCCGTTGGTCAGCGAGGCTTCGGCCTGACGTATCATGCGAATCATCGACTTCGGGTTGCTGCGGTCCACGAAGATGTGTCCGGCGCTTTCGCAAGCCTTGCCCACGAAGGGTATCTTCCGCAGGCTTTTTTTCATCATCCACTTGAAGTTGCGTCCCAGGAAACCGTATATCAGGAAGATGTCGAAGGCTCCCTGATGGTTGGGGGTGAAGACGTAGGACGTGTGTCGGTGTAACTTCTCGCGTCCGGTGACGTGGACGGGAATCAGCAGGAGGTAGCAGGTGAGCTGCGACCAGATTTTCCCGGGGTAGTATCCCCAGAAGTGGGCTCCCCCGATGAGCGAACCGATGATGGTGGTGAGGGCCGTGAGGAGGGTCAGCACCAGAAACAGGGGAAGTGCGATACAAATCTGATAGAGGTAGTAGAGGTACTTCATGGTGTTTCTTTTTCTTTATGATTAGGACGGCAAAGATAGTAATTTTGTTTGGTCTGTCGGGGTTTCTTTCATTTCTTTTTCAAGGTGAGCACGGTGATTTCGGGCCAGGCGCCGAAGCGGAAGGGAAGTCCCACGTATCCGATGCCGATGTTGACGTAGAGGGCGCGGTGGTCTTCGTGGTACATGCCCGACCATTCTGGATACTTCAGCGAGGCGAGCGAGTGGCCGAAGAGGCTCATCTGCATGGCATGGGTGTGTCCGGACAGCATCAGGTCGATGTCCGATTCGGGCAGGACTTGACGGCGCCAGTGTGTGGGGTTGTGGCTCAGCAGGATGCTGAACAGTCCTTCGGTGCCTTGGGTGGCCTTGGCTAAGTCAGCGTGTTGGGAGAAGGGCGGTTCGCCGTCGTTCTCCACGCCGATAAGGGCGATGCTGTCTCCCCGGTGATGCAGGATGACGTGCTCATTGTTCAGCAGGTGCCAGCCCATGTTCTGTTGCTGCTCCAGCAGGTATTGCAGGTTTTTGGCCTCCTGCCGGCTGTCCTTCCAGCGATAGTAGGTGCCATAGTCGTGGTTGCCCAGGATGGAGTAGACACCGTCGGGGGCTTTCAGCCGGGCCAGTATGTCGCGGAACTCGTCCAGTTCGTGGCTTTGCTGGTTCACCAGGTCGCCGGTGAAGACGATGAGGTCAGCCTTTTGCCGGTTACTCAAATCGACCAGTTCCTCGATGGCTTCACGATTCTCTTGCCAACTTCCGGTGTGAATGTCCGACAGTTGTACGATGCGGTATCCGTCGAAGCCTTCGGGTAGGCGTTCCGATTCGTAGGTCACTTCCTTCACCTGGAAGCGGGTGATGCCGTAGGTGGCTCCGTAGAGGATATTGAAAAAGCTGATCCCTGCCAGTGCCAGTCCGACGAGGGTGAAAGGCCGGAGCGGACATCGGCGGGTAATCAGTCGCACGCCCATTCCCAGCAGGGAGCAGAGCATAAAGATGGTCTTGGGTGCGGCAAAGAGCATGACGGCTACGGCCAGCCTTCCGATGCCTTGGGCATGATGGGACATGGCGTTGTCTCCGCTCAGGTAGATGTAATAAAGGTAGATGGCGGTCAGCACGAGGGTCGGAACCCAGTAGCTCCATAGCCACAAGCGTTTTTTCGTCTTGCGCAGGAGGTAGACGAAGTAAATGTAAATATCCGGCAGGAACAGAAACAGAACAAGGATTAATGTGATTCGGTGCATAAGTCTTTCAAGTCTTCGATGTCTTTTTTAATATGATTCAGATGTTTGTCAATCAGTCTCTTGTAGAGCAGGTAGATGACGGCTCCCTCAAACAGGATGAATACGCCGATGAGGAAAGCCTGCATGTGCATGGGAAGTCGGTAGAACTCCATGAGCCAGTAGTAGATGGCACAGAACAGGACGGCCCAGAGGCTGATGGCCAGCATCTCGTAGCGGTTCCATAAGCGTAACCGAACGATGCGTCGGCTTACTTCGGCTATGGGCATTAGGTCTACGCGGGTTCGCTGGATGTATTGATAAGTACACCAGTCCCACGTACCTCCACCTATCAATGTCAAGGCGAGGAAAACGAGCACTACTTGTGTCTTCACACGGATTTCCACATTGTCGCACCAGGCGGGCAACATCCCGATGATTACACCGATGCCCACCAGCATCAGCAGGCCAAGGGTGAGCGACACACGTTGCAGGCTCATCAGGTTTCCCAGCCTTCGTCCGGTCTTTCTCCGGTATTCGGCTATGAGTTCGCTCACCTGCTCCTCGGTGGTGATGGATTGTTTTTCAAGTTGTTTGTCCAAAGTCTTCCAAGATTCTTTCAGTTCGTCCAATTCCATGTCAATCCTCCTTTTGCATTCTTCTCAGTTTCTCTTTAATACGGCTTAGTTTGGTGGCTACGTTCGTCAAGGTCAGTCCGGTGATTTCGCTGATTTCTTCATAGCTTTTTTCTTCCAGATAGAGTAGGATGATGGATTTCTCCACTTGCCCCAGCCGGTTGATCAGGCGATAGAGCTTACGCAACATGGCTTGCGTCTCGTCCCACTCCTCGGTGCGTTCGGCATCTGCGGGGGTAAGTGCCACGATTTCGGGCAGGTTCTTTTCCTTCCGCATGAAGCTGATGCAGGTGTTCAGGGCGATGCGGTATATCCAGGTGGATATTTTGCATTCGCGTCTGAACTTGGGGAAAGCCTTCCATAGGTTTAGTACCACTTCTTGATAAAGGTCTTCGAGCGAGGCGTTGGGGGTGACATATAGATAGCACACCTTGTAGATGACTCGCTCATATTCCTTAATCAGGCTGACAAATTCTCGTTCTTGCGTATCCATTTTGCTTTATTTGTCGTAGGGGGTGGTTAGAAAATCACATCATACTTGGTTTCCTGCCAGAAACTTTTTCATCTTTTCGGGAGGAATGCCCCGACGCTTGGCGTAACTTTCCAGTTGGTCTTGTCCGATTCGGCCTACGGAGAAATAGCGGGCAGCCGGATGAGCCAACATCAGGCCGCTCACGGAAGCATGAGGGTGCATGGCTCCGTTTTCGGTAAGGGTAATGCCTATCTGCCCCATGTCGACCAGGCGGTCGAGGAGGAAGTTGACCGACTGGTCGGGGAGGGATGGATAACCCACCGCCGGGCGTATGCCTTGAAAGCGTTCGGCCAACAGGTCGGGGATGGACAAGTGTTCATCGGGTGCATAGCCCCACGCTTCCCGGCGGATATATTCGTGCATCTTCTCTGCCCCGGCTTCGGCCAATCGGTCGGACAAAGTTTGAATCAGAAGATGTCTGTAAGGGTCATCGGTTTCGATAGGTGAAGTATCGGGTACACTGGAGGCAAATACGCCTACCGTGTCGGGGATGCCCGAGGAAAGCGGACGGACAAAGTCACTCAGACACAGGAAAGGACCCCCGTCGGCTGAGGAAGTCTGTTGGCGAAGCAGGGGGAAAGTGACTCCATCGAGCAGCAGGTTATCCCCATCGGCATTGGCCCGGCACAAACGATATACACACTTGACCGGAAGCATTCCGTCGAGTTTGTTCAGCAAAGCTTCGGCTTCTTGGCGGAGTTGCACGGCTTCGGGCGAGTGGGTCATGGTAAGCTTGAAACCCCAAGCGTGGAAGAAATACACCCAATTAATGTAGGGCTTCACGTCGCGTATGGAGTAGGTGAGCAGCATAGGTTTTCTTACCGAGAAAATATCAATTCCTGACCTCGATAACTTTCATCCACCGTATGTCCGTCGTAGACGGTGTGTCCGTTGATAAAGGTGCGTTCCACCCGCCAGTCGAATGGGGTTCCTTCAAGCGGGCTCCATCCGCACTTGCTCAGGACTAAATCGTGATTTACTATCCAAGGCATGTCGGGGCGTATCAGTACCAAGTCGGCATAATACCCTTCGCGAATGAAGCCTCTTTCGCTTATCTGGAAGAGCCGGGCGGGAGCATGACACATCTTTTCCACTACTTTTTCGATGGCGAATACCCCTTCGTTGATTAGTTGAAGCATACATACCAGAGAGAATTGCACCATGGGCATGCCTGACAGAGCTTTCAGGGCACCTCCTTTCTTTTCGGTGAGGAGGTGGGGGGCATGGTCGGTGGCAATTACGTCTATTAAGTCTGTCCGTACGGCTTCACGCAAGGCGTCGCGGTCGGCTTTACGCTTCACGGCAGGGTTGCATTTAATGAGTGCACCCAGTGTACGATAATTCTTTTGTTCGAACATCAGGTGAGCTATGCAGGCTTCACCGGTGATTTTCTTCCCTTCCACCGGTCCGGGTGTCAGCAGTTTGAGTTCGCGGGCCGTGGAGAGGTGGAGCAGGTGCAAGCGGGCATCATACTCGCGGGCCATTTCTACGGCCAGGTGCGACGAGGCATAGCAGGCTTCCGCACTTCGGATGAACGGGTGCTTGTCCACGGGGATGTCATCTTCCTCCTGATACATAGCCTGGTATTTTTCGGTATTCTTCCGGATGAGGAGCGGGCTTTCACAATGGGCGGCTATCGGCATGTCTGTACCACTGAAGATGGCTTGCAGGGTGTTGGCCTGATCTACCAGCATATTGCCTGTGCTGGAACCCATGAAAAGCTTGATGCCACATACATGAGCCTTGTCCAGTCGGGCAAAGTCTGTATAGTTGGTGTTGGTAGCTCCGTAGTAACACGAATGGTTGACGATGCAACGCTCTTCCATCAGGGCGCGTTTCTCTTCCAATGCCTGGAGGGTAGTGGTTTGAGGCACGGTGTTGGGCATGTCCATGATGCTGGTCACTCCTCCGGCTGCAGCCGCCCGGCTTTCGGTTAGGATGTCGGCCTTGTGCGTCAATCCCGGGTCGCGGAAGTGCACATGGTCATCAATGACACCGGGTATCAGATAGCATCCCGTAGCATCAATGGTTTCTTCACAGGGGGCAGAGAGAGGTTTCCCATGGGTTAATATCTCAGTAATGCGTCCTTGGTCTGTTATCACGACCGAACCTCGCACGGTTTCCCCTTCGTTTACGATGAGGGCGTTATGGATAAGTATTCGTTTCATGGGTCAAATTATGGGTTTTGAGAGGCTTTAGGATATTTCTTGAACCAACTGTCCAACTTCAGGCGGATTACGCCGAACACTGCTTCTCCAAAGATGCTCGAGTTCATCTTCGAGGTGCCCAGTTCGCGATTGATGAAGATGACGGGCACTTCCTTGATGCGAAATCCGCATCGGTGTGCAGTGAACTTCATTTCTATCTGAAAGGCATAACCTTTGAAGCGTATGTTGTCCAGCGGAATGGTTTGAAGCACCTTCCGTCGATAGCACACAAAGCCGGCTGTAGTGTCGTGGATAGGTAGCCCGGTGATGAAGCGCACATACTTCGAGGCGAAGTAGGACATCAGTACACGCCCCATGGGCCAGTTCACCACATTGACTCCGCTTACATAACGCGACCCAATGCTCACGTCGGCTCCTTCTTCCGCACAGGCCTGATAGAGGCGGGGTAAGTCCTTAGGATTATGGCTGAAGTCGGCATCCATTTCGAACACATAAGCATAATCGTGCTCCAGTGCCCAGCGGAATCCCGCGATGTAGGCGGTACCCAGACCTTGTTTGCCTTGTCGTTCCACCATGAACAGGCGTTCGGAGAACTCCTTTTGCAGTTCTTTCACGATGGAGGCCGTTCCGTCGGGCGAGCCGTCCTCAATGACTAATATGTGAAACCCGTGCTCCAAGTCGAACACAGCACGGATGATGTTCTCAATGTTTTCCCGCTCGTTGTACGTGGGGATGATGACGATGCTATCGGCTTTCCGAGTATTCATATATAATATGGTATATATAGTAGCTTGCTATGATGTGATGCAAATATACTGTTTTTCCTTTATATACCATACACCTCCCTCTTCGTTTTTTATTTGATGAGAAGTGGGGAAGTATACGGTTCTTAGGAGGGAAATGAATTGATAGAATGTCATTCTGTATTTAATCTATCTGATGAATGTTTTAATTTGATAGAATTATAGATGAATGTATAGCAAATTGTAATAGAAGAAAAATACTTGGGAAAAAGATTGCATGACTTTGCATGCTATGAGCAAAAAGCATTAATTTTGTCGGTGAAATAAGCAAAAAGATAATTTATTTATTGATTTTCTTTCTAATAGATAGTTTAAATAGGGTAATAAGAATAAAAGTAATGTTCAAGGTAACAACCAATAAACTGATGTAATATGTCAACATTGAGATTTCGAGTAGTAGAAAAGGCCTTCCAGGCCAAGCCTTTAGAGGTGAAAGCACCTTCTGAACGGCCAAGCGAGTATTTCGGCAAGTACGTTTTCAATCGCGAAAAGATGTTCAAGTATCTGCCTAGCCAGGTGTATGCCAAGTTGGTGGATGCTATGGATCATGGAGCTGCCCTCGACCGGAGTATTGCCGACGAGGTAGCTGCAGGCATGAAGCGTTGGGCTACTGAATTGGGCGTCACGCACTATACCCACTGGTTTCAACCGCTTACCGAAGGTACGGCTGAGAAGCACGATTCTTTCATTGAGCACGATGGCAAGGGGGGCGTAATGGAGGAATTCTCCGGTAAATTGTTGGTGCAGCAGGAGCCCGATGCTTCTTCCTTCCCCAATGGAGGTATCCGCAATACGTTCGAAGCACGCGGATATAGTGCTTGGGATCCCTCGTCGCCTGTATTTGTGGTGGACGATACGTTGTGCATCCCTACGGTATTCATTGCCTATACGGGTGAATCGCTCGACTATAAGGCACCTTTGCTGAAGGCTTTGCGGGCCGTGAATAAGGCCGCAGTCGATGTCTGCCATTATTTCAATCCAGAGGTAAAGAAGGTGATGGCCTACTTGGGGTGGGAGCAGGAATACTTCTTGGTGGATGAAGGACTTTATGCCGCTCGGCCCGATTTGTTGCTGACCGGACGTACATTGATGGGGCATGAAGCATCGAAGAACCAGCAGTTGGAAGACCATTATTTCGGGGCTATTCCTACCCGTGTGGCTGCTTTCATGAAAGACCTGGAGATTCAAGCATTAGAGTTGGGCATTCCGGTGAAGACCCGACATAACGAAGTGGCTCCCAATCAATTTGAGTTGGCCCCAATTTTTGAAGAATGCAATTTGGCTGTAGACCATAACATGCTCATCATGTCCTTGATGCGGAAAGTGGCTCGGACGCATGGATTCCGTGTCTTGCTGCACGAGAAACCTTTCAAGGGCGTCAATGGTTCGGGCAAGCACAATAACTGGTCATTGGGTACGGATACGGGCATCTTGTTGATGGCTCCGGGTAAGACGGCCGATGAAAACCTGCGTTTCATCACTTTCATTGTCAATACGTTGATGGCCGTTTACCGGCACAATGGCTTATTGAAGGCTTCCATCATGAGTGCTACCAATGCCCATCGTCTGGGAGCCAATGAGGCACCTCCTGCCATCATATCCTCTTTCCTCGGCACTCAACTCAGTCGGGTACTCGACCACATGGAGGACAGTACGTTGGACGAATTGGTTTCGTTGGGAGGCAAACATGGCATGAAGCTGGATATCCCGCAAATCCCTGAACTGCTTATTGATAACACTGACCGTAACCGTACTTCACCCTTTGCCTTTACCGGAAACCGTTTTGAGTTTCGTGCCGTAGGTTCGGAGGCCAACTGTGCCAGTGCGATGATTGCTTTGAATACCGCCGTAGCCGAACAATTGACCCTCTTCAAGCAAGAAGTTGATGAACTGATTGAGCGGGGAGAGACGAAAGTGGCCGCTATCGTGCAAATCATCCGCAAATATATCAAGGAATGTAAGCCTATCCGTTTCGATGGCAATGGTTATAGCGAAGAGTGGAAAGAAGAAGCCGCCCGTCGGGGATTGGATTGCGAAACCAGTTGTCCGATTATCTTCGACCAATATCTCACGCCGGCAGCTGTTCAGATGTTTGAATCGGCCGGTGTCATGACCCGTAAGGAATTGGAAGCCCGCAACGAGGTGAAGTGGGAGACTTATACAAAGAAAATACAGATTGAAGCCCGTGTATTGGGCGACTTGGTGATGAACCATGTAGTCCCCGTAGCTACCGAGTATCAGAGCAAGTTGGTGGATAATGTGTTCAAGCTCAAAGGTATCTTCCTCGCTGAAATGGCAGACAAACTTTCGGCAGAGAATTTAGCCATCATTACGAAGATAGCCGAGCACACGACGTATATTAAAGAACATGTGGACAGTATGGTAGAGGCACGCAAAGTGGCCAATAAGATTGCAGATGAACGTGAGAAAGCCATAGCCTATCATGATACAATTGCACCGATGCTCGAACAGATACGGTATCACATCGATAAGTTGGAATTGATTGTAGATGATCAGATGTGGACCTTACCTAAATATCGTGAGCTGCTTTTCATCAGATGACCTTTTATTGGTTGTTGATGTTTCAGCCGGGTTCCCCGTGAGGAGAGCCCGGCTTCCTGTTTTACTTAACTTTATGCAAGGAATTCTTCGTATCTTGTGCCTTGTCCACTTGTCAACTCGGCCTTGTAGCCTTATTCGCGTCGTCCCATGAAAATCATGATATAATAAATCAGGGTAGCCAATGAACCGAGCGCAGCTACGACATACGTATAGGCAGCTGAACGAAGTGCGTCTTCCGCTTTGTCATGATTGTAGGCATTGGTGATGCCCGATGCGCTCAGCCATACCAAGGCACGTTTGCTGGCATTGATTTCCACTGGTAGGGTGACGAAACTGAATAAGGTAGTCATGGCAAATAAAATGATACCGGCCAGCAATAGATGGGGAAAAACATTTATAAGCAAAATACCTGCCAACAGCACCCAAGTCATGATGTTCGACGCAAACGATACGACGGGTACCAAGGCACTGCGCATCCGCAAGGGAGCATAGGCGCGAGCATGTTGCAAAGCGTGTCCGCACTCGTGGGCGGCTACGGCTGCTGCCATGATACTACTGCTGGAGTAGACGCTTTCGCTTAGGTTCACCGTTTTGTTGACCGGATTGTAGTGGTCGGTCAGATGGCCGGGCGTGTGTGTCACCTGCACATCGTAGATGCCGTTGTCATGCAGCATCTTCAGTGCTACATCGGCACCTGTCATACCATTTCCTACAGGTATCTTGGAGTATTTTTTGAATTTGTTTTGTAGATTCATTTGTACCAGCCAGCTTACGATGGCCACACCGATGAAAATAATCCATTGCATTCCTATCATTCCTGTTCCCATAAATTTTCTTTTTTTAGTGATTAATGTTAGTTGGTTGTTATGTCAATTCATACAAATAGCTTGCCAAATGTAAAGGGAAACGACGAACCTGCTCGTAGTTTCCCTTATCTTTTAGGAAGAATTAGCTAAAAATCAGTCTAGTTCTAATTCGACGACAGTATCTATGTCCGTAGGCACTTGGTTCAAGTAGAGGGTGATGCCGATTGGGCTTTTTTGAAACTTTAGAGGTCTCTTCTCCGGGAAGGAAAAGGCTGCCTTTACCTTTCTGTTTTCTAAAGGAAGGAATAAGGCTTTGTCCTGAAGGTTGAGGATGTGGACATACAGCTTGTTTCCCTTTTGGGTGGTCACTCCCCAAGGGTGGGGGGCTATGCAACCTCCACGTGTGCCATAGATGGTTTCACCGTAGGTTTGAAGCCATTTCCCTATCTCGGCCAGACGGGACAAGGCTACTTCCGGCAAAGCACCATCGGGCTGAGGGCCGATGTTCATCAGCAAGTTGGCATCCTTACCGGCCGCTTTTACCAGATAGTGTATCAGTTCCCGGGTCGATTTATAATTCTGGTCTGTGATTTTATATCCCCACATGCCATTCATGGTTTCACAGGTTTCCAGCGGAAGGGCGCTGATGTCCTGTCCCGAAAGGCCGGCTTTGTTTTCACCCGGCAGGTCACGTTCGAAAATCTGGATATCCTCTCCTTCGAAAGGCACCTGATGATGGTTGTTTCCGATGAGGCATGCCGGCTGAAGGCGGTGAATCAGTGCATATTGTTCGGGCAGTTGCCAGTCGAAGTCCGGGTTCTGATCTTGGTCCCACCAGCCGTCAAACCAGATGGCACCTATTTCCCCATAGTTGGTCAGCAGCTCGGTCAGCTGGTTGTTCATGAACTGGTAATAACTCTCCCAGTTGCCTTCCGGATGAGGGCGCCCGGTGCCCCGGCCTGTTCGTCCCCATACGGCATCTTCGCGATACCAGTCGATGTGCGAATAGTACAGGTGCAGCCGGATGCCTTGTTTGTGGCATTCATCGGCCAGTTCTTTCAGTATATCCCGTTTGAAGGGGGTGGCATCTACAATGTTGTAGTCCGAATAGCGGGTATGAAACATGGAGAAACCTTCATGATGCCGGCTGGTGAAGCAGATGTAGCGGGCTCCGGAAGCCTTGATGGCAGATACCCATTGAGCCGCATCGAATCGGGAAGGATAAAAGCCTCCGGCCAGTTTGGCATATTCCTTATAATTTAAATCATTGTTGGTCATGGTCCATTCGCCTGTGGCAAGCATGGCATAAAGGCCCCAATGCAGGAAAATACCAAACTTGGCGTCACGAAACTCTTGACGGGATTTCAAGTTCTCTTCCGTTGGCTGATAGGTTTGCGAATGTACAGCGGTAGACATGCACCACAAAAAAAGCAGGAGATAAAAAAGGCGTAACTTCGTCATAGTTCTTCTATTTTATGGATAATAACAGTTCTCAAATATACGAAAGTTCCGGGAATAACTGCTATTCCGGTGGACTATTTTTGCTCCTGCCTTCATTCGTTTCCCGACATCGTATGTAAGGCAGCATTATATTTAAAGGGACGAGGCGTTACATTTAAAGAAACGGACAATTACATTAAATGTAAATAAGTTGCTGATAAAGAGTGTATTAATTCATTATAACACGTTGTTGTATCCCGTCTTTTTATATCCTGTCATTCTGGCAGCAAACAACTGCCAAAATTTCTTATATATTCGTGGGTCATTTCATATAAGTGCGTGGGTCGTTTCATATATATTTGTAGGGCTACGCACTTATATTTCTTTTTGAGGGCAATTACTTGGCTGACTATAACAAAAGCAGCCGCATTCCCGGGTATGGGTTTGCGGCTGCTTGCTTTATTAATTTAGTTAGTCCGTTTTTATTCATCATGCTCCGGATCCGGAGTGTCTAACAGTTCGGGCATGAAGTCTTCAGTAATGCGTCTGTAACTCATCCATCCGGTAGAATTACGAGGATTACTAATTTCGATGTTATTTTCATCAATGATACGAATTTCTCCACCGCTCAATTCGCTGCTAGGTATTTCATATGTCTCGTATTCGTTACCACCAATAGGATGTCTCTGTATATTATAAGTTTGACTTTTGTATTTTTCATGATAATAGGTTGTTTGAGTCCTCAAGATGGTGTCAGAATAGTAATAAGTACCTCTTCGGATATGCCATCTTTCAAGCAAATAAGTGTAATAGGGATCGTTGGGACCATATTCACTGTCTGGGTAAACAACCGACGCACTGGTTCCGCAAACTTTCTTAAAGGGATTATAACATTCCTCGAATGTTCCGTCTTCGAAAAATTCCAGATAATTCTCTGATAATTCAGTGTCTGGCTGCGGTTTGGGCTGTGGAAGTATCCAAGCTGTCGGTAACCACCATCTCCCCGTAATCGGGAATTTCGGGATAAACTTAGCCTCACTGATTACTTCGCCTTCTGCATCATAGATGCGGGCAAAAAGGGAAGCGGGATATTCAATCGGAGTCCATTCCACATTGACATTCCCTTCCAAGTCCGAAATGGCATAAGTCTTATCCAAACGTCCCGTTCTTGTTTCAAATTTCACGACCACTCCGGCAAGCGGTTGTGGAGTGTCCAGCAGCATTTGTGTCACGTTGAAGGTAACTGTTGTCGTTTCGTTGATGGGTACTTCCTTCCCCTCATCCGGAGATACTAACTGGATTTCTTCCGGGGCATTGTGAACCTGCCGCTTGCCTACGGTGAGTACGGGTAATTCCAATTCGGGCTCGAACCAGCCCAGGAAGTTGAACTGCACGCTGCTATGGAACTCCATGGCTGTATATGCCTTTTGTGTCCAGCCGTAATAGTCTTCGCTGGACGAACCGACTTGGTTGTAGAATCCGGCTTTTACGGTATCTTCCAAGACAGGCTTGGGGGCGAATGTCGGACCTACGAAGTCATACAGTTTGATTTCCATTTTGGGATAAGCCGTGGCTCGCATATTCATCTCGGCCGCTCCTTCAAATTCGAGCGGATGAACTTCATAAGAGAACGAAGCATCGCCAATGGGTTGCCACTCATTGGTCTGCTTGATGTATTCCACACCTGCATTAATGTCGCCTTCCATCGTGATGCCGCCGGTCATGGATGCTTCCGCTTCCCCGTTTAAGGAGAAGTCGGCAAGCAGGTCGCAACTCAATGTAATGGCTACCGGCACGCCACCCGCCATGAAGATAAAGGTGTAAGGTCTGAGCATGGGCAGCAATTCGTGTTCTTTCACGCTCAGTTCATATTCGCCGTTTGCAGAGGCTTTGGGTATCATCTCGAACAAGGCACTTGCACCGAGCGTGAAACGACATTCTTCCAAATCGCTGATCCGTACGCGCAAGTCTTCGGTGATTTCCTTTTCCCGGATGGCATCCCCAAACTTGAAGTGTGCTAGGGCAGTCAGGTCCAATTGCTGTTTGTACGATTCCCATGACAGGGTGAAGTAACCTTTGGAGGCAATTTCTTCACCGCTCAAGTCTACGTCTACCAACGGGATGGTGTCTCTGACTTCAGCTTCCACGCGGGTAGAAACGGTTTGGTCATACAGCGTGGTGTAGCTGCCATCCTCATTGTTGCGAAGGATGCGTACCGGATACAGCACCTTGCCTGTTGCCGTCCTTGTAGCGGCTTGGTTCTCCGGTGTAAGGGAAAGGGAGAATTCCGTGTTGCGGAACAATTCGGTCATACCTGCTTCCTGGGTGTGTATGGTCACTTGGTTATCGTTTACCGTACTGTTCATGATGCGACGCAGGTGGAACGAATTACCGTCTTGCAGTACCACTACGGATTCGCCGTCGGCAAATTCAGGCATTGTACCTTCGTCGAACGTCAGGGTAAAGTCCCCGTTGTCCAAGTTCATGCTTTCCACTTTTGCCTTGTTCCAGTCAATATCCACATATTCGGGCGAAACGTGGGTCAGCACCGGCATCTCCACCATCACAGCACGACGTATTTCCCGGTTGGAAATAGTCTTGGTCAGGTATTCGCTGTCATCTGCTTTCAACAGTTTGACAACCAGCTTTGGATAAGTGCCTGCCGGCATCGGGACATAGAAGCAAAGTTCATCGTCTATCCGGTCCGGCAATTTATAAGTTATCGTCCGGCTTACTTCCCCGGTTAGTGCTAATACGGGCTCGGCGGCGGTAATGTCTGTCACTTGGGCGTTTCCGGCCAATCCCGGTGCATTATCTCCTTCGGAAGTGATGACGAACTTCGAAGCATCTTCTGGTGCTCCATGAATAACGATTTTCAGCAGTCCGGCCAGATGGCGGAAGCGAAATGTTCCGTCTTCGTTCTTCACGCCCAGCATAGGGGCATTGCTATTGCCGGTATACGTATAGTCTGCCGGCAGTGTGAACGTCAAGGTGTTACCGTTTCGTTCGGCATTTTCATCGTAAGGATAATAAGCCATTTCAGCCTCTTCACCTGTCGGCAGGTCTCCCCGGAAACTTCCGGAAGCAGTTCCTATGCCCGAAGCCAAGGTGAAAGGCACATTCCGGCTGTTCAGGTTGCCATATACGCCGATACGGTCGTTTTCTGTCCAAAGCACTTGTCCGGCATCGTTCACCGTGGTACGTGACTGAGTCGCATCCTCGTTTTCTATCCGGGCATCCAGCGTGTAGTTTCCACTGACACCGTTTGAACCGGCATCGTATTCATCGCTGCATCCTGCCAAAAGCACTACCATGGACAGGATGAAATAAAACAAACGTGTTTTCATACCTTCTCTTCTTTAATCGTCCCAAACTCCGTCTTCTTTCTCATAGCCTTCGTTTTCCACACTGGATAAGAAGCCGACTTCTACAGTCACTTCCATACACTCTACGCGGGGCGGTTCGTATATAGCCTCGTTGGTTTGCCAATTGTTTGTTCTCATACCTTATTTAATTTATAAATTCAGTTCTTTTTTATGCTCTAAAGATAAAAAAACATTTGTTTACAGCCAAATACATTTTTCTGTTTTATGTAACTAAAGATGCAAAATCTGTCATTATATGGCCGAAATTTGTAACTATCCGGGCAAAAATAAATTGGGATGGAATGTGGTTTTTCGAATATTTTCCAAAATCAAGACATCTGTTTGTTAGGCGGAACTATCCTCTACGAAGGTTGCAAACCTAAGGGTCGAATGTTTGCAACCTAAAGGGCTAATGTTTGCAACCTTCGGCCTCTATGTTTGCAACCTTCCCAAACCATGCAGGAATGTATTCTGAGTGGGGTGTTGCGGTTTATTGGTCTGAGTTAAGGATGTTGACAAAATGAGCGAACTAGGGTTCCTTTGAAAAGTTTGTTGTTTAAATAGAAATGGGTATATTTGCGTCGAAAAATAATATTCATAAATCTATTGGGTATGAAAATTAAAGAATTTGATGGTAAGAGCTGTCGCTGCTTGAATGGCTTTTGGACTCTTTTCTTATTCTTGTTCGTAGGAGCAGGTCTGCTGGGGAATGTATCTCCGGTCTTGGCGCAGGAAAATGGGGATTTGATTCGTGCCCAACGTATATACGACCACTTCGTGGCTGGGCGGGGAGATAGTGTTTATGTGGCCTTGAATGAAGAGGCAAAAAGGCAACTGTCTCCTTCGATGTTTAGCGATATGTATCGTCAGTTGGAAATGCAATTCGGAAAGTTGAAGACTACCGGAGCATGGAAACAGGAAAATGCACAAGGGGTGGAGCTGATTTATCGGGATATGCAGTTCGAACGCTATACTTTACGCTTTTTACTGGCCTTTGATGCGGATGGTAGCATGAATACGATCCGGTTGATGCCTGCTCCGGAACCGACTACAGCGCAACCGGTCGCTTTCGACCGGGAGGTTATGGAGGAGCGGGATATTCAGGTTGGTGCCGATGGTTACCGGTTGCCGGGTGCGTTAACTTTGCCTAAGGCTGCCATGGCTGCCGGCCGGAAAGTTCCTTGTGTCATATTGGTACATGGTTCGGGTCCCAATGACCGTGATGAGAGCGTAGGACCGAACAAACCTTTTCGCGACTTGGCGTGGGGATTGGCGAAGCAAGGGATTGCCGTTATTCGGTATGACAAGCGTACCAAGGTGTATGGAGCAAGTTTCGTACCAGAGGGTCGGAAGATGGATATGGATACGGAGACTTGCGACGATGCCATAGCGGCTGTGGCTTTTGCCAAGACTTTGCCTGAAGTTGCAACGGACAGTATTTTTGTGTTAGGGCATAGTCAAGGGGGAATGATGGCTCCCCGTATTGCCCAGCGTTCGTCCGATGTGGCTGGCATTATTATCTTGGCAGGATTGGCTCGTCCGTTGGAAGATGCAGTGTGGGAACAGTCTACTTATTTGGTTTCCTTGTCCGGTACGGATGAGCAAGCCCAGGCACAGTTGAATGAACTGAAACGTCAAGTAGAAAACATCAAGCGTCTGGGTACACCGGAGTTTAACGATAGCATTCCGATGTTATTCGATGCGCCGGTGGAGTATTGGGAATTCTTGCGACACTACCGACCCGCCGCCGTGGCTGCTTCTCTGAAGTGTCCCGTATTGGTATTGCAGGGTGAGCGCGACTATCAAGTCACGATGCAGGATTACGGGATGTGGTTGTCGGGCTTGCTGACCAATCGTAAAGCTCAGCTTAAATCCTATCCGGAACTTAATCACATCTTACAGGAAGGTAAGGGAAAGTCTACTCCCATGGAGTATCAGGAGGCTCGCCCTGTACCTGCCTATGTGATGGAGGACATTGCCGGCTTTATCCGGGGGAAAGATGTCCGGTGGTGATTATTGGGAATCATCTTTAAAATACTTGTCAGCAAACTTCAGGAACATTTCCCAATCATACGGCAATATGGCATGGGGGCCTTTCCGATTGTGATAGGCTATCGTCCCGTCGATATAGGGAGTGTCGATAGGAGGCCATTCATCAGTGCCAATACCTTTCTTTCCATAAAGTGCATATACGGGTTCGGCTCCTTTCCCGCCTAAGAATTCCCCCTTTTGGTCCGACCAGTTGTCTTCGGAAGCACTGGCAATATAGATGGGGCGAGGGGCTATGAGTGCGACTAACTCATGTTGGTCGAAAGGCATGTATTCCTCCCGGTTATTGAATTGTTTGTAGTTTCCGCAGAACCAATGAGGAAAACGGACATTGATGGCTTCGACCGTTTCTCCATAACACCGTCTGGAAAGAGCCACCCCACAACATCCTGAGTTGCCTGATAGAACCAAAGCGAATCTGGGGTCGCTGGCACCTGCCCATACGGCTGCTTTCCCTAAACGGGAATGACCGATTACCGCTACTTTATCGGCATCAACTTGAGGGTCTTCCTCCAGATAGTCCATGGCCCGACTCATTCCCCAAGCCCATGCGGCAATAGCTCCCCATTGGTCAGGGTCGGGATAGTTCTGCCCTTTCCGGTAATAATACGGGAGAATGCCTCGTTGGAAATTGTCGTCATAATCAGGAGTCACGTCATTATAGCAGAATGTGGCCAACCCATAGCCGTGTGCCAATATTTGATCCAATTGCCACGATCGGTTCATTGAGCCTCTTGCCGGAGCTTTCCCGGTAGTACCGTTGGGTTTTGCATAAGTTTCGGGAACGAACAGATCGGGGTCATCATAGACGGTATAGTTGGGAAGGAAACTGATACCTAAGAATACCGGTACTTTGCCTTCTACTTGATTGGGCAGATAGATTTGCAGGTCGATGTGCGGCCCTTTTTCTTTCTCTTCAGTCAGATAAATGGTTATTTCTTTTCGGGTTGCCTTGCCACCCAAAGCATTGCTCTTTATAGCTTGCAGCGTATAGTTCAGTTGAGGAGCTTCCGGAACTTTCCCGAACATATAAGTCGTAAACAAGTTCAATATTTCGGGTCTTCTTTTTTGTTCCCATTCTTTGACGTTTGTCACCCGGCTTCCATCCTGACATAGCAATACGTCCGGAAGCTGGTAAGCAGGTACTTTGCTTTCGTCATAGTTGGCCAGTTCGGCATAGTTTCTTTTAACGACCTTTTCGGCTTGGGCAAAGGTTGGGGTGCCATACGTAAGGGCACTCAATAACAGGGATATATATACTTTTCTCATCTTAATCGACTCTTTGGACACCTTTCGGCAATTGGACAGAGGTGGATACTTTGCCATCGGGCTGCTTTTTATGACTTACTTTGATTACGCCCCACGGGGTCGGGTAAGTACCTTTGACCCATTTCAGGTCACCTAAATGGGGCGTGATGCTTACTTGTTTCTTGGCCGGGTCTACAATTTTCACTCCTAACACATGGTCACTGAGCCATGCCGTAGGTCCTGAAGCCCAGCCGTGGCACAGGCTATGACGGAATCCGGGATAACAATAAGCCCCGAAGTCTCCGTGGATGTCTTTTTTGTCAGCAGGTGTCGGTTCGTCAATGGGAGCTGCGTTTTCCATCCATTGCAAGTTAAAATCTTCCCAGAAGGTCGTTGCTCCCATGGCAAGCATGCCTCCCCAAAACTGGCGGATAATCTCCATAGCCGTTGCATGTTCGTTGGCTTTGGCCAGTGCTTCCAGCATATAGTAGCCATAGAAAGTGGAGAATTCGTTGCCTTTGCCTACGGCGATTACTTCTTCACAAGCCTTTTGAGCCGGCATCGTACCGGCAATAGCCATCAGGGCAGCCGCTTGTTTCAGATTGTTGTGCGGGAGGATAATCTTCTTCATCCTGCGGATAACGTCTTGGCACAAAGCGGCATCTTCTTTCTTTCCCAAAAGTTCCGATAAGGCGGAAGCATCTTGCATAGCCCAGATGATTAACGCTCTGTATCCGGCTTCTACGCCACGGGGATTTCCGCTGGAAGGCCAGTCCAGAAAACGCGACGGGGAGAGATGTTCCTGTCCGTCTTCATCCACCTTTTCGCTAACCAGTTGAATGAGTCCGTGGATGTAGTCGGCGTGTTGCTTCAGGTAATTCATATCGCCCGTTTGTTGGTACCAATCATGTTGGTTGATGAGGTACCACATGCTATAGGCACTCATGCCATTCATCCAGCGGGGAAGGGGATATTGTTGGCAGGCTAAGTCCATACTTCGGGCGACAACTTCATTCCCGCCGAATACACGGGTAACGGTACACAGTTCAGGATGCAGGTCGCCCAACCAGACCAAGCGGTCTCGTTTGATGCCGTCCCATAGATATTCCTGCATGTTTAAGTGAACCGTATAAGCTCCTGTGTCCCATATCCGGTTGAGCAACGTATCATTGCTTTCGAAAGAACCCAGATAAGGAATATCTCTGTAGCGCAAGATGGCTGAAACTTCTTTAAGGGCAATGGTACGGTTGTTTTCAAGGAGGTCTATACGTACGAAGCGGAAACCGGTATTGCCTATTTCCATCATACCGTCGCGGGGAATTTCAACCAGGATGTCTCGCTTGGCATGGTCGTCTGTGGAGTATCCTACTTTCCATTCCTCATTGTTCGTTTGGCTGTTGGCTTCTCCTACAGATTCACCGAAGCGGATTCGAACCAAGGCAGGTGTCCGGTAGCTGGAAGTTCCCATGACGAGCTTCAAACCGCCGTGCAGTTCACGCCCAAAGTCAAGTAGAATGGAGGCTTTTTCATTCTCGGTGGACGTCATCAGGCAACAGTCTTTTTGTCCCATTTGAGCTTGTCCGTTACCTGCTTTCAATAGCACGTCTTCGTGTCGTATTAAGTTGTTTTGGGCTCCTGCATACTTGCTAACGATGCGGGTAGGGGTGATATAAAGCCGAGTCAGTTCATCTTTACGGACCTGTATAGTAGAGTCCAGTTGGAAGGTCGGCGGAATTTCCGCTTGTGCCATGAGAGGTACGAAGCAAGCGGCTATAAAACAATGACGTAATAAAGGATTCATGATGATTAAATTTTTAAATAAGTATGTGAATGTTTTTGTCTGCTAAATAGGGAACCAGATGAATACCGCTACGTCCCATACGGCATGAGACATGATAATGGCTGCCATGCGTTGTGGATAGAAGCGATAAAGCCCTCCCCACACCATACCCGCTATCAATGAGGACATTATCAGCATAAAATTACATGAGCCGATATGGACACCCGCATAAAGTAGCGTGGCCACGATAAACCCTATGTTCGGATTCCAACGTTGTGAGAGGGTATGTTGTACATAACCGCGCCAAAATATTTCTTCGGCAGGTCCTATCAGGAAAAGCATCAGAAGGGAAAGCAACCAAGGAGATTCCCCTTCTTTCATGCCATATATCAGGTTGACCTGCGGACGGGCGAAATCAAAAAGCCAGGAAGACACTTTGTCGCCCATCCAGAAAATACACCATAACAGAACGGCAATACCTATCCCCAAACATACGTTCGTGAAGTTCCAGTGGATTGTTTTCCACCAGAAAGGACGAAAAATGCTGGCGAGGACAGATAGGGTGAGTGCTGAGCCGGTCATCATCCACCAGAAAGGTACATGCGGTGCCGTCAATGGGGAAAACATGATGGTCCATAATACGGCAGCACAAACCAAAGTAAACACCAGTTTTTTCATGAGAATAAGCGGGCTAACACAAAAGATAAAGTCAGTAAGAGGCTGAATAACAGTTGCAGTTTAGCGGTGAGTTCGTCTACTCCAACAATCACTTGAGTGCCCGAAGAAGGAAAGCGGACCATCCGGCGAACATTGCCCCAAGCGGCCCATAAGGCTGGGAAAGTCAGCAAAGTCCACCAGGGAAGGATTCCTTTGGCGGCACATCCGATTAGCCATCCGAAAGGGAAGAGTATTTCAACGCAATAGAGAAAGGCCGATGCCCGTCCTCCTAAGTTCATGGCCAATGTTCGGATACCTGCCCGGCGGTCTGTTTGCATATCGCGTGTATTGTTGGCATGCAGGATGGCTACGGTGATGAGACCTACCGGTAAAGCTACCCACATGGTACTCCAATCGATGATGCCAGTAGTGGCGTAAGCTGTTCCTAACATGGGTAATAGGGCGTATGCCAAAAAGATGACCACGTCGCCTAATGCTCGGTATTTCAATGTCGGATAGAGTAGGGTACAAGCCATGCCTCCTATACCTATATATAATAGAGGAAGTCCCGTGTGCAATAGCAAGCCTACTCCTCCCGTCAATGCTACGGTTAACAGCCCTAGTGACAGTCGGAATATTTCTTTCGGTTCAAATTGATGGTCGATCAGTGTTTTCACGCTGAAAGAGTCCTGTGTATCCACTTTTTGTCGGTAATCAAAGTAATCGCTCCAGGTATTGCCTGCGGCATGAAACACAATGATGTTGAGCAATGCCCATACTCCATTTACCCAATTCATTTCTTGCTCCATCCAATAAAGGTAAGCCAATGTCACTGCTACCGGCATGGCCGAAGCAGGAAATGACCAAGGCCGTGTGGCCATCAGCCAGTCTTTCAACGAGTGTCTTTTCATTTTTTTGTAAAATTAGGCGGTAAAAGTACGAATAAAAAGTGATAAAATAGAAAAATGTAGCAAAGTTGTTGGCAGATGAACGTTTTGAAACGATGGCTTGATAAGATGAAAGACAGAAAATACAATGAAAAAGCCAAGTTTGGATATCGCAGCGTGCCCCAATTGAGTACAATATCTTATTTGCCGACGCAGTAATTACAATCCTTTGATTATCAAATATTTGGAGCTCTAAAAGGTACAGAAGTCTAATTTTTTGTCATTTTTAGTCATTATAACCTGTTGATTATCAACATGTTATATGCTGTCACATTCTTTTTGTAAGACAAAGATAATTGTATTTTGTTGAATTTCAAAGTTTTCCAGCAAATAAGTTACAAGAACGAGGTATTTTTTACCCTTTTTTTAGTGATGTAGCATGTTCATCAATGGTGTGCAATATTATGCAAATGGAATACGTATTTTCGGGTTGTCTTTAAATCTTTGTGAAGTGAGATAATATGAAGACTGATGTTGATTTGTATCGGTTTTTTATATTAATGGATGGACTGATGTTTTGATTTAATGATTATATTGACTACGGGTGCAATAAATTCGATAAAATAGTATTAGTTTTTGATTTTTGCATAAATGATGTAAATATTGAAATCTAATTTGCAAATATAGATATTTAGTTATATATTTGTG
>CALUOT010000034.1 GCA_944322355.1 uncultured Bacteroides sp. | reverse complement strand
GAAACACTACAGGACAAAAGAAGTGAGCAATTTATTATGAATCTTTTATTCATTCTATGATTTGTTTGGTTGATACTAATTTTAACTTGCTGGATGTTATAAATAAGCTCTTCATACAGTTTGAAACCTTACATATTTAACTAAGATTATTTATAATTCAACGCCTTACGCATTACGAAATTGGTCAGTTCCAATCTGTTCGCTTTGTCCTTCAACAAAGCTGATGAATTGCTCTGCATCCTTTTCCGTATAGGGATAAGGAAGGGTATCACGGCAATTTTCCCAAATATTTTTATTGTTCAGGTGTCTTGCCAATGCTGGTATGTCCTCTCTGTTCCAGGTTCGAAGTTTGAATGATTCTTCCATATTACAACGATTGAGCAGTCAGCAGCAAGTTAAGTTGATCCCCAACTCCTGCATGGCTTTCATTGACCAAGTTGATGAAGTACGTATATTTCAACGAATACTTTCCCGCATCTCATAAAATTTCTATTTGCGAATTTTTCTTACAGGGAAAGGTAATGACTTGAAAACAGTCGCTAATTCTGTGATTTGCGGTGTATTTCTGTCAAACAACTCTTATCTGACGCAAATGTACACAAATAAAACGAACGAAAAGAAGAATATAGCATTTTTCTCTCCATGACATTATGACTATGCGAAGAGCCGACAGCCCTTTGACGAAATAAAACATCGCCATACACTCAAAGGAGGTTGGCGATGTGGCGGAGGGTAAGTATAACTGGAAAATCAAAAACGGACAAGGAATGGGGTATAATGCACCCTTATAAGCTATCACCAGAGAGCTTGTATGAAACAACAACCGTTTTTACACCTGCCTCTGGATATTTAGTTTGGTAATATTCGGTCAGATCTTTATAAAGATAAATGGCAGTCAGTGCCCTGTTTATACCCTTCGTTTGGGCAGCATAGCCAATAAACACATCAAATGTCTGCTATCCGAACACAAGAGCTATAGATGTTCATATTTGTTGCTTTCTTGCTTTCCAACGGATATAATCTTGCACACACCATTTTTCAATTCCACCTGCCAACGGTTCTTGTATAGCAAAGCTACTTCCTCTGCTGAGAGTTCCATGTTGTTGGTGATGAACACAAATTCTCTGTCCAGTTCTTCATCGTAGTATTTAACCCGCCGGAAACGGTCAAAGACATGACGGGGAAGAAAATCTGTAAGTTGAGCGAAGATATATTTGCCTTGATTCATTGTTTTTAGCTTTTGGACAAAGCTAAACCCTGCCAAAAAGTCAGTTATATACTGCCAAAATTTCTTATATATTCGTGAGCCATTTTATATAAGTGCGTGAGCCATTTCATATATATTCGTGGGTCCACGCACTTATATTCCTTTTTCAGGGTATCTAATTGACCTGATTATACCTTTGGGGTGCTCTGACAAATGTCACAGTTTTGTAGGGTTAGCAATTTCTCTTTTTCAGCAAAATGCTGTATCTTCGCGCCCCAATTTAAATCATAATAGAAGAATATGGCAAAAATGAACAAAAAACAGGGAGCTGTTTGGTGTATGGCTTTGGTTTGTATCGCAGCCTTATTTGTATTTTGGTTTTCCCAATCAGCCAAAAAAAGTAGTGACGGTACGTCATGGACGGATGTGCTGACCGATAGTATCTCCCGAATCGCATCTGCCTGTCCGGGCGAAGTCGGAGTGGCTGTCATCATCAACAACACGGATACCGTTACCGTCAACAATACGAGTGTTTATCCTATGATGAGTGTGTTCAAGCTTCATCAGGCATTGGCCATTTGCAACCGATTTGACCAAGACGGGTTTTCTTTGGATACGGTATTGACTATCCGGAGGGAAGACCTTGACCCTAAAACCTGGAGTCCCATGCTGAAAGAACATTGGGAACCGTTGATTACTTTGCCGGTCAGTGATTTGTTGCGATATACGCTTATTCAAAGTGATAACAATGCGAGCAATCTGATGTTTGAACGCTTGGTCAATGTGGCTGAAACGGATAGCTTTATAGCTACGCTTATTCCCCGTTCGAGTTTTCGGATAGCTTATACGGAGTCGGAGATGGCGGCAGAGCATGCTAAAGCTTATGCCAATTGTACTTCCCCGCTTGGTGCGGCCATGCTGATGAACAGACTGTTTACCGATACGTTGGTAAGCCGTGAGAAACAAAGTTTCATTATGAAATCGCTGGGTGAATGTACTACCGGCAAAGACCGTATAGCCGCTCCGCTCCTTGGAAAGGAAGGAGTAACCATTGCCCACAAGACAGGTTCCGGTTACACCGAAAACGGCATTCTTGTAGCCCATAATGATGTAGCCTACATTGGTTTGCCCAACGGCGTACGTTACACGTTGGCTGTATTGGTCAAAGATTTTAGAGGGAATGAGGTACAAGCTGCACAAGTGGCGGCCCATATATCGGCGACGGTGTATTCGTTATTAAATGATAGTATAGATTGACAAGTATATGAAGAAGAGTTTGATAGCTTTGGCTTTTGGTACGCTTGGTTTGGGAATAGCCGAGTTTACCATGATGGGAATTTTGCCTTATGTGGCATCCGATTTAAATATCAGTATACCTACGGCAGGTCATCTGATATCGGCTTATGCGTTGGGGGTCTGTTGTGGCGCTCCTATCTTATTGTTGGCACGGAAGCGCCCTTTGAAACAAACCCTCTTGATGTTGATGGCTCTCATGACCTTGGGTAATCTTTGTGCTTCGGTGGCTCCTAATTATTGGGTGTTGTTGGCAGGACGTTTTATATCGGGGCTTCCTCATGGAGCTTATTTTGGCGTAGCTTCCATTGTGGCAGGTAAATTGGCTGACGAGGGGAAAGGGTCCGAGGCCGTATCCATTATGATTGCAGGTATGACGGTAGCCAATCTGTTTGGAGTGCCTTTGGGAACTTCGTTGAGCCACTTGCTGTCGTGGCGTGTCACTTTTTTGTTTGTAGGTATTTGGGGCGTGATAGTCTTGTATTATATCTGGAAATGGGTACCTGCTGTCAGCGGTTTGAAAGACACCGGTTTCAAAGGACAGTTTCGTTTCCTGAAGAAACCGGCTCCTTGGTTGATATTGGGAGCAACAGCTCTCGGTAATGGAGGCGTATTTTGTTGGTATAGCTATATCAATCCATTGCTGACCGATGTGTCCGGATTCAGTGCTGAAAGCATCACTTCGCTGATGGTGTTGGCCGGATTCGGTATGGTCGTCGGTAATTTGGTGAGCGGTCGTATGTCCGATCGTTATACGCCGGGTTTGGTGGGAACTGTGGTTCAGGGTGGTATCTGTATCACTTTGTTATTGATATTCTTCCTTTCTCCTTATCCCTTTTGGTCGGCTTTGCTGATGACTTTGTGTACGGCAGGGCTTTTTGCCGTGTCCAGTCCCGAACAGGTGCTTATTATTCGTGTAGCACCCGGTGGGGAGATGTTGGGAGGGGCTTGTGTGCAGATGGCTTTCAATTTAGGTAATGCTATTGGAGCTTATGTAGGCGGTCTGGCAGTGGGGTATGGTTATCAGTATCCCGCCTTGTTTGGTGTTCCATTTGCACTGTTCGGTTTCTCCCTATTCTTAGTCTTTTTGCGAAAATATCAGGTCGAATATTAGTTCGTTCGCTTTTTTTCCGTATGTTTGTCTCGTGTTAAATAGAAAAGAAAGAAAAGTATGAAGACTGTAAATTTAGTGAAGATTGTTTTGATGTGTGTATTAACTTCATTTTTAGTTTCCTGTGGAGATGATGTTACGTATTATACGATCCAAAATAGCGACGATGCTCTGTGTGCGCATACTTGGATGGAAGAGTATGAAACGACCAATGATGAAGGAGTGGCTGTGTCGTGTGTGCATCAGCTCAAGTTCACTACGTCTGATTATAGCGGACAGGAGATTCATCAATACTACTACACGGGTGAGAGCCGTCCTTATAGTGAAGTGACTCGTAATTTCGATTGGCAATGGTTGGATAGTGCCAAGGAAGGTATTTCCATGAATTTCGGAGCCGGCAATGTGAAGTATTTTGAGAATGTATGGGTACGTGAGCATTACCTCTCCGGTAAGTTGGATGGCAAGGAAGTAACTTTTACGGATGCCAATTACCGAGCCAATTGAGCATAGAGAGCTCTTTTTGATCATGGATAATTTATGGTGAAAAATGTATCAAAATGCATTTGAAATATCCTTTTGGCATGTCATCCTGAGTGCCCATTTCCTGCTGAAAACTCATTCGATGATGACGGGTAATTAACTCCCCACCTTCTGGAAGGCGGGGTGCCCGAAGGGCGGGGCGGTAGGCGAAAAGAGGTTCGACCTATTTATGAACAAGGTTGCTCCGCAGGTCATTTTACCTACCACCTCCCCCTACGGGTACTTCAATTGAAATAATATAGAAAGACTGCTACACCTTCAAGCGCCTTCTTTTTCTCACCTTCTATTTCGATGGCAAACTTAATTTCGGCTTTGGCCACTCCGCGCAGGTTGACCAGTGAAACCATATCGGCCACTAAGCGGATAGCTTGTCCCGACAGGACGGCTTGACCGAAACGCATCTTTTCAATGCCGTAGTTAATCATCATTTTGAGGTTGTTTACTTCGATGATTTGGTTCCATAAATAAGGCAACATGGACAGGGTGAGATACCCATGTACAATGGTGCTTTTGAAAGGACTTTCGGTTTTAGCCCGTTCGGTGTCTACGTGAATCCATTGATGATCCAGCGTGGCATCGGCAAAAAGGTTGATTCGTTCCTGCGGTATGGGGACATACTCGGACACTCCGATGCGTTTGCCTACCAGTTTTTCGAAATCTTCATACGAATTGACTACTACTTTTTCCATACTCTATCTCTTTTTGGATTTTTATATAAATATAACTCGATTAATTCGTGCAACAAATATCGTATTTTTTGATTGAACGGCAAAGAATTTCGTCAAGGTTGTGTGACGATTCGTCCGATATTGGCTATATTTGTCGCCATAACAGACAATAAAATTCACTTTACTTACATGAACATCGAGCAAAAAGAATTCTCATTGGCCGCCCGCGGGCGTGGTTTTCATCTGGTGACGGAAGAAGTTCTTTCCCAACTTCCCACATTACCAACCAGAGGTCTGCTTCATCTGTTCATCAAGCATACATCAGCCGGTCTCAGCATCAATGAAAATGCCGATCCGGACGTACAGACCGATATGGAGCGTATCTTCAATCGTTTGGTTAAAGAACGGGAGCCTTATTATCAGCATACGTATGAGGGCGATGATGATATGCCTGCCCATGCCAAAAGTACCCTGACCGGCAATAGTTTGACTATTCCCATTACCAATCATCGGCTGAACATGGGTGTGTGGCAGGGCATTTACCTTTGCGAATTTCGTAATCGGGGAGGCAGGCGTAAGATTGTAGCCACGATTGTAGGAGAATAGCGCATGAAGAAAGCCATCATTATAGGCGCCACTTCGGGCATGGGGCTTGAAGTGGCCAAATTGTTAGTTGCCAAGGGATGGATGCTGGGCATAGCCGGGCGGCGTGAAGAAGTTCTGCAACATTTCAAAGAGCAACATCCGAAGCAAGTCGAAGTGCAACGAATGGATGTTACGCAAAATGAGGCTCCGCAACTGATGCAACAGCTAATTGACCGGTTAGGTGGTATGGATTTATTCCTACTGAGTGCCGGTATCGGTTGGCAGAACATGGAGCTTCAAAGGGATATCGAATTAGCGACGGCCGCTACCAATGTGGAAGGTTTTGTTCGCATGGTCACTACTGCTTTTCATTATTTCCGGGAGCAGGGGGGAGGCCACATAGCTGTTATCAGTTCCATTGCGGGAACAAAAGGGTTGGGGGCTGCTCCTGCTTACTCGGCTACCAAACGCTTTCAGAATACTTATATCGAGGCTTTGTCGCAATTGGCTCACATGCAGAAGTATCCGATTGACTTTACCGACATCCGTCCGGGCTTTGTGGCGACCGATTTGTTGAAAGGAGGTCATTATCCGATGTTGATGCAGGCTCCCCGGGTAGCCACTCGCATAGTGAAAGCCATTGAACGGAAAAAGCGGGTTGTTGTCATCGACCGCCGTTACCAAATACTTGTGTTTTTCTGGCGACTCATTCCTCGACGCATTTGGGAGAGTTTGCCCATACGAAACAGATAATTTACTGAATAAATAAGATCAAATAATATGAAGAGAAAATACTTACGTTCCTTGGGAATCGTCCTCACTGTTGTATATGTCGGTATCTCTATTCCTCTCTTGTTGAATAGCACCCGATTCGACACGTCACGTGATTCTTTGCACAATCACGTTTCTCATTTCACGGCTTCGCCTCCTGTACCGCAACAAGTTACCTTTTCCGGACAGCATATTGCCATGGATCGTTATGACTATCGCGAACGTATGGATAGGGAACTGATGTCATTCACTTACATGCACTCTTCCACTTTACTTTCCTTGAAACGGGCCAATCGCTATTTCCCCGTCATTGAGCCGATACTAAAGGCTAATGGTATTCCGGATGATTTCAAGTACCTGGCTGTGATTGAAAGTGGCTTGAATCATTTGGCCAAATCGCCCGCAGGAGCTGCCGGTATGTGGCAGTTTATGCAAGCCACAGGGCGGGAATATGGGTTGGAGGTGAATGCTAATATTGATGAACGCTATCATCTGGAGAAAGCCACCCGTGCTGCTTGTGCTTATTTGAAAAAGTCGTATGAGAAATACGGGAACTGGTTGAGTGTAGCGGCTGCTTATAATGCCGGACAAGCTCGCATCAGTTCACAATTGGAGAAGCAAATGGCCGATCATGCTGCGGACCTCTGGCTAGTGGAGGAGACTTCGCGTTACATGTTTCGTCTGTTGGCGGCTAAAGAAGTATTGAGCCATCCGCAACGTTACGGGTTTATGGTCAGGAAAGAACAACTTTATCCGCCCTTGGCCTACACGACCGATACGCTCACTGTCGGCATAGCTAACTTGGCGCAGTATGCCCAAAGCAAAGGCATTACGTATGCCCAGTTGAAAGATTTCAATCCTTGGTTGCGGGCTACTTCCCTGATGAACAAAAGCAGACGGACGTATGTGTTGAAAATACCGACACAAGAAGGGCTGTACTATGATCCGCAAAAGACTGTACCTTACCATACGGAATGGGTCATCGATTGAGATTATTGCTTTTCTGTCAGGTATTTCCAATAGCGTACGGGCATATCCTGACGATGTTTGCGTGGGTTCCGGCGTTCCTGGATGCAGATAGATTGGAAGTAGGTTTTCCATAGTTGTTGAAAAAGCTTTTCGTCCTTGTCCATTAAGTTTTCATCCAGTTTGCCGGTCAGCAGGTGAGGGTGGTGTTCTTTTTCCTGGAAGGTTATTGGGCGCACTTCATGGAGGTCGTAATAAAAACCATAGGCACGCCCCACGTCGTAAATCAGCCACCGTTGGTCACCAAATCTATCCCGGAAATGGTCTATTACCAGTGGAACGGCATTCTTTTCAGGTTCTACGGCGGCAAAATAGGTTCCGTCCGCTGCTTTTTGGAAGCGTATGAATTGAAGCAGGCGCAAACGTTCCCAATCCACTCGCTTCCACATGCGGGAAAATTCAAGTACGTCGGGATCAGCAAAATTGGTTTCGATGGAACGTGGCGTGTCAACGACTTTGCGAATATAGCGAAACAGCAGAGAGGCAGTCGTCTCTTCTTCGGCCAACCAGCATTGCGCCAGGCAACGCATTGCTCCGGCTGACAGTTTTTTCTGTAAACCGTTCCACACCCGTGTGGCTTTTTCTGTATCTGTCACTACGGTGAAAACTTCATCATGAAATAGAGGAAGAGGTTCTCCTTCTATCCGCAGTTCGTCGGGAAATGTATGGCGCGAGTAGGCTTCGAATACTGCCGTCAGCAGCCCCTCGAATGTATTGTCAAATAGAAACAGGGTCATACTTCTCCAAAATCTATTTGTAATTGGCGTTCGTCTTCAACTTTTGATTTTTTAGTGGGCACCAGTAAACGGCGTACTCCTTGAGGAGTGAGTTCATTTACCGTACGCATAGGCAGCTCGGCACATGTGATGAAATATTGGGCCTTTTTCATGACGACCCCTATCTTCTTCAATTCATAGAAACCTAACCGGGAATATCGACGTGAAGCTATAATCAGGCGGGCAGACTTTACTCCGACACCGGGTATGCGGAGCAACATTTCATAATCGGCCTTATTCACATCAATGGGGAATTGTTCCGGATGTCGCAAGGCCCATGCCAACTTCGGGTCAATGTCCAAATCAAGTTCGGGATGGGCATCGTCCACGATTTCGTCTACTTTGAACTGATAGAAACGCAGTAACCAATCGGCTTGGTAAAGTCGGTTCTCACGCACAAGCGGAGGCTGCTTCAAGGCCGGGAGCCGTTTGTCGTATGTATTGACAGAGATATATCCCGAATAATAGACACGACGCATGGTAGGACGCTGATAAAGGGCTGAAGATACGTGCAAGATGTCCTTGTCTGTTTCCGGTGTAGCGCCTACTATCATCTGGGTACTTTGGCCGGCAGGTACGAAGCGGGGTGCATGGCGGAACTTGCGCCGTTCCTCCCGATTCTCAAGCATGCCTTGTTGAATGTAGCGCATGGGGGCAAATACGCTTGGGTGGTCTTTTTCCGGAGCCAGACGTTTCAGGTTCTCTTCTTTGGGGATTTCAATGTTTACACTCAGTCGGTCGGCATAAAGTCCGGCTTCGTGCACCAATTCTTGTGAGGCTCCGGGGATGCTTTTCAGGTGGATGTAGCCGTTGAACCGATGTACCGTACGCAAGTCTTTTGCCACGCGCACCAATCGTTCCATGGTATAGTCGGGATTGCGCACCACACCGCTACTCAGAAAAAGTCCTTCGATGTAGTTACGCCGATAAAACTCCATGGTCAGTTCCACTAACTCGCTGACCGAAAGCGTGGCACGGGGAATGTCATTGCTACGTCGGTTGATGCAATAGGCACAGTCGTAGATGCAATAATTGGTGAGCATTACTTTCAGTAACGAGATACAACGTCCGTCCTCAGCGAAGCTATGGCAGATGCCCATTCCTCCCACCGTATTGCCTACCATGCCTGCTTTGCCACGACGTACCGTGCCACTCGACGAACAGGAAACATCGTATTTGGCCGATTCAGCCAACACTTTCAGTTTATGGAGAACTTGTTCATTCATCTGCTTTTTCTTTTAGGATTCAGTCTGCAAAGTTAATTGAAAGCCTGATACTTTGTACCCTTTCAGAGAAAATAAACTGTTAAATACCTGCATAGAAATAATAAAGCAAGTTATAGAATTAATTTTTTCTCGAAGAATATTTGCACTTCTCCCAAAAGTCCGTACATTTGCACTGTGTTTTTCATAGTATTAGATTTTAAGGTTAACAAAAGGTTGGGCTCAGCGGAGCCCTTTTTTTATGTCCTTACTTCTCCTGTCAGAAGGCTCATTCCGGGCAAAATAATTTCGTGATGTAAAGTGGAAAAAATACAGGAACAGGTATGTTTCCTGCCGACTTATTTGTACCTTTGCCGGCGTTTTTTTAATAGCTGGATACTAACTAATTTAAAAATCAATCTATGGGAGGTTTCTTCGGAACAGTGGCCAAGGAAAGTTGCATTACCGACTTGTTTTATGGCACTGATTATCATTCGCATTTGGGTACGAAACGAGGAGGTATGGCTACTTATAACAGTGATACACAGTTGTTCAACCGCTCTATTCATAATTTGGAGAGTACCTATTTTCGCACGAAGTTTGAGGATGAATTGGATAAGTTTACCGGGAATTCGGGCATTGGCATTATCAGTGATACCGATGCACAACCCATTATCCTGAATTCACATCTGGGACGGTTTGCCATTGTAACGGTGGCTAAAATCAATAATATTCCCGAATTGGAAGCTGAATTATTGCAGAACAACATGCACTTTTCCGAGTTGAGTTCAGGACAGACCAATCAGACGGAACTGGTGGCTTTGCTGATTATCCAAGGACGGAACTTCGTAGAGGGCATCGAGAATGTGTTTAACCACATCAAAGGTTCGTGTTCGATGCTGTTGTTGACGGAAAATGGAGTCATTGCCGCTCGTGACAAGTGGGGACGTACACCGATTGTCATTGGTAAGAAAGAAGGAGCGTATGCTGCGGCAAGCGAGTCAAGCAGTTTTCCTAATCTGGACTATGAAATCGATCGTTTCTTAGGACCGGGTGAGATTGTCCGTTTGCGTCCGGAAGGAGTAGAGCAGATGCGTAAGCCCAATGAATCCATGCAGATTTGTTCGTTCCTGTGGGTATATTACGGTTTCCCCACTTCGAGTTATGAGGGGAGGAATGTAGAAGAAGTCCGTTTCACTAGTGGGTTGAAGATGGGACAGACGGACAAGTCGGAAGTCGATTGCGCCTGTGGTATTCCCGATTCGGGGGTAGGTATGGCGTTGGGGTATGCCGAGGGGAAAGGGGTTCCCTATCATCGGGCTATTGCCAAGTATACTCCCACCTGGCCGCGTAGTTTTACTCCCAGCCGACAGGAACTGCGTAACTTGGTAGCTAAGATGAAGCTGATTCCCAACCGGTCGATGCTAGAGGGGAAACGTTTGTTGTTTTGTGATGATTCCATTGTACGGGGCACCCAGCTTCGTGACAATGTGAAAGTGCTTTACGAATACGGTGCCAAGGAAGTACACATTCGCATTGCCTGCCCGCCCTTGATTTACGCTTGTCCGTTTATCGGCTTCACGGCTTCCAAAAGTCCGCTGGAACTGATTACCCGTCGTATCATCAAGGAACTGGAAGGCGATGAAAACAAAAATCTGGAGAAATATGCGACAACCGGTTCGCCCGAGTATGAAAGAATGGTGGAGATTATGCGCGAACGTTTCGGTTTCACTTCTCTGCGTTTCAATACCTTGGAGACGTTGGTCGAGTCGGTCGGATTGCCTAAATGCAAACTTTGTACGCATTGTTTTGATGGAAGCAGTTGCTTTTGATTGACAAAAAGATATTGAATGAACGAAAAAGGGACGCAATCACTTGGCGGTTTGCGTCCCTTTTTCGTATCTTTACGGGCAAATCAACTTGTTTTGTTTCATCTTTTAGAAATAGAAATATGACTTTAGTAGAACGTTTTTTTAAGTATGTAAGTTTCGACACGCAGTCGAACGAAGCGGCAACCTGTACGCCCAGTACATCGGGGCAGATGGTGTTTGCCCGCTATTTGAAAGAGGAATTGGAAGCGTTGGGCTTGGAGGACATTTCGTTGGACGAAAACGGTTATCTGTTCGCTACCTTGCCGGCCAATACGGATAAACCGGTACCTACGGTAGGTTTCATTGCCCACATGGACACCAGTCCCGACATGAGCGGTAAGGAAGTCACGCCACGTATAGTGACTGCTTATGATGGAACGGACATTGTGCTTTGTGCGGAGGAACATATAGTGTTGTCTCCTGCCCGATTCCCCGAACTGTTGGACCATCGGGGCGAAGACTTGATTGTGACCAACGGACGCACCTTGCTGGGGGCAGATGACAAGGCAGGTATTGCCGAAATCGTGTCGGCCATTGTGTATCTGCAAGAACATCCCGAGTTGAAGCATGGCAAAATCCGTATCGGGTTCAATCCGGATGAAGAAATCGGAAAGGGGGCTCATAAGTTTGATGTCGAAAAGTTCGGTTGCGACTGGGCCTATACGATGGACGGCGGTGAAGTAGGGGAGTTGGAGTTTGAAAACTTCAATGCAGCATCGGCCAAAATCATCTTCAAGGGGCGCAATGTGCATCCGGGGTATGCCAAGGACAAAATGATCAATTCGTTGTTGGTGGCCAATCGTTTTATGGCTTTGCTCCCCGACCGGGAGACACCCGAACATACCGAAGGTTACGAAGGCTTTTATCATCTGATAGGAGTGAAGGGAGAAGTGGAGCAGACCACAGTGTCCTATATTATTCGCGATCACGACCGTTCCCGCTTTGAGGAGCGCAAGCAAGCGATGCAGCGTTGGGTACGGCAAATCAATGAAGAGTATGGGGAAGATACGGCTACGCTCGATTTGCGGGATCAGTACTACAATATGCGTGAAAAGATAGAACCTGTGATGCACATCATCGACATCGCTTTCCAAGCCATGAAAGAGGCCGGTGTGGAACCACGGGTGAAAGCCATTCGTGGCGGAACGGATGGTGCCCAGCTTTCGTTCAAGGGATTGCCATGTCCCAATATCTTTGCCGGCGGACTGAATTTCCATGGCCGCTATGAGTTCGTGCCCATTCAGAGCATGGAGAAAGCCATGAATGTGGTGGTGAAGATTGCCGAACTGGTGGCTTCACGATAACGATAACAGAACCATTCATTAACAAAATCATGATATTCGTATGAAAACAACTCCATTTACTGAGAAACACATCGCATTGGGTGCCAAGATGCACGAGTTTGCAGGATACAATATGCCTATTGAATATTCGGGCATTATTGATGAACATCTGACCGTTTGCCAGGGTGTGGGCGTGTTCGACGTGTCACACATGGGCGAATTTTGGGTGAAAGGTCCCAACGCCTTGGCTTTTTTGCAGAAAGTGACTTCCAACAATGTGGCTGTCCTGACGCCGGGAAAGGTGCAGTATACTTGTTTTCCGAACGAGACAGGGGGCATTGTGGACGACTTTCTGGTCTATTGCTACGAACCGGAAAAGTATTTGCTGGTGGTGAATGCAGCTAACATAGAAAAGGACTGGAACTGGTGTGTGTCGCACAATACCGAGGGCGCCGAATTGGAAAATGCTTCCGACCGCATGGCACAATTGGCCGTGCAGGGACCCAAAGCTTTGCCGACTTTGCAGAAGCTGACTTCGATAGACCTCTCGTCGCTTCCTTATTACACCTTTACGCACGGAGAGTTTGCGGGAGAAAAAGACGTCATCATTTCCAACACAGGCTACACGGGAGCCGGTGGTTTTGAACTGTACTTTTACCCCGAAGCGGCCATGCGGATATGGGATGCCGTGTTCGAAGCCGGTGCAGAGTTTGGCATAAAGCCGGTAGGACTGGGTGCCCGCGACACCCTTCGACTGGAGATGGGTTTCTGCCTTTATGGTAATGACATCGACGATACAACTTCTGCCATTGAAGCCGGATTGGGCTGGATTACCAAGTTTGTGGAAGGCAAAGATTTCATTAGTCGTCCGATGTGGGAGAAACAGAAGGCCGAGGGCGTTGCCCGTAAGCTGGTAGGTTTCGAGATGATCGACCGGGGCATTCCTCGTCATGGTTACACCTTGCTGAACGTCGAAGGCGAAACCATCGGTACGGTTACGTCGGGCACCCTGTCTCCCATGCGTAAGATAGGTATCGGCATGGGCTATGTGAAGTCCGAATACAGCAAGCCGGGGACGGAAATCGCTCTTGATGTACGTGGTCGCAAGCTGAAAGCCAGGGTGGTTAAGCCGCCTTTCCGGAAGTAAGGAAGTGTTTAAGACAAACCGTGAAGTTGGGAGTATCAATAAATCACTCTTGTTGAGATTCTTGACTATTATATAGAACCGTCCTGATACCCCCTTCCAAATAGGTTTTGAGGCATGGTGGGGAATGTTAGTAACCTAAAGGCCGAAGGTTACTAACATTCCCCTCTTAGGTTACTAACATTCGGGGCTTAGGGTTGCAACCCTCTTTTCGTACGTTTGGATATTCCCTCTTTTCTGTCTTGATTTTTCAGATATATAGCCGGTAGTTCGGATCCTTAAATTCAATGCGGATGAGACCCGCTGTGTCGGTGCGGATACGGGAGATGGCCGTTTGTAAGGCATGGGACGGATCGTTAACTGTTTTCGGCCAGAACTTATCAATCAGTTCCTGCTTGCTGAGTTGGTAGCCCGGGGCATGAAGGAAGCATTGCAGTATGGAGGCCGTGCGGGGTGACAGGTGAATGACTTGTTCGCCATGTTGTAACGTGCGAGTGGTGGCGTTGAAATAGAGATCCTCTCTTAGCTGGTATACTTCCGGTTTTCGCGTGCAGTCCGTCACCACCACCGGTACGGGCTTCTCCACTTCCACGATTTTTTCTCTTTCTTCTATGCGGGTGATTACTTTTTCCTTGACAAATAATCGTTTCCCCATCCGGCACAGCCATTCCCAACGGATACCTACCAACCCGATGCAAACGAGGCAGCCTGCCAGAAGCATCCATTCCGGCCACGTCAACAACCGATACCAGACGGGACGGACAAAGGCAGTCGCTTTTATCTCGCAACACATTCCCGCATTCCATGTACACAAACTGTCAGCTGAAAAGACCGAAACGCTGTCCGGAGCATAGGAAACCGATTCCTTCGCTTGGAAGACATCTATGTTCTTTAGTCGTAACCCAAGCTTTCCCCGCTGGGCTATGTCTGTGGGAAGAAGAGCTTGCCACCGATGGTAGAGCGAATCTATGGTGAAAGGATGTTCGAATAACAGATAGGAATGAAAACCGCGTATATCGCCATCAGTTCCTACAATGTTATATTGAAGTTCGGAGGACGGAAACCGATAGGCTATTTTCGCTTGTTCGCTTTGTATTTCTATTTGCAGCGTGTCGGGTAAAGATTGGAGGGAAGGAGACTTTCTATATGCACTTGAAATATAAGGTACCGGTTTGGTGTTCAGGGATTCGATTTCTTCTTTCAAAGCCTCTTTCAACCGATCGTTGGCTATGGTTTTAAAGGCTTCGTATCGTTCCTGTGCGATATTCATCCCATAATACCCCAAGGCAATTACTCCCAGTAGGCATACGAGTAGGCTTATAATTCTTTGTTTATTTTTCATGGGGTATTTTTTGATGGGGACAAAGATACGGAGTTTCAACGAATATTCAGAGAAAAAAATTGTCTATTTTAGATTTCATACTAGTTTTTTGTATGTGTGAACATGGATTTTTTTGTGTACAAACATGGATTTTTTCATCAAAATGGCTGTTGGTGAGCGATGGTAAGCGGTTTTGTTTGGTAGTTAGCAAACTTTATCAGAACTTCGTGACTATAATTGATTAACGAAAAAAAAGTAGAACCATGAAAAAGAAGATTTTACTGATTGGAGCATTGGCCGCCGTTGCAGGCTATGGGGTTATACCTCACAGAGATCACAAATCGAATTGTCTGATACCGCTTTGGCTAATGTGGAAGCATTGGCGAGAGGTAAGTCTGATGGAAATTTTTGATAAAATGAGAACACTACTTTTAATATTGTGTATAGGCTTACTTGTTAGTTGTTCAAGTGAAAAAAAAGAAATCATAGATTCCCACGAACTGAAACCAACAGGACAGATAAAATCATTTGAATTGGATAGTAATGTGAAATATAATGCCTTTTATCTCTATACGTTTAAAGATAAAGATAACAAAGAATATCTTTCGTTTCTAAATTATCGTACTAATCAACTTCATTTTTATGATTTAACTACTGATCAGTTCCTGTTTAAAGTTGATTTGGATTCTGAAGGTCCCAATGGTGTATCGCAAATATCGGGATACTATATTCAGGATTTTGATAATATTTATGTCTCGTCATACGCTTACAGTGGATTAACAAGAGTGGATACGACCGGGCATGTTTTGCAAAAGATTCCTTATGAAAAAACAGATAAAGGGTATACAGTACTACCTTCTTACACCCCTTCGTCCCATCCATACATAGCACCGATTATTTTAGGGAACAAGATATATATCACTCAACAGGCTGTAGCTCATTTCCATTCCGTAAATGAGACCCCACTTAGTGTCGTTATTGATACAGTAAAAGGAGATAATCATGAATTACCCTTGACTTATGCTATATTGGAAGAAGAGGAATTAAATGCTTGTAATACGCAGTTTAGCCGTATTTATGATGGAAAAAACTTTATCTATTCATTTTATGTAAGCGATGATATTCTTGTTACCTCAATAAATCATTCGGATATTCAAAGAATACCGGTTAAAAGTCGTTATATTGATTCGGCAACCGATGAAGTGCCAGATAACGAACAAGGCCCTCGATTGTCTTTGGAACTACCTCGTTATGGAGATTTGATATACGATCCATACCGAGAGGTTTATTATCGCTTTGCTTATCCAAAAGTTTCATTGGAGCGGAATATGAATTGGTGGGGAAAAGCTGTCTATGGGCGGAAGAAATTCTCGGTAATTATTTTAGATAAAGAATTTCGGATTATCGGAGAAACCTTGTTCCCGGAGGGTATCTATAACTCTTTTGTGTTTTTCGTACATAAAGATGGACTATATATGAGTCGGGATTATCAAATGGGCATGGGAAATCAGTCAGATGACTATATGACATTTGAATTATTCAAGCTTGCGCAAAAAGATTGATTATATATTTTAATGTTTTTACAATATGAAGACAATAAAGATTATAATATTGAGTTTATTTTCAATTGGTATGTTAGGTTCTTGTAATCGGAATATTGATACCGAAAAATACCAAAGCAAACGCAATAACGTCGTAGATGTGCGTGCTATGGTGAAAGAAATTCCGATGGAAGATGATGTGTTAATAGGTTCTTATGCACGTCCATTCCTGTTGAATGATTATCTGATTGTGGGTGATTATAGATCGGTTGATAAGCAAATACATATTTTTAACAAAAACACCTTTGAATATTTGGGCAGTACAGCCTATATTGGACAAGGACCTGATGAGATTACAGTAATGGGTAACATTGGAACCGATGAAAAACGGGGTATGTTTTATGTTTCAGATCATGGTAAAATGAAAATATTTGCTTATGATATAGATAGTGTTTTGGCAGATTCCAATTATAAACCTCATGTCAAAGTGGAAATGGATATGAAACAATTTCCGGATCGTTACCTCTATTATAGCGATACTTTGTCGTTGGCAGTACTGATAAAGCCTACCAGTGTTTCTTCATTTGAGCAATGCGTTGCCAAATGGAATATGCAAGAAGAGACATTTAAACCTATGCCGTATGAACATCCTGATATAGAACGGAAACGGGTTAGCATTACCGCATCACCTCAGTTGAATAGGTATGTTGAATGTTATACCCATCATGATTTGATGACAATTTGTGACATGAATGGGAATTTGATGTACAATATTTATGGACCGAGATGGAATAGTAAAATGTCTAATAAGAAATATTATTATGGTGGTGTAGTATTTTGTGCCGATAAACTTGTGGCTTCCTATTCAGGTAAGGAAAACTTTTCGAACGATTATGAGCCAACCGAATTATTGATATTTAGTGCCACAGGCGACTATTTGAAAACCCTGAATGTGGGTCGCAAAATAGTGGATTTCTGTTATGATAAGGATAATAACCGATTAATTATGAATCTGAATGATGAATATCAATTTGCTTATTTAAATCTGGAGGGGCTGATTTAATAGACAGACAATCCCCCTTTTTAGTAGTCGGAAACCCCTGGTTTAGCCTACCTAAACAGCCTCTTGAGACGCGCCAACAGCCTGTTTAGATACCATAAACCAGGGGTCTGCGGATGCTAACCCAATTTTTTTAGTTTATCACTCATACTTTTTTCTTGCTGAAGTGTTTTAAGATTATGATAACCATTTAATTTAATATCGTTATGAGAAAAGTATTTATATGTTGTTGCGTTTTTCTGGCTTCTTGTTCGTCGGGAAGCAAACAAGTAACTCACGGTGAAATAGATGACCTGAAGGTCACTCCTATAAAAATGCCGGAGACGGATATATTAAATCTGCCGTCTTATTATCTGACAGCTTGTTACAAAGATACGACCGAGTGGATGTATGGCTATAACTACCGGATGCACGCGTTGGATTGTTATGATTTGCGGAATAATCGAATCACCCAATTGCTTTTCCAAAAAGAAGGAGGTTCGGCCGTGAACCGGATTTATGGTCTGCACGTATGTTCGCCCGATTCTATTTGGGTGTTCGATGAATCTCAGAAGGCCTTGTTACTCAACGATAAAGGGGAAGTTTTACGCAGTGTTTTGTTGACAGAAGGACTGGTTAACGGACAATTTGCCATAGTGGATCGTAATTATGCAATTTCTTCTGCTGATTTGTATTATGATAAAATACGCCGTTCGATACTTTTCTGTGCCAAAGACCCATCTACTTCGCCTGCTTCTTTTTTTGTACGTGAAGTTTTTTTGGATTCCCTTTCGGCTAAGAATTATCCGTTGCAACTTCCTGCGGATATTCCCAATGTAGGTGAAAGGGAATATCCCTATATGGGACAGCCCAATGTAACCTTCTTACCGGACAAGATTCTCTACAACTATCCGGTGGAATCGCATGTGTATGTGATGAATCGGACAAGCGGAAAGACACGGACATACGACGCGGATAGTAATTATACCAAGAATCAAGCAGAACCCAGTGACTGGAAAACGTATGCCGACTGTGAGAAACATCGGGTGGAGAATCCACATTTTTATGAAGTGCGATATATCCCCGACCGTGACATGTATATTCGTTTGCATGTGAATGGGCATGAGTTTGATGCGACTAAAGATTTGGGTGAACTGTTGGCAAGTAAGAAACTTTATCTGACGGTGTTCGACAATCAGTTCTCCGTAGTCGGTGAGAGCGAGTTGGCTTCCAATCGTTATTGCCTCTTTACCGGATGGTGTGCCACGTCCGATGCGCTCCTGATATTTGTCGATAATCCGTTATTGAAGGAAGAGAAGGGAGAGAATCTGGAATATGACAAACTGGAATGGTGAGATGAAAAATAAACCCACATAAATTCTTCATTTTTAGTTCTTCATTAAATTGCCTTCACGCTTTCACAATGCATTTAATCAGTTGATTATTAGCTATATGTGGTGAAACATACATCTTTCACCTTCCTTTCACCCGATGTTTCTGGAAAGAAACGGTCGTTTCCTAAGGGGAACGGGAATCCTACCGGGTACAGTCAACGAAAAGAATGGTAGAGACACAATGGGGTGTGAAAGATACGTGAAAGATACATGTTTCACCGTATTTCATTGTATTTCACTAGATTGCAAGCCCGGTGAAAGCGTGAAAGCAGATTTAATGAAGAATTAAAAATGAAGAATGAAGAATTTCGCAATAGTACTTACTTTGCTGATGAAGTATATATCCGTTTTCAGGGGGTATATCTTTTAATGTGATAGGGAGTTCCTTTAAATGTAATGCATCGGCTCATTTAATGTCATACCTGATAACATCGCATGTTATTGCTTAAAAGATACTATGTTTTCACTCAAAAGAAACGTTGTTTTCATCCGGAAGAACGTATGTTAGGATGCAAAAGAACGTATGTTTTGGATCGAAACATTCCATATTGATTGATATTGGTCGGAAATGGGTAAATGATTATCTTTGGGCAAAATTTCTAAATTAGGGACTATGAAAATTAAGACCTTATTATGTGGTGTCGCTATGGTGGCTTGTGTCATTTTTACCTCTTTCTACATTTATGATTGTCATCAAGATTTTATCCGTCAGAAGTCCGATTGGAATGATGTGGCACGGGACTGCTTCTGGGAGGCAGTGGATATAGAAGTAAACAAACGGAGCGACATTCCGGTCAGAGTGATCACTGTTCACGAACCGGATAGTCAGACTTTGTATTATCCGATTCCGGATAGCGTAACTTGGGTTGGGGAAAACGGAGAACAAAAATATGCAATCAGTCCGCATAAATATCAAAACAGCTATATAAAAGATGCAGAAAAAAGAATTATTCTTAGCTTCGTTTTGGAAGCAAATCCCATTAAAGCAGATGTGTTGAATGAGTGTTGGGATAGCTTGCTGCTTGTTCATGGAGTGAAGCCCCATACGCGTGTTCGTTGCGCAGTGACAAATCTGTTAGGGGTAACCGATACTATATTCTCAGAAGCAAACAGGTCGTATCAAAAAGCGGACAGTTTACTTTCCATTTATATGGGACATCGTTGTGAGGTGGAATTAACGGGATATATTTCTTACTCCGTATGGAATGCTTTGACCATCAGATCTATATTCTTGTACTTACTGGTATTAGGATTGGGTTGTATGTGTATAGTGTTCCGTGGGCGTATAGAGCAGATGATTTATAGGCTCATAAATAGAACGAAAAATACACAAGAAGTGGTGAATAGCCCTATACATCCGTTAGATGCCTCGAAAATGACAGGAAAATTTTATGAATTGGGTCATGAATGCTATTTTGAGAGTGCTCAACGTGAATTGTACAAGCATGGCACCAAGGTGAGAAAATTGCCTCCGATGGTTGCGGAATTATTGCAGTTGTTTTTAGAGGCACCAGCTTATCGTTTGACAGAAAATGAACTGATGGACGCAATATGGGTACATGGAGAGGGAACATCAGATAAACTGCACCAATTGATAAAACGGTTAAGAAAAGTGCTGGAAGAAGAAATTCCTCATATTAGAATTGAAAATGAAGGTCGTGGGATTTATGCGCTAAAATCGCCCATTTCATCGATAAATTCATCTATTCTGACGAATGTATAGATGTAGATTTTATGCTTATATCAGGAAATATCAGTGATTAAATTTATTTGAATAGGGCAAGCTGTCTAATTTCGTCAACAAATTTTAAACGATAGACTGATGAATAGAAAATTAGTATGTTTGTTACTGGGGCTTGTATGTGTAGCCGCAGTATGCAGTAAGATGAAGCGTGAGCCGAAAATGGACGATGTACTGTTGCAAAATGTCGAAGCATTAGCTTCCGATGAAACAGGCAAAACATTCTGTGTGGAGTATGGGTGTGTGGATTGTCCTGAAAAGCACATCAAAGTAAGGTTTGTGATTAGTGGATGGAGTCTGGAATAAATTAAATAACAGAAAAGAGGAGTGTGCTAAAATCAACTTAAGTAGGTAGGCAATGCGTTTGTCTGTCCCGCCAATGCGGGTAAATAGAGAAACTGAATTAATAACTTATAAATTAAAAAATGAAATGAGAAAAATAGTTTTAAAAGCAACTCTCATAGTTGCACTGGCAGCCGTTGCAGGCTATGGTGTTTACACCTCACAGAGATCACAAACTGGGTTGTCTGACACCGCTTTAGCTAATGTGGAAGCATTGGCTGGTGGAGAAATTATTGTGGGGCAGCCATGTGTAAGTGTTCGTAATAGTACCTGTATGTATTTCTATCCTTGGGAAATATGGGAAGAAAACGGTGCATTTTATAACTAACTAAAAATAGAAGGTGCCTCTGTTCGATTTTTACTAACTTAGACACCTTCTTCAGAAAACCATGAGAAATTTATTCATCATTACAACAATTATCCTATGTCTTATATCTTGCAAAGAAAAAGACAATGTGTTAGCTGATTTTGAAGAGGCTAAAAAAATGCTATTAACAGATTCTATAGTTTTAGAGCAACTGAATATTTTAAATCCACACTACATACAATATAAAGATAGCTTCTTAATTTTTTCAAGTATGACTGGAGAGCGAGAAATGCAGTTCCTGAATTTGTATTCACAGAGAGTTACCTCACGTAAAGTGATTGGTCAAGGTGCCAATGAAATGCCCCGTTACTCGCTCGTAAAAACATCAAGCTATTCATCATTTTGTTTTGCAGATCATAAACGTGGTAAAATATACGAAATGGATCTGGAAAGACTAAAAGTAGATAGCAATACAATACATTCGCTGAAATACGAACTTCCTACAAAAGATAATTCGGATTATTTCTTACGATTTATTGAGACAGATCATTGTATTTATGGAATTGGATTATTCCAAGAAGGACGTATATATTCATATAATAAAGATTATCAAACAACTAATGTCAGCATGGATTATCCTACGAATGAAGATATCTTAAAACTTGATATGTTGCATAAAGGCGCATTATTTACAGGCACAATCATGGTTGGGAATGATACTACTCTGGTCTTAAGTTGTTTTGGGTTGATAGATTTTTATAACGTTTTACCCGATGGAAGTCTGAAACTAAAATGTAAACGCCATTATTTTTTTCCAAAATTTTCCAATCAAGAACAAGGACATTTAATTATATTCAAACGGGATGACATATATGGTTTTAGCGGGATAGATGCAGACGAAAAATATGTTTATTTACTCTATTCTGGCAAAAATATGAAGGAAGAAGGGGAACATGCCTATGATTGTCCGCATCTGCTTGTATATGATTGGAATGGCCATCCGATCAAACACTATAATTTATCCAAACCATTGTATGATTTTTGCATAGCAGGAGATACGCTGTATGGTTTGAGCCGTGAAACGGATCCGATTGTCTATATTTATTCATTGGAATAAGTTTGTGTTCTCATATTATATTGGATGAATTGATAGAAGTCATGAAAAGAAATTATTTATTCTTGATGTTATTCTTCCTTTGTCTATTTGCTTGCAAAGAATCTCCCAAGGAACATTATACGAATCTGTTGAAAGAGTGGTTGGGAAAGGAAGTGCGTTTTCCTGCCAATCCGGTTTTTACCATACAGGGGAAAGATACAGTAGACTTTGCCATGGATGCCGACTATAAAATACTGACCTATGTGGATTCTGCCGGATGCATCAGCTGCAAATTGCAATTGGACCGTTGGAAAGGCTTTATGGAAGAGGAAGATTTCACTTCTGTACGTTTTCTGTTTTTTCTTTCTCCAGAGAAACGGCGCGATATTTTGGGAACTTTAAAGTCGAATGCTTTCACACATCCGGTCTGCATTGACGAGACAAACGAGTTAAATCGGTTGAATCATTTCCCCACTGAATTGGGCGGACAGACATTCTTATTGGATAAAAACAATCATATTGTGGCCATCGGCAACCCCATCCACAATCCGAAAATAAAGGAACTCTACCTGAAAATCATCCAAGGAGAAACAGTGACGTCAGAAGATGAAACGCCCCAAACACTAACAACCTCCAGTATCGACCGTACATCGGTTCAGATGGGTCAGTTCGATTGGCAGCAGGAACAAACAGCTACTTTTACGCTGACCAATACAGGTGAAAAGCCCTTGGTGATATATGCGGTGGATACATCGTGCGGCTGTACCAAGGTGGAATACGGTCAGGAACCGGTTCGTCCGGGAGGTAGTATCACATTGCGTGTCGTTTACAAGGCAGAGCAGCCGGGTGCATTCGGTAAAACGGTGACGGTGCATTGCAATGCGGAGGGTTCACCCTTGCGATTGACGGTGAGAGGGGAAGCGGTTTAAATGAAGAATCTTCTTCAATGAAGAATTAAGAATGAAGAATGAAGAAATTCATGCTGAGTGCCCATTTCCCTTGGATGACACGACAAAATGACGCCTCCAATGTATTTTGCCCCCATAAACCTATTTTTCTTTACTATAAAATGATACGGAAATATATCATAGGAATTCTTTGCTTGCTTTCGTTGGTTGCCTGCACGGAGAAAGACAGGCTTTTGGAACAGGCGCTGGAACAAGCCGGAAACAACCGGGTGGAGTTGGAGAAAGTGCTCAACCGCTACCGGGACAGTGACAAAGAGAAATACCGGGCTGCTTGTTTCCTGATCCGGAATATGCCGTTTTATGGTTTGGCTGTAATAAGTTGACAAGTGACAAGTTGACGAGACTACAAGACATTAGTTTACTTGTCCACTTGCTAGCTAATAATTTGATGATATGTTTGTCAAGATTTCTAATCTTTTCGATGAACGCTATGTTCCCCTTTCAGCATGTATTCTGAGTCCATTTTAGAAGGTTGCAAACCTAAAGGCCGAAGGTTGCAAACATTGGCCCTTTAGGTTGCAAACATTCGGGGCTTAGGTTTGCAACCTTCCTGCTGTACGTTGGACGCTTCTTTTTCTTGTCTTGATTTTTGGAAGGATAATCTCGCTTTTGTATCTTTGCGGCACTTAACTTTAAAATCAAGTAAATGAAAATGAAAACAAAAACGAAGGGCATCATAGTTAGTATAGGAGTAGGCCTGTTGCTGGCCGTTGTCAGCGGTTGGGGATTGTATCGTTACAGATATGCTGCCTATAAGGAGATGGCAGGCAACACATTGACAGAAGCCTTATGGCAGGAGATAGAACGGAGGGATACCGCTCCTGTTGAATATTCGACCATGTTAGGGAATACGAAGAAACGGGAAACGAAAGTTCGGGATATCCAGGTGAGCGATACTAAGGGAACTCATACCTATAAGATGAACACCGAACGACATCGTTATAATATCGGAGATGATGGGGAAGTATGCAGCAGACATTCTTATCTCTTATGGAAAAGACCTATGCATGTAGATACATTGTACAACCGATGGCAGGAACTGGTGTCAACAGATTCGGACAGTCATCTTCCGGTTGCTTTACGGCTGACTTTACGCTCACCCCAGGAAAACCGGGTTTCTTATTTCCCGAATGATACCACATTTCTTATGCAGGCGGACAGTTTGCTGTCGCGCACAGTGGGGTATATGGACGAATGGGAGGTCACGGTATTACTCCGGCCGGTCTGGTATCAGTTTCTGAATGCATTGGATTGGTTGCTGATACTTTTCCTGTTTGGATTGTGCCCCGGTTTGTACGTATGCTATGCTCCGCTAAGACGATGGTGTCGGCATAATGGGGCACATCCGAAAATTATCGAAAAAGAAGTCCCTGTAGTAATGGGGAATTTCAAGACGGAAGTTTTTAGCTTGGATAAGCAGGTGCGCTTTGACGCTAAGGAGAAACTACTCTATGATACAACTACAGGAGTCCAAGTTAAAATGCGTCCTTTGGAAACCCGAACCTTGAAAATCTTTTTAGAAGCAACGGATTATACGTTGAATGAAATGGATTTTGTACAGTTGTTGTGGCCGGATGAAAAAGAGGTTGATATACATCGCCTTCATTCGGCCATAGGACGTTTACGTAAGAATCTGTCAGAGATTAGTGAAATTCGGATTGAAAAGAATGGTCCTAATTATTACTTGGTTTTTCCTACTGATTTCTCTCACCCTATCTAACCAAACCTCATTAAAACGCACCTCCATACCCTTTTTTCGGTTTGGTGAGAAATGGTGTGCAAAATTATTTGGTGGTTTTACGCTTTTACCGGAACTTTGCGGCTGTAAAATAATTAAAAAAAAGAATATGCGAAAGAAATTTTTAGGAATGGCCGCTTTGATTGCCGCCATAATAGGAGCCGGTTATGAAATGGCCGGAGAGGACAAGGAACCCATGAGTGCGCTTTTATTAGAAAATGTAGAAGCCTTGGCTTCGGGAGAAATAAGCGGACCGCATCATTGTTATGGAGCGGGAACGGTCGATTGTCCTTTCAACCATCGGAAAGTAGAGATTGTCTATTCCGGCTATAGTTTAGGCGACTCTCTCTATTAATAAGGAGTAAATTACGTAATGCAATCATGGTAAAAAAGGAATGAGGGGCAAACGTCTCGTTTCGAGTGCAGGCGTTCCACCTCATTCCACAAACCATCCAAACAGAAAGGAGGTTTCCGGCAAAAATACGAAATTTTTTTGAATAGGCAATACGTTTGCCAGTCCCGTTGAAAGGATAGATACGGAGTAACTCACTGGGTGACTGGTTTACCGAGTAGTTACAGGGAGAACAATTAACTTAATGATGAATTCAATATTGAACTTTATAGAAATGAAAAAGTTTAGATTGAAAGCAACTCTTGTAGTTGCATTAGCAGCCGTTGCAGGTTATGGGGTTTACACCTCACAGAGATCACAAATCGAATTGTCGGATACCGCTTTAGCCAATGTGGAAGCATTGGCGAGAGCAGAGCTTCCTGGTGGAACATGTTGGGGAACAGCTCCTGGTGGCGGGAATCAGCGTTGCTATGGTGGTGGAGTTATTTGTTGTTGGGCACATACGGACGTATTTGGAAAACAATAAATTGATTTGATTATTAATGGTAATAAGTATGAGTTTTTAAAAAAGCTCATACTTATTTCAAAAAAATTATCATGAAAAATATAATAGTAATTATATTAGAATTATTTATGTTAATTTCATGTCAAGGTCAATATACAAGTAAAGTAGTTTTCCCTGAAGCTATATCAAGAGATATTTCGTTGTTAAAAGAGACTTACTTAAGTATTCCTTTAGACATGGAATGTAATGATAGCATACTATTCATTAGTGATTTTAGAGGAGATAGTCTTTTATGGCTATACAATATAAAAAATAATGACTTCCTTCATAGACTAGCCCCATTTGGAGAAGGACCGAATAATTTTTTAAGCCCTATTGAAATAAAGCTCTCAGATTCTGTATTAATCATACATAATAGATGGCATTATTCTTTAAAAAAATATTACATAGATTCTGAAATGCAAATTCAAACAAAAATAGCTGAAATCAACAGATTGCCAACTGATATGGATCGGCTGCACCCATTAAATGACAGTACTTATATAGCATCTGGGCGTTTTAACGAAGGTCGATATGCAATACTAGATAGCAAAGGAAAAATAGTTAAATATCTTGGTGAATATCCCGCATACTTCAGTGGTGAAGCAGATATTCCAAACTTCCCCAAATTTATGTTTCATCAAACGATGTTTGATTCTAATTCAAAAGGTAATAAATTGGCATGTGCAACAACTCATGTTCTAGACATAATGGAGTATACAAAAGACTCAGTAAATTTGTCTCATAGATTATTTCTATCTCCATATGAGTATGGATTTAGACAGAATGAATATTCTGCTCAGGCAATCGAAAGTACCAAAAATGAAATTGGAGTCAAGCGAATGTATACCACTGACAATTTTATATATTTATTATATAAACCTTTTACTGAAAAACAATTTTATGAACTAAAATCTAAATCATGCGAAATTTGGATATTCGATTGGGAGGGAAATGCTATTAAAAAACTTATTATAAACGGTGATATTATTACTTTTTGTGTAGATAGAGACAACAATACAATCTATTGCATTACTGATGCGCCAGACCCAACTATTGGCAAAATAATAATAAACAATTAAATTATATAGTTTTATGAAAGCGAATATTATCTTCTTCTATCTTTTAATGATTGCAGTATTATCAAGTTGTCATTCAAATTCCTCAAAAGGCGATACCATCAGCCACTTCACTTACAGTGATTTTAAAGAAGAACGACAGCTAAACAATCCACAAGAACTGACTATGGACAGTCTGCTCTATCCTGCCAGCTTTTATTTAATGCGCGACACCCTGATTGTGGTAAACAACCAGCCGGAATGTGAGTACCTGATGGAAATTTACTCACTGAACAATCTGAACAAGCCATTATTACAAATTGCTCCTAAAGGGAGTGGACCTAATGACTTAGTATCATGCATCTGCTTCATTCATGACAATGAGAACGCGGTGTTCGACGTACAAAGCCCTGCTACAAACACTTTATACCGAACCAATATTGACACCATTCTGAAGAACAAGAAATTTTGTGCCATAGATAAGTTCCAATATACATCTCTGGCTCATACCCAATCGGATATTTGTAGCCTAAACGAAGATTCTTATGTAGCCTATAATATTTGGTACATTGATGACTCGACATATTCTAACGGAATAGCTACACCTCTTCAAAAATATTTCAAAAAAGCCACAATAGAGGCACCAGCTCTTCTGAACAATTTTGTCGCACCGGTGAACGGAGCACGAATCTTTTATAACTCACAGAAGAATGAAATATGGTCTATGGATTTACACAAAGATCGCATCCACATATATGATGATTCACTTCGGCTGGTTAAAGAAATCATTGGTCCTGACAATCTGGAGCCCAAGTACACCGAAGTAAAATCGAATGCCCCATTTACATTTATCAATTTTGCGAATGACGAATCTTATATGGCCTACATAGACTATTGCTTAACTGAAAATCATATTTATCTAATCTACAGCGGAGATTCCCATTATTCGCCGGAAGATCTCCAGCCTGTAGATGTTTTTAAGTTAAAGTACGATGGAACATTGGAATGTGTTTACCATCTTGACAGACATTTACTTACTATATCTGTTGACAGTAAGGAAGAATATTTATATGGTACAGCAAAAAAATCGTTGAATGATTATGCTTCTTTTGTAAGGTATAAGTTACAATAGTTAAATAAAGAACACGAATCTTCATATACTGACTTACGTTAATTGCTCTATGACAAAAACAATACAATATTGGATATTTACATTCATCCTATTAAATTTATGTACGGCTTGTGAAGAGTCCGCAAAAGAACATTATGCAAAACTTTTGCAGGAGTGGATAGGGAAAGAAGTGCAGTTCCCCAACAATCCGAAATTTACCATTCAAGGTCGAGATACCGTAAATTTCCCGTTGGAAGCGGATTATAAAATACTAACCTACGTAGATTCTATAGGCTGTATTAGTTGTAAACTACAACTTAATCATTGGAAAGCATATATGGAAGAAAAAGATGTAGCTTCCGTTCGTTTTCTGTTTTTCTTTTCACCGGAAAAAAAGCGAGATATTGTAAATACTTTGAAAGAAAATATTTTTACTTATCCCATTTGCATTGATGAACAGAATGAATTGAACAAACTGAACCATTTTCCTACGGAATTTGGCGAGCAAACATTCCTGTTAGATAAAGAAAACAAAATTCTCGCTATAGGCAATCCCATCCATAATCCGAAAATAAAAGAACTCTACCTGAAAATCATCCAAGGCGAAACGGTGACGCCGGAAGCTGAAACACCCCAAACACTAACGACCTTCAGCATTGACCGTACATCGGTTCAGATGGGTCAGTTCGATTGGCAGCAGGAACAAACAGCGACTTTTACACTGACTAATACGGGTGATAAGCCTTTGGTGATACAGGCGGTGGATACATCGTGTGGTTGTACCAAGGTGGAATACAGTGAGGAACCGGTTCGTCCGGGAGGTAGTACCACATTGCAAGTCGTTTACAAGGCAGAGCAGCCGGGGGCATTCGGTAAAACAGTGACGGTACACTGCAATACAGAAGATTCGCCTTTGCGATTGACGGTGAGAGGGGAAGCAGTTTAAATGAAGAATCTTCTTTAATGAAGAATGAAGAATTTCATGCTGAGTGTCCATGTACCTTGGATGACACGACAAAATGACGCCTCCAATGTATTTTGCCCATAAACCTATTTTTCTTTACTATAAAATGATACGGAGATATATCATAGGAATTCT
>CALUOT010000033.1 GCA_944322355.1 uncultured Bacteroides sp. | reverse complement strand
CATTTATAATGAAGAAATTATAGTTAATCAGCAATAAAATGCAAAAAATCATTTGTCATGCTGAGTGAAGCATCTCATCTTTACCGCAGGTGTCGCTACGCTCCACCAACGGTTACTCATGGTGAGACGGTTCCACCGTCTTATGGGAGAACGGTCACCCTCACTGAATGAACCTCGGAGAGGTTCGCCTATGAGTAGCCGTTGGTGGAGCGAGAGCGACACCTGCGGTGGATGTCAGTCCCTATATATAGGAGATCCTTCACATTCGTTCCCTTAGACAATACAGCAAGAATTTGGCGCAAAACAATTTTGTTCTACTATAAAATGGAATAAAGAAAAACGTTGGCATTCTCAGTATTTCTTTTTACTTTTGCGAAGTCAAATCATGTAAGGAGAACAAGATATGAATGCGAAGATTTCAATGGACGGACTGTGGGCGATGATACAGACGTTGTCCATCAGCAATCAGAAGTGGCTTGCCGGCAAATTGCAAGAGAACATCCGCGAGAAGGAGGAAGAAACGGAATACATCAGCAAGGAAGAAATCCTGGCCGGCATCAAGTCCGGGCTGGAAGACCTGAAAGCCGGGAGAAAAAGACCACTTGATGAACTGATAAAGGAACTGGAAGATGCAGTATAAAATAGAGTCTTTGGCAACTTTCGACAAAGAAGTCAAGCGCTTGAGCAAACGCTACCCTTCTATGGCTGCGGATATCAAAGCTTTAAAGGCTGAAATATTGGCTAATCCTTCACTTGGTGTCAGTCTGGGAAACAACATACGCAAAATACGCATGCGCATTGCTTCCAAAGGTAAAGGCAAAAGTGGAGGAGCACGCGTCATTACTGTCACGGTTGTAGTTGCAGTAGATGAGACAGAAATAAATCTTCTCTACCTCTACGACAAATCCGAGCGTAGCAGCATTACCCAAGCGGAAATAGAAGCCTTGCTGAAGGCCTGCGGGCTGTTATAACTTCTTTTATAATCCGATGAACGGGTAAAGGATGGCGAGACCATTGCCACAATATGCAACATCACAGATTTGTCAAACCATTATAAATAACATACGCTTATGTGCACGATACAAGGAATAAGCCCGGACATGATTGCCAACAATCTCATCCCGGCATACCCCACGCATCCCGGAGAAGTGCTGAAAGACGAGATAGAGTACCGCAAAATCTCGCAGCGCAGCCTAGCCAGTCGGATGGGTATTTCTTACAAAGCTTTGAATGACATACTGAACGCACGCCGGCCACTGACTACCGCTACGGCCATGATGTTTGAAGCGGCGTTGGATGTTCCTGCCGATTCGCTGATGCGGATGCAATTAAGATACAACATGCGCAAGGCGGCAGACGACAAATCTTTCATGGAACGGCTGAACCAAATACGGAAATACGCAGCAGTGCTGTAACACACTCGTCGTAGCCAAATGTTTCCCACGTCCTGCCCCTGTCAAGGAACCCGATACTGTGGCTTGCACAATACCCCCCAATGTAGCAGTATAACATCTTTTCATGTGATTGGGTAATGACGGGGTGATTCTTACAAGACCGAATCCACCGCAGGTGTCGCTACCGCTCCACCAACGGTTACCCAAAGGCGAACCTCTCCGAGGTTCCAAGAACCTTCACCCTAAAGACGGTGGAACCGTCTCACCATGAGTAGCCGTTGGTGGAGCGAAAGCGACACCTGCGGCACTTTCCGGTCTGAAACCGTCTCACTATAAGTAACCGGGAAAGTAGGTGTGAAGCTACCTGCCGATGCAAACATAAAAGCCTTGCGCGAAGAAACCCCCACTTTCGCTCCCCTCAACTGCCTGTTTAGATACCCTAAACCCTTGGTTTAGAATCCACAAACCCCTTTGCCATTTACAATTTAAATTTACTATTTACTATTTACTATTTATAGTCAATCAGCAATAAAATGTAAAAAATCATTTGTCATGCTGAGTGAAGCATCTCATCTTTACCGCAGGTGGAGCACGAGCGACACCTGCGGTGGATGTCAGTCCCTATATATAGCATACGATGCAATGCGGTCTAACATTTAATGTACCGCCGCGTCCCCTTTAAAGAAAAGCATATTCCCATGCTTAACTCTCAAATCTAAACTCTTAAATAAAAAAAATCCTTCACGCTTTCACTCGACCATAAAAGGCTGGCAATTAGGATGATATGGTGAAACATCCATCTTTCACCCTTCAATCGCATGTTTCACCTTTCAACAGTATGTTTCTCCACAAGACACTGATTCCCAACACATTCCGGTGAAACTTCACTTTGCAACTTCATAAATCCTTGCTGAAATCACCCTTTAATTACCCGCTATCTCACTTTTTTGTTTTATCTTTGCCCATCGACTAATTCATCCTTTAACGACCATTATGATACAGAACGAAAGAGACCTGCGCCACGAACACGTACTGCACGTGGCACGACAGATGATGACCGCCGCACGAACCGCCCCCAAAGGCAAGGGCGTCGACATCCTGGAAATAGCTTTGGTGACTGATAACGACCTCGTAGAACTGTCCGACGAAATGCGCCGCATCGCTGCCCAAAGCGGCATGAAATTCTTCCTGCGCGACGCTGACAACATCCTGCAAGCCGAGTGCCTTCTACTAATAGGTACGCGCGAGCAACCTCAGGGACTGAACTGCGGCCACTGCGGCTATCCGACCTGCGCCGCCCGTCCGCAAGGAGTGCCTTGTGCATTGAACACGGCGGATGTAGGCATTGCGGTGGGCTCGGCATGTGCCACGGCGGCAGATTTCCGTGTAGACACCCGCGTCATGTTCTCGGCAGGATTGGCGGCACAACAGCTGGATTATCTTCCTGCCTGCCGGATCGTTCTGGCCATCCCTCTGAGTGCTTCATCGAAGAACCCCTTCTTCGACCGTAAGCCTAAGGAAGAAAAGAAAATCTAATTATATAAAGAATATGGGATACATCATCGGATACCCCTATCAAGTGGGGACTGAGAAAGACTTGGAAATTAACTTTACGAACCGAGTGGCCGAACAGGTCGAAACCCGAAGCCCCCGACTTCCCGCCGAATGGGCGCCGCAAAGCGGAGTGCAACTCACCTGGCCCCACGTCCGCACTGACTGGGCCTACATGCTCAGCGAAGTGGAAGACTGCTTCCTGCGCATTGCCGCCGAAGTGACCCGGCACGAATGCCTCCTCATCGTCGCTCCCGACCCCGAAGCTGTGCGCCGCCGCATCGACACCCACGTCCGGATGGACCGCGTCAGCTTCCTGGCGTGCGACACGAACGACACCTGGGCTCGCGACCACGGCGCCATCACCCTCATGGACACCGACGGTCCCCGTCTGCTGGACTTCACCTTCAACGGTTGGGGGCTGAAGTTCGCCGCCGACAAGGACAACCTCATCACCCGCCACGCCGTACAGGCCGGCCTGTTGCGAGGACAATACGTCAACCGCCTGGGTTTCGTCCTCGAAGGTGGTTCCATCGAAAGCGACGGCATGGGTACGCTGCTCACCACCAGCCAATGCCTCCTCTCGCCCAACCGCAACGGCCAGTTGAACCGTGCCGAAATCGAGGAATACCTGCGCTCCACCTTTGCCCTGCGCCAAGTGCTCTGGCTGGACCACGGCTACCTGGCGGGCGACGATACGGACAGCCACATCGACACCTTGGCCCGCCTCTGCCCCGACGACACCATCGCCTACGTCCAGTGTCTCGACCCTGATGACGAACACTACACCGAACTCCGCCTCATGGAGGAGCAGCTACACACGTTCCGCACGCTCGATGGCCGCCCCTACCGGCTGGTCCCTCTCCCCATGCCCGACCCCGTGGTGGAAGACGGAGAACGCCTGCCCGCCACTTACGCCAACTTCCTGGTGCTGAACGATGCCGTGCTCTACCCCACCTATCGTCAGCCCGAGAACGATGCCCGTGCCGGCAGCATCCTCCAGAGCCTCTTCCCCGACCGCGAAGTGACAGGTCTTGACTGCTGCCCCCTCATCCGTCAGCACGGCTCGTTGCACTGCGTCACGATGCAATATCCGGCAGGGGTGCTGTGATTGAATCCTAAAAATCATTACATTTGTGAACGAACCATCCATTACCTTATTATGAATACAAGCGAATTAGCTGATAGATACCTTAACCCCTATACCGACTTCGGTTTCAAGAAACTGTTCGGTACGGAGATGAACAAGGACCTGCTCATCAGTTTCATCAACAGTCTGCTGACTGGGGAAGAACAGATTACAGATTTGTCTTACCTGAACACGGAGCACCTGGGAACCATCGAATCGGATCGCAAGGCAGTGTTCGACGTATATTGTGAGAATGAGAAGGGAGAAAAAATCCTGGTTGAAATGCAACGCGGAGAACAACGCTATTTCAAAGACCGGAGTATTTATTATGCCAGTTTCCCCATCAGGGAACAAGGACAAAAAGGGGAATGGGATTATCGGCTGAAAGCAGTCTACATCATCGGCATATTGAACTTCACCTTTGAAGATGAGGATGAAAACTATTATCATCACGAAGTGCAATTGATAGATAAACGCACGCACAAAGTGTTCTACGATAAACTGACTTTCATCTACTTGGAGATGCCCAAGTTCAACAAGGGAGAAAACGAACTGAACAGTCTGTTCGAAAAGTGGCTTTTTGTCTTGCGCAACCTTTCTCGGCTGATGGAGCGGCCCAAGGCATTGCAAGAACGTGTTTTTACCAAACTCTTTGAAGCGGCTGAGATTGCCAAATTCACCCCCGTAGAATATAAAGCCTACGAAGACAGCTTAAAGGTGTATCGCGACTGGGTAAATACCATTCGGACTGCGGAATACAAGGGACATATAAAGGGACATGAAGAAGGAGTGAAAGAAGGATTAGCAAAAGGATTAGCCAAAGGACGGGAAGAAGGGCGGAAAGAAGGAATGGAAGAAGGACAAAAAAAGGAACGCATAGCCAACGCAAGGAACTTTAAACGTTTAGGGATTTCCATGGACGTGATAGCGCAAGCCACCGGCCTAACCAAAGAGGAAATCGAACGATTATAAACAGACCAAGCTCGAAACCTTTCATGGAATGGGTACCCAAAAAGCAATCAAGAACCGAAAAAAATGCGTAATTTTGCACCCCGATAACCATTTAGACTGAAACAAACGTGGCAAGAAAGAAAAAAGAACTTCCCCTGCTGGAAAAAGTAACCATAGCCGACGTGGCTGCCGAGGGCAAAGCTATCGCCCGTGTCGACGACTTAGTCGTATTTGTCCCTTACGTAGTGCCGGGCGACGTAGTCGACCTGCAAGTCAAGCGTAAGAAGCACCATTATGCCGAAGCCGAAGCCGTACACTTCCATGCCTATTCACCCGTACGTGCCGTACCCTTCTGCCGCCACTACGGTGTGTGCGGCGGTTGCAAGTGGCAGGTCCTGCCTTACGAGGAGCAACTGAAGTACAAACAAAAGCAAGTGACGGACAACCTGACCCGCATCGGCAAGATAGCTCTGCCGGAGATTTCGCCCATCATCGGTTCAGCGAAAACGACCCACTACCGCAACAAGTTGGAATTCACCTTCTCTAACAAACGTTGGTTGACACCCGAAGAAGTGGCCCAAGACGTGGTATACGACCAGATGAACGCCGTGGGTTTCCACATTCCGAATGCCTTCGACAAGGTATTGGCTATCGACGAATGCTGGTTACAGGACGACATTTCCAACCGCATCCGCAATGCCATCCGCGACTATGCCTACGCCCACGGTTACACCTTCAACAACATCCGCACCCACGAAGGCATGCTGCGCAACCTCATCATCCGCACCTCTACCACCGGTGAACTGATGGTCATCCTGGTGTGCCGCATCGAGCAAGACGGACAGATGGAGTTATTCAAGGCCCTGCTGCAATACGTGGCCGATACCTTCCCCGAAATCACGTCTCTACTCTATGTCATAAACAACAAGGTGAACGACACCATCACCGACCTTGATGTACAGACGTTCCGGGGGAAAGACCATATCTACGAAGAAATGGAAGCTCTGCACTTCAAGATAGGACCGAAGTCGTTCTACCAAACTAACTCCGAACAGGCTTATACTTTATATAAAGTAGCACGCGACTTCGCCGGACTTACAGGAAACGAACTGGTATATGACCTGTATACCGGCACCGGTACCATTGCCAACTTCGTATCACGGCGTGCCCGGCAAGTGATTGGCATCGAATATGTCCCCGAAGCCATTGAAGATGCACGCGTCAACTCCCAAATAAACGGAATCGACAATACCCTGTTCTTTGCCGGCGACATGAAAGACATCCTGACACAGGACTTCATTGCCCACTACGGTCATCCCGATGTCATCATCACCGACCCTCCGCGTGCCGGTATGCATCCCGATGTGGTGAACGTTATCCTGGCAGCCCGGCCCAAGCGCATTGTATACGTCAGCTGCAATCCGGCCACGCAAGCCCGCGACTTGCAACTGCTCGATACAGCCTACACCGTCAAAGCCGTACAACCGGTCGACATGTTCCCCCATACGCATCATGTGGAGAATGTCGTATTGTTGGAACTGACTAATCCTTCATCTCTAAACCTCTAATCACGTGACAAAAGAAAAATTGACTGCAAGAGCCCGTAGCAAGTATACCGATTACTTGGTAAGGGAACCGATGGAACTCATGGAATTTCTGGCTGCTAAAATGCCGCAAGCCAGCCGTACCAAATTGAAGACATTGCTAAGCAAACGCGTAGTCTTTGTCGACCATGTCATCACCACCCAATATAACTTTCCGCTCAAACCGGGCATGAAGGTGCAAATCAGCCGCGAGAAAGGCAACAAAGAGTTTCGCAACCGACTGCTGAAGATTGTTTACGAAGACGCTTATCTGATCGTGGTGGAGAAGATGCAAGGATTACTCTCAGTCAGCACCGAACGTCAGAAGGAACGCACAGCCTGCACCATCCTGAACGAATATCTGCAACGTTCCAACAAACGCAGCCGGGTATACGTAGTGCATCGGTTGGACCGGGACACCTCCGGCCTCATGATGTTTGCCAAGGATGAACAGACGCAACATACCCTGCGCGACCATTGGCACCAGATCGTCTACGACCGGCGATATGTGGCAGTAGTGGCCGGCGAAATGGAACGGAACGCAGGTACGGTACATTCCTGGCTTACCGACCGGGTGCTATACGTACACTCCAGCCCTACGGACGACGGAGGGAAAGAAGCCATTACCCACTACCAGACCATCAAACGGGCCAATGGCTATTCGCTGGTTGAACTTCACTTGGAAACAGGACGAAAGAACCAAATCCGTGTACACATGCAGGACTTGGGACATCCCGTTGTCGGCGACGGTCGTTATGGCATCGAAGACTTGAATCCGATTGGCCGATTGGCTCTGCATGCTTTCAAACTCTGTTTCTACCACCCGGTGACCGGAGAAAAGATGCAGTTTGAGACTCCTTACCCCCCCGAGTTCAAAAAACTGTTGATAAAACGATAAGACAACAAACTACCCTCACAAAAAAAGCTGCCCTCCCAGAGAGCAGCTTTTTTATAGTGAAAAACTTCCAGAATTAAGCCAACTTATCGTTTGAGCCCAATACATTGAGGATTTTGTGCTTATAGAGTTTCTCCATTTCGTCGCGAGCCGGACCCAGATACTTACGGGGATCGAATTCAGCAGGCTTCTCGGCAAATACCTTACGGACAGCAGCCGTCATGGCCAGACGAGAGTCAGAGTCGATATTAATCTTGCAAACAGCCGACTTGGCAGCTTTACGCAACTCGTCTTCGGGGATACCGATAGCAGCTTCCAACTTGCCACCATATTGATTGATCATGTCGACATATTCCTGAGGAACTGAAGAAGAACCGTGCAATACGATGGGGAAACCGGGCAACTTCTCCATAACAGCATCCAATACCTCGAATGCCAAAGGAGGAGGAACCAAACGACCGGTTGCCGGATCAACGTGACATTGTTCGGGTTTGAACTTGTAAGCACCGTGAGAAGTACCGATAGAGATAGCCAATGAGTCACAACCGGTGCGTGTAGCAAAGTCGATTACTTCTTCCGGATTGGTATAAGTATGGTGTTCAGCACTTACCTCATCTTCTACACCGGCCAACACACCCAGTTCGCCTTCTACCGTCACATCATATTGATGAGCATATTCAACCACCTTCTTTGTCAAGGCTACATTTTCCTCATAAGGCAGGTGAGAACCATCGATCATGACAGAAGAGAAGCCCATGTCTACGCAACTCTTGCACAACTCGAACGAATCACCGTGGTCCAAATGAAGTACAATTTCAGGCTTCTCGCAGCCCAGTTCCTTCGCATATTCTACGGCACCTTCGGCCATATAGCGCAGCAAAGTCTGGTTAGCATAGTTACGTGCTCCCTTTGACACTTGCAGGATCACCGGAGACTTGGTTTCAACAGCAGCTTTGATGATGGCCTGCAACTGCTCCATATTATTAAAATTGAAAGCCGGGATTGCATAACCGCCTTTGATGGCACGAGCAAACATATCTCTAGTGTTCACAAGGCCTAATTCTTTGTAATTAACCATTTTGTTTAAAAGTTTATAGTTAGTGAATCAAAAAATCCACGCAAAAGTAAGCATTCTCTTTGAAAAAGCAGGAAATTATAGTCCCAAAATATTTTCCGTTTTTCGGCAAATCTAAGCTATTTCATACCCGTTTACGAGATTTAACGGAAGATTGTAAACTCCATATTACAATCATTTACTTCTTCAGGTAAATAATGGTAGGCAAATGGTCGCTATATCCATTGAGCCAGGTACGCCCACCATGTGTCCGCAAAGGCGAACCTTTGTATTTACCGTCTTTCTGGAAAAGATAATCACGACGGAATACTTCACGGTCTTCATACCGAAGTCCTCTGCGCTTCTTCAGCAAAGATTTCGAGAGTACAATCTGATCAAACAAGTTCCACTTACCGCGATACAGTAACGTGCCCACGCCTTCGTCTTGCAGCAGCCTCCACCAAGGATTGTAAAAGTCTCCTTTCTTCACCTCCTTTTCCAATTTATAGGCACCCAACGTCTGCATACTTTCATCCATAGGATCATCGTTCATATCGCCCATCACGATCAGCTTCAGCTTCCGGTCTTCCTGCCGCAAAGAATCGGTCAATGCCCTTACCTGACGAGCTGCATGAACCCGCACCGGCGACTTGGCTCCACGCGATGGCCAATGATTAACAATCACACAAACACGCTCGCCTGCCATGCGTCCGTCCACAATCAAGAAGCCCCGCGTCAGATGCGTCGTGTCTCCTTGGAAAGGTTCTGACAACACCAATTTCGAAGCTGTCACTTCGAACTGCGCCGGATCATAAAGCAAAGCACAGTCAATGCCTCGCTTGTCCGGCCCTTCATAGTGGATAAACGCATATTGGGATAGAGAAGGCTGCTTCAACAAATCTTCCAACACCCGGTTGTTTTCCACCTCAGCCACTCCGATGAAAGCAGGCCCTTGAGGCACCCTGTCACGAGCCAAGGAAGACAACACTTGAGCCAGATTTTCCAACTTGGCTTCATATTTCTTCGAATTCCATTGATAACTCCCTTCAGGCAAAAAGTCGTAATCATTCTTGCCCTCATCATGAATGGTGTCAAACAGATTTTCCAAATTGTAAAAAGCCACACTATAAAGCCGTTGCTTATTTTTTCCCTGCACCGCACATACGGTCAGGCACAAACAAAAAGAAAAGAAAAGGAATAACTTCTTCATATATTTATCCGATTAATTCGTTGCAAAAATCAGAAATAAAATGGGATAAACCTATTTTTTAGCCCAACTTTTTTCTATTTCCGATAAATAGCACTATCTTTGCAGCCGAAATAAAAAAGACCATTACACTACTATTTGTTACCAAGCGATAGTAACCGAATAAAGAAACTTATAAAACAAACTTAAAATGAAAAAAGGTATTCATCCTGAAAATTACCGTCCGGTAGTATTCAAAGATATGTCAAACGGCGACATGTTTTTGTCTCGTTCTACAGTAAACACCAAAGAGACCATTGAATTCGAAGGTGAAACTTATCCGTTGGTCAAGCTGGAAATCTCCAGTTCTTCTCATCCTTTCTACACTGGTAAGTCTAAGTTGGTTGACACCGCCGGTCGTGTAGATAAGTTCATGAGCCGCTACGGTAAAGCTCAGAAGAAGTAATTTTCCGCACATAAGTAGGAAAAATAAATAAGGGAAGTTAAAAATCAGCTTCCCTTATTTGTTTATTTCCAGACTCTTGCTACTCTTTTAGAAATGTATCTTTCAACTAAAACGACGCACATGTACATACTTCCGTGCCGTCTGAAGCAGAGGGCGTGCTGCCACAATCAGGGTTACGGCAGTCAGGATGAGCAAGACACCCAGCACAATACGCGGAGTGAGCCGTTCACCAAACACCACTACACCGAAAAACAAAGCTGTCACGGGCTCGAGTGCTCCCAGTATAGCCGTAGGAGTAGAACCGATATAATGAATAGCTTGTGCCATAGCAATCAAAGACACAATGGTGGGGAACAAAGCCAACGAAATAACATTCACATAAAGTAAAGGTTGTGGAACTGGCTGCAAATCAAGGCAGAAACGCAACCGGACAAGGTAGATGGAAATGCCGAACAATAAAGAATAAAACGTCAGTTTCATGGTGGAAAGTTCCTTCAGCGATGAACGGTTCACCCCTACAATATAAATGGCATACGTCAGTGACGAAAGGAAAACGAAGCAAACACCCACCCAATTCAGTGTCTTTCCGTCACCTCCCTGATAAAGCATTGAGATACCGGTCAGTGCCAACACAATGGACAAAGCCGTCACCACCGACACCTTTTCATGAAAGAATACAGCCATGATAACTGCCACCAATACCGGATAGACAAACAGTAAGGTCGAAGCAATACCGGCATCCATATAATTATAGCTTTCAAACAGAAAAAGTGAAGAGGAAGAAAAAAGTAATCCCATCACCGCAAGCGGCAATACATCTGCCTTACGAAGAGCAAACGACTCACCCTTTATCCACATCAGTGCGCCCATCATCAGCAAGGCCAAAAAATATCGATAGAACAACACAGAGTCCGTATTCATTCCCGCTCCATAAAGTGGAAGAGCAAACAACGGATTCAACCCATAACTGGCAGCGGCGATAGCACCGCAAATCACTCCTTTAACACGTGGATTCATCATAGTTTTATAATGTTTGGCAAAAACGGGCACAAAGATAGGACTTACCTCTGAAGTTACCAACAAGACAAATACTTTTCTCTATATCAAACGGTACATTTCAATGAAAAGAGTTATCTTTGTCCTATGAGAAACTTACGAAACATGAATACCGTTCCCAATGCCCTCCCCCCAATGCGTCCTATACGTAAAGTAGTCATAGCCATGGATTCATTCAAAGGATGCCTCACTTCCATCGAAGCAGGCAATGCAGCCATGAAAGGCATCATACGAGCCTTGCCTCACTGTGAAATAGTCCGCATAGCCATCAGCGATGGCGGTGAAGGATTACTGGATGCACAAGTACCGGATGAAAACCATCGTATCTACCTGAACGTTCACGGACCATGGATGGAAGAAGAGAAAGTTTGCTATGGTATTGCAGAAGATAAAACAACGGTCATCATTGAAACTTCCCGCATTTGCGGCCTTCCTTTGGTACCTATTCTTAAACGAAATCCCGCACTCACCACCACATATGGTGTCGGTGAAGTGATATGCCATGCTTTAGACCAAGGATACCGACGTTTCCTCATCGGATTAGGTGGAAGTGCCACCAACGATGCCGGAACAGGCATGCTACAAGCATTGGGTTATCGTTTTCTTGCCGTCAATGGCGAGGAAATAAAAGGACCTCTGTGCGGTAACCTGTTATCCCAAGTAGCCGCCATAGACGACACCAAGATCCATCCGGCCTTGAAAGAGTCCTGTTTCACAGCCATCTGCGATGTACGCAACCCTCTGTTCGGTCCCGAAGGAGCTGCTCACATGTTTGCTCCACAAAAAGGGGCAGATAAAGAAATGGTGGAAAGACTGGACAAGGCATTACAACACATCGCCCAAGTTATTGAGAACACAACCGGGAATCAAGCAATTCTTTTACCGGGAACAGGAGCAGCCGGAGGAATGGGAGTTGCCTTAAGTACTTTCTTAAAGGCTGAACTGAAGTCTGGAATACAAATGCTACTGAAAAACTTGCATTTTGAGGAACAGATAAAAAATGCCGATTTAATCATAACGGGCGAAGGACAATCAGACCGACAAACTCTCATGGGAAAAGTTCCGCAAGGTGTTCTGGAACAGGCCAACCGATATCACATACCTACCATCCTTTTATCAGGCAGCTTACGAGATATCGAACTACTGAACAAAGCCGGATTCAAAGGAGTCTTTTCCATCACCCAAGCGCCAATATCATTGGAAGAAGCCCTAAAAACCGAAACAGCCCAGAAACATATCAGTCAGACAGCCGAACAAATAGGTCGAGTTATTGTATGTAAGTTAGAATAACTAAAGTTTTTTATGTACTTTTGCCCACTCAAACAAAAACATACACCCAATGATGGAATCTCCAATGAAAACAGCCGTACTTTTCGATTTCGATGGAGTAGTCGTAGATACGGAAACGCAATATAGTCGCTTTTGGCATCAGATAGGGCATGACTATCTGGGAACAGACGACTTAGAAAATCGCATAAAAGGCCAGACACTGACCCATATATATGATACATTTTTCCTCAATAAGGAAAAAGAACAACGAGAAATCACGGAAGCATTAAACCGCTTTGAGCAAGAAATGTCATACGAATATATCCCTGGTTTTCTTCCATTTATAACTGAGCTGCATCAAAAAGGATTACGGACAGCCATAGTAACCAGCTCCAATGAACAAAAAATGCAGGCTGTCTATCGAGTTCGACCTGAATTGAAAACCTTATTCGACCACATTTTAACGGCTGAACTATTCAGTGCCTCAAAACCGGCTCCCGATTGTTTTCTGTTAGGTATGAAACTATTAGGAAGTATACCGGATACTACTTATGTATTCGAAGATTCTTTTAATGGTTTAAAAGCCGGTATGGCTTCAGGAGCTAATGTCATCGGTCTGGCCACCACCAACAAACGCGAAACCATCGCCCCCCTATGCCATCTGGTATTAGACGATTTCCGGGAATTTACTTGTGATAAAATGTTTCAAGTGCACAAGTTATAGGAAAAAAGCTTTAACTTTGCGCCCGAAAATAAAAAGCATAATTATAAAAGCATTATACAATGGCAGGACACATTTCAGACGATAGCCGTAAAGTGACCACGCACCGACTTATTGAAATGAAGCAACGTGGTGAAAAAATTTCAATGTTGACATCCTATGACTATACCATGGCCCAGATTGTAGATGGTGCTGGCATGGATGTGATTTTAGTAGGCGACTCCGCTTCTAACGTGATGGCCGGAAACGTGACAACACTCCCTATTACATTGGATCAAATGATATACCACGCCAAATCGGTGGTACGTGGAGTGAAACGTGCCATGGTCGTAGTGGACATGCCGTTCGGTTCTTATCAAGGCAACGAACTTGAAGGGTTGGCATCGGCCATCCGCATCATGAAAGAAAGCCATGCGGATGCACTCAAGATGGAAGGAGGAGAAGAAATCATCGGTACGGTAAAGCGCATTATCAGTGCAGGTATCCCTGTCATGGGACACTTAGGCCTCATGCCTCAAAGCATCAACAAATATGGTACTTACACCGTGAGAGCGAAAGACGAAGCCGAAGCTGACAAATTAGTTCGTGATGCCCGGATGCTAGAAGAAGCCGGATGCTTCGGCATCGTGCTGGAAAAGATTCCCGCTCAATTGGCCGGCCAAGTAGCCAAAGAGTTAACCATTCCCATCATTGGTATAGGAGCAGGAGGACAAGTAGACGGACAGGTATTAGTCATCCAAGACATGCTAGGTATGAACAATGGTTTTCGTCCGCGCTTCTTACGCCGATATGCCGACCTGCACACCATCATGACCGATGCCATCAGTCGCTACATATCCGATGTGAAGAATTTGGACTTCCCGAATGAAAAAGAACAATACTGACCGATTATTGACAGGTGGGTTGGGATTGATGTGCATCGTCAATTTCCTCCTTTATGCCTCAGTATTCTTATTATTGGGTACACTGCCTATGGCTATGCCCGACAGAGCCATATACATATTTCCTGCCTTTTTGGCAGGCGAAGTGTTAGCGGGTCCTTTTCATGCTTACTTGGCTGATACATTCAGACGAAAGCATGTTTTACTATTTGCTTTAGCTGGTCTGGCATTAAGCATGACCCTCTCGTCCTATGTACCAGGAACAACGTACGAATGGATGGCTCTCATACAGGGAGTTTGTTTCGCATTAGCCACAGGAGCAGGTACCACCATCAGTATTGACATCACTCCTTCAGGACATCGTACAGGAAGCAATATGCTTTTTAGTCTGTGCGGACGCTTAGGCATGGTAATCGGATGGATAGGAGGAGCGTGGAGCGTGTTCAATTCTTCCCTCCCCCTTTCTCACCTAGCATCCATTCTCAACGTAGCGGCTCTTTTGCTGGCATCGCTGGTCTATGTACCTTTTCGGGCTCCCATCGGTCTAAAATTATGTAGCCTCGACCGATTTCTACTTCCTGTAGCTTGGCTCCCAGCTCTTAACGTATGCATAGGATCCTATGCTTTCGGCTTATTGGGGATATATTTAGTGGCTCTCTTCATGGGCTATGGAATAGTCAGCATGCTGCCTTTACTCGTTATACCTATATTGACCCCACTCATGATAAAAGGCTTTATCAAACTTTCCCATCATTGCCAACGAGCCACCAGCAACATGACCTTCAATCTCTGGATGGATATCGGTTTACTGGCCGGTCTATGGTCCATGAGTTTTTTCAATATTCAGGAAGAAATGTTTTTTAGTGAAGGGACCTTACTTTTCAGCACCCTGATAGCTTCTGTCCTTTTATTTATGGGTGCTACCTACCCTTATTATAAAAAGAAACGGGTCAGATAGGGTACAAAAACAGCCAAACCCACTCCCATAGCCGCTAAGGCACATACCAATACGGCTCCGGCCGCAATATCCTTGATTTGTCCAGCTAAAGGATGACGTTCGGGAGAAACCCAATCAACCAGTCTTTCTATAGCACTATTAAAAAGTTCAGCTCCTATCACCATCCCGATACAAAGGATAAGGGCTATCCACTCTCCACGCGTAATATGAAAGCCAATCCCGGCTCCCACTACGCAAAATGTGGCTAACAAATGAAAGCTTAAATTCTGTTCTTTCCCTACACAGCATCGAATTCCTTTCCAAGCATACCCGAAACTTCGGATTTGTTTTTTAAAATCATACTTCATACTCCTTCCACCAATTCTTTCAACCTATATAAACGTTTGATAGAAGGGTTATAAAAAGGATCAGGATAATGTTCCTTGATATCGTAAATATTAGCTCTTACATAACACTTCACATCAATAATGTCTTCTGCTTCAGTTAATCGTATCCGTGAAGGGAGTTCAGCATTCTCAGCCCATTCAATCAGAGCCTTTACACTCTCTTCGTCATAATTATAAGTATCTTTCATCACATCTCTATTTGTGGGCAAAGGTATAACTTTTCTCAGAAAAAATGCATGAAACACGCCAGTTTAGTCCCAAGTGCGTATTTTTTTCTATTCTTTTTGGTAGTTTAGGAATTTTATTCGTAAGTTTGTCAACGAATATAAAACAAAATAGATATGAATGTTCCCGTCATATTCCAATTTTTAAAAGAACTGGCAGCTAACAACAACCGGGAATGGTTCAACGCCCATCGCGAACAATACGAGGTGGCTCGTAAAGAATTTGAAGACATGCTCACCGTTCTTATATCACGCATCTCAGTATTTGACGAATCAGTGCGCCACGTCGAAGCCAAAGATTGTACTTACCGTATCTATCGCGATACCCGATTCTCCGAAGACAAAACACCTTACAAAATTCATTTAGGTGGATATATCAATGCACGAGGAAAGAAATCAGATCATTGCGGATATTATATACACTTGCAACCGGGAAATTGCATGTTAGCCGGAGGAAGTTATTGCCCTCCTCCCCCTTTACTCAGAGCCATGCGGCAAGCCGTATATGACAACATCGACGAATTCAGAAGTATCGTAGAAGCTCCTGAATTCAAACAGTATTTTCCCGTTATTGGTGAAAATTTTCTTAAATCAGCTCCCAAAGGATTTCCCAAAGACTTCCCTTACCTGAAATACCTCCAATGCAAGGAATACACCGTGAGTTGTCCTCTGCCTGATAGTTTTTTCTTGGCACCGGATTTCCCGGATCATGTGGCCGACATTTTCCGACCCATGAAGCGTTTTGCCGACTTCATGAACTACACGATAGATGATTTTGAATAAAGAATAAAATGACATATAAACTAACTAAAAAACATTTGAATTATGATCATAGACAGATTGGAAAACATGGGGAAATATGCCACGTTAAACCCGCTTTTCCCACAAGCCTTCGAGTTCCTTCAATCACACGACCTGCAAATGCTGGAAGTGGGAAAAACCGAATTGAAAGGCAAAGACCTGTTGGTCAACGTTACGGAGACTAAACCCAAGACCAAAGAACAAGCCCGTCTGGAAACGCATCAGAACTTTATTGACATTCAAATCCCCGTATCGGGCACAGAATGGATGGGATATACCCCTGCTAAAGAATGTCAACCCGCTGATGCTCCCTACAATCCGGAAAAAGACATTACCTTCTTTGAAGGTCTGGCCGAAAGCTATATTGAGGTAAAACCCGGTATGTTTGCTATATTTTTCCCCGAAGACGGACATGCTCCCGGAGTAACTCCTGACGGACTCAAAAAAGTGATAGTCAAAGTAAAAGCATAAGTATCATTGAACCAACTAAAATTATCCGTTATGGAAACACTGAATCTGATTAAAAACGATCCATGGCTGGAACCCTATGCCGATGCCATTAACGGACGTCATCAACATGCAATCGAAAAAGAAGCCGAACTGACTAACAAAGGAAAGAAAACCTTATCGGACTTTGCTACGGGCTATCTTTATTTTGGCTTGCACCGGACGGACAATGGCTGGGTGTTTCGTGAATGGGCTCCCAATGCCACTCAAATTTTTCTGACCGGAACGTTCAACGAATGGAAAGAAGAAAAAAAATACAGTCTGAAAAAGAAAGCCAACGGGAACTGGGAAATCAAGCTCCCGGCAGATGTTTTAAAACATGGAGACTTATACAAACTGAAAATATATTGGGAAGGTGGATGCGGAGAACGTATCCCTGCATGGGCCACACGTGTGGTACAAGATGACCAAACAAAAATATTCAGCGCACAGGTATGGAACCCGGAAAAACCTTATAAAATGAAAAAACGGGTTTTCAAGGCCTCAACCGATCCGTTGCTGATTTATGAATGCCACATCGGCATGGCTCAGCAAGAAGAAAAAGTAGGATCATATAAAGAGTTTCAAGAAAAAGTACTGCCGCGCATAGCTCAAGACGGATATAATTGCATCCAAATCATGGCTATTCAGGAACATCCCTATTATGGAAGTTTTGGATATCACGTATCCAGTTTTTTCGCGGCTTCTTCACGCTTTGGCACACCGGACGAATTAAAAGAACTCATCGATACAGCCCACCAGATGGGAATAGCCGTCATCATGGACATCGTACATTCGCATGCAGTTAAAAATGAAGTCGAAGGCTTGGGGAATTTTGCTGGCGATCCCAACCAATATTTTTATCCCGGCGATCGACACGAACATCCGGCTTGGGATTCGCTCTGTTTTGATTATGGTAAAAATGAAGTCCTGCACTTCCTCCTCTCCAATTGCAAATACTGGTTGGAAGAATATCATTTTGATGGCTTTCGCTTTGATGGCGTCACCTCGATGCTTTATTACAGTCACGGTTTAGGCGAGGCTTTCTGTAATTATGGAGATTATTTCAACGGACATCAGGACGACAATGCCATTTGCTATCTGACCTTAGCCAACCGACTGATTCATCAAGTCAATCCCAAAGCAATCACCATTGCTGAAGAGGTATCCGGTATGCCGGGATTGGCGGCCAAATACGAAGATGGAGGATATGGATTCGACTACCGCATGGCCATGAACATACCTGATTATTGGATAAAGACTATCAAAGAAAAAATAGACGAAGATTGGAAACCCTCCAGCATGTTTTGGGAAGTGACCAACCGGCGCAAGGATGAGAAAACCATTTCGTATGCCGAAAGCCATGATCAAGCACTTGTTGGAGATAAAACCATCATCTTCCGCCTGATTGATGCCGACATGTATTGGCACATGCAAAAAGGGGATGAAAACTACGTCGTACGCCGAGGAATTGCCTTGCACAAAATGATCCGTCTGCTTACCGCTACCACCATCAACGGAGGTTATTTGAACTTTATGGGGAATGAATTCGGTCATCCGGAATGGATAGATTTTCCACGCGAAGGTAACGGATGGTCATGCAAATATGCTCGTCGCCAATGGAACCTGGTAGATAACAAAAATTTGGCTTATCACTATTTAGGAGACTTCGATGCAGCCATGCTAAAAGTCATCAAGAGTGTAAAGAACTTTCAATCTACCCATATACAGGAAATATGGCATAACGACGGAGACCAGATTCTGGCTTACATGCGTAAAGATTTAGTCTTTGTATTCAATTTCAACCCCAAACAATCGTTCACCGACTATGGATTTCTGGTACCTGCCGGATGCTACGAGGTCATTTTGAATACCGATAGTCCAGAGTATGGTGGATATGGATTTAATGATGACAGTGTGAAACATTTCACAATCCCCGATCCTCTTTACAAAAAAGAAAAGAAAGAGTGGATGAAATTGTATGTCCCTGCCCGCACGGCCATGGTGTTAAAACGCTGTAAGTAAAACAACGCTATAACCCACAAAAAAGAGAGACAACCCATCATTCAAAAAGGCTGTCTCTCTTTTTATTATATACTATGAACTACTTACAATTGGCTATTAATGTAATCCAACATCGTAGTAGCATTGGCTTTAATCTTCTTCTGCGTAGCATTCTGATCTGAAAGTAAAGGAATCAACTTGTCCAAGTATTCCTTAGCCTGCTTGAACTCGACTTTAGCCTTTTCCAGATCTGTCTGAACCAGTGCAGCACCCTTGGCATAATACATAGAACCCAAACTATTCAATGCGTTCAGATTATCTCCCTGGATAGCAAGTGCTTGTTTGTAAGCTTCTTCAGCTGCAGCAGTCTTCTTAGCTTTCTGAGCCTTGATACCTTCGTTCACATAATAAGTAGCATACATACTCACCAATTTCTTCTCATTAGGCAGCGCTTCTACGGCTTCTTTCAAGGTAGCTACATATTCAGCGTCATTCTTCATGTCTTTCAAAGCACCAGCCTTACCGATATAGGCATTCACCAGATTATACTTTTTATCCACAGCGATGTCGAAATATTTCACAGCATCGGCATGTTTCTTTATTTTGTCGGCACAGATACCACAATTAAATGCGATAACCGAGTCCTGATTGTTAGTTTGATTAAGATAAGAACTGAAATTGTCATAAGCCTTCTGATAATCATTGGCTTCCAAAGCTGCAATGCCATCATTTCTCAACTTGCCCAAATCTGTTTCCTGGGCGAAAAAATTTGTAGCTGCACAACAAAGTGCGATAGATAAGATTAGTTTTTTCATATTGCTTTAAAAATTTAAAAATACACCCAAAATTAATGGTCCATATAATAAGAAACAAGTCCTTTTGGCTTTTTTAAACTTCAAGTATAAGATGTAACATGTATTAGCTTTTCTGTACCGGATTTACCTCTTCTACAATTGGTAAATACAAAATCCCCCCATAAGGAGGAATGTGACAAAAAACTTCTTCCAACAGCACTCGATGGGCATAAATTAACGCACAACCTTGCACACCTCCATGCGTAAAAAGAGCTATCCGACGAAAGGGCAAAGAAGAAACTTCATCGATAAATGCCGACACACGTTTAAACTGATCCATAAATGACTCTCCTCCCGTAGCGGCTACATGCAAATAGTCGGCATACCACTTCGCAAGTTGTGGATCGCGAATAGAATCATAGGCCTGCATTTCCCACAAACCAAAGTCCAATTCCATTAACCGAACGTCACGAATAGCCTTCGGATAACCACAATAATCTGCAAGAAGACGGCACCGACTCAACGGACTGGTAAAAACAGCATCAAAAGGCTCGAATGATTCCAATTGCCGACGAACTTCCTCCGCTTCATCAGGAAAACTATCGCGAAGAGGAACATCTGTACGACCATAGCAAGTGCCCGGGAGTACATCAACCGAAGTATGTCGAATCAATATCAATTCCATAACCCAACAAGTACAGCTATATAAAACATCAGTTCGCACAGCAGAAAAGCAGCCCCACAACAATCGCCCGTATATCCACCGATTTTCCGGTGCATCCATCCACATAGCAGTAGAAAACCTACCAGAGGCACCCAACAAACCGACCATAAGTCCGACGAACCCCAACAAACAAGCGGAAAAACTCCGGCAAGCACACTCACCACCACTTCCTGCATTGACATGCGAGTGTAGACAACATGAGCCTTACTTCCGGCTTCGGTGCGGGCATAAGGAAGTAGATTGATTATCTGAGCCACTACGGCTTTAGTATATGCATCGACACAAAAGGCCACAACACAAAGCGTGGAAAAGGGGATGAGATGCATTTGGGTAAACAAAAGAAAATAACCAATCAGTCCCACGACTCCATACGTCCCTACACGTGAGTCTTTCATAATGGACAAGATGCGTTCGCGCGTGCCTCCTCCACCGAATCCGTCAAAGAAATCGGATAAACCGTCTTCATGCAAACAACCGGTACATAACAATCGAACCACGATAGCCACCAACCAAGCTACTTGTATTGGTAAGAACTGAGCCGCTAACCACAAGGTGCCTGCCAGAATGCCTCCAGTCAGCCATCCCACCAAAGGCCAATAAGGAACGACATGCTTAAAATCGTCCGCCGACACTTGAGCAATCTTCCCCCAAGGAAAACGGGTAAAGAAAATCAAGGCTGCACAAAGTCTCTTCATCGCTCTTGTGTCATTAGAAATACTTAATGATGTCAGCATGGGCAAAAGTATCCATCTCATTAATCATCCGGACAGCCGATTCCACAATCGGATAAACCAACACGGCACCTGTACCTTCACCCAAACGCAACCCCAACTGAAGTAATGGCCGCACGCCCATGGCATCAAGCAACAAACGATGTCCCGCCTCATCGCCACAATGAGCAAATATGGCATAATCCAACACGGCCGGACAAAGGCGGGAAGCAGCCAGCATACAAGCACTCATAATAAACCCATCTACTAAAATAAGCATCTGATGACGAGCCGCCTGAAGCATAGCGCCGACGGTCATAACCATCTCCAAACCACCGAAATACTTCATCACCGATAGAGGTGAAACATCTCCTGCATAACGCTCAACGGCCTGTTGGAGAACTTCATACTTATGACAAATGCCAGCTTTGTCCAATCCGCTTCCAGCCCCGATGCATTGAACCAAAGGAATATCTGTCAGCAGATGCATCCATACGGCCGAAGGTGACGTATTACCAATGCCCATCTCTCCCAAACTCAACACGTTAGTTCCTTCCTCCTTACAGAAATCTATCACATCGGCACCTCGCGTCAGGCATAGCTCCAATTCTTCATCTGTCAAAGCCGATTCATAAAGAAAATTTCGACTTCCTTTCCGCACCTTACAATCAAGTATGCCATCGGTAGGCGAAAAATCATAATCAACTCCGGCATCCACCAACTTCAAGATAAACCGATGTTGACGGCATAAAAAATTGATACCTGCCCCACCCCGCACAAAGTTAAGCATCTGTTGCCAAGTGACAGTTTTGGGCGAAAGGCTCACCCCCTCATCGGCTATGCCATGATCGGCCGCAAACAATATGTTTTGTGGACAAGTCAACGTCGGGGTTAAACTTTGCTGAATCAGTCCTATTTGCAAGGCTATTTCCTCCAGCCTTCCTAAAGAGCCTTTCGGCTTGGTCAAATTATCTATTTTATGAATAAGTGCCGACCGGATGGCTTGATCCGGTCGAGCAATGTCATCTATTGCTATCATGAGAAATATTTTTTATCGTTACAGGAATACCAGCTACCATAAGAATCACTTTATCAGCACGGGCAGCTATGTACTGATTCATCCATCCTAACATGTCCGTAAACCGACGTTGCACTTCATTTTCGGAAGTACCTCCCAGCCCTATTTCGTTCGTGACGAACAAGAAAGTGGCATCCTGCCCAGTCAACCGATCAAACTCCCGTTTAACTTCTTCAAGGGCACGGTCAGCATGCGGTTGCAGATCGAAATAATAGTTGGTACACCATAAAGTAACGCAATCCACCAGCACCACACGCCCAGACACCTCATACCGGCTCAAACATTTATCCTCCTCTATATTGGTCCATTCTGGTCCTCGACGTTGCTTATGCCGTTCCACACGCAGGCGAAATTCCTCATCCCAAATGCGTGCCGTGGCCATATAAATCGGCGTGGACGATAACTCTAAAGCCAATTTCTCAGCATAAGTGCTTTTACCCGATCGGGCTCCTCCCGTAATAAGAATGATTCGTCTCATGATATATCCGTTATTCGAGGACAAATATACGTCTTTTCCCGATAAAAATCAGGACTGCACTCGATATTCGTTCGGCGTACATCCCACCACCTTCTTGAACATCCGGCTCAAGTGGTGCGGATACTGGAAACCTACTTCGTAAGCAATCTCGCTAACCGTCTTATTGGTACCGAGCAACAGGTCTTTTACCCGGTTGATGATGGCAAAGTGAATGTATTCGATGGCCGACTTCCCGGTTTCTTTCTTCACGAGATCGCCAAAATAGTTGGGCGAGAAGTGCAACTGATCGGCACACCAATTGACCGAAGGCAAACCTAATTCTTGCGGCTTGTCCGAGTCGAAGTAATCGGCCATCAGATTCTCAAAGCGCACCAATACGTCCTTATTGACCACCTTGCGAGTCACAAACTGACGGTCGTAAAAACGAAGGCAATGATTAAGAAGCACTTCAATATTGGCAGTAATGATGGAACGACTATGCTTATCGATGGCATGCTGCAACTCATCACGGATCTCGTAGAAACAATTGAACACCGTCTGCCGTTCGCGTTCGGACATGTGCAAGGCTTCATTTGCCTCATAAGAGAAGAACGTATAGTCTTTCATCTTCCGGGCAAGAGGTGTGTTACGGATGAGGTCCGGATGAAACAACAGGGCATAGCCTTGAGGATTGAGCGTTTCTCCGTCATCATCAATGCCCCCTACCTGACCGGGAGCGATAAAGACAAGCGTACCCTCTTGATAATCATACTTACCACGACCATAAGCCAACGGCCCGTGTATCTTCTCCTTCAGGAAAACGCCATAGAAATTAAAGCATTTACGCCGATGGGGCAGCACTTTCACATTCGAAAAGTCGACAAAGCTAACCAACGGATTCAGCGTCTCCAATCCGAGGAACTTGTTATAGTCGTCTATCGACTTCAAATCCAATATCTCGCTCATAAATCAATCGTTTTAGATGTGATGCACAAAGATAGTCTTTCTCGCGGACATTCCACCCTCTGCCAAGTCTATATCTGTCATATATCGGTAAAATGGGTGTTGATTTCTGTAATATGGCTTATGAGAACGAAATTATACTTAACTTTGCAGGCAACAAAAAACAGAACGAATATGATACTGAAACCTAACGATACCCTTTTCCGTCCGGCTACGCAGGCAGACCTGAACGACATTATGGACATCATCGACTACGCCCGGCAGCGGATGCTCGCCGAAGGTAAGCGGCAATGGGACGAACACTATCCCCAGCGGGAACACATCGAGGCAGACATCCGGGGCGGATATGGGCATGTCTTGTGCCAGTCCGGCGAGGTTGTGGCCTACGGGGCTATCCTCTTCGGCAAAGAACCTGAACCCGCCTACCGACACCTCACCGGAGGAACGTGGCTGAGCGAGCAACCCTATGTGGTGGTACACCGGCTGGCTGTGGCTGGCACGGCGCGGGGACGAGGATTCGGCCTGCTGCTGATGAGCCAGGTGGAAAGCCTGATGCGCGAACGCGGCGTACGCAGCTTCAAAGTGGATACGAACTTCGACAACTTCGCCATGCAGCACATCCTGGAGAAGATGCACTTCCGCTACTGCGGGGATATACACTACGGCGAACGGGGGAGCCGGATGGCTTACGAAAAGATTATCGAGACGACAAAAACCGAATGGCAGGAAACGCCATTCCCATACTAATCTATAAACAACCAAACGCATATGACTACGAAAAAGAATCTACTGGCAGCCGCCACCGGAGCGGCTATGATGACGGCACTCGTGGCGTGCTCGTCGAGTAACCCAATCGAAGGCGAATGGATTCAGCCCGTGCCCGGCATGGAGCAAATGACACAGGGCATCTCCCTCCAAGCCGATGGCAAAGCCTCGTCCATCAACATGGCCTCCCTACAGTATGAGAGCTGGAAGCAAGAAGGAAGCCTGCTCATCCTCACCGGCAAGAGCATCGGCAACCATCAGACCATAGACTTCGCCGACACCCTCACCATCGAGCGCCTGACCGCCGACAGCCTGGTGCTGAAACGGGGCAGTCTCCCGCTGAAGTACGGCAGGAAGCAGCCCTAAGGGCCTCACCCCTGCCTGACATAAACCTTGTGCGACGCCCGGCCGCGGTAGCCTATACCCGAGCCGGGCTCGTTGCACCACGCGTTCAGCTCCCGATTGGCCGTCGTCCTCCGCAAGCCCGTCAGCGACGCGTAGCCCTCCACCGTCATGTATTCGTGCGAAGCCAAGTAGTCCTGCGCCAGCCTCAGCCGCTCCTGAGGCGTGTAGCGGTCTGACGACTTGCGGAACTTCACCGCCGAACGCTCCAACTGGCAGTAGCCCGCCGTTTCACTCACCAGCCTTTTATCCGCCTTGAAGTGGACGCCGCTCACGCAGATACTCGACGCGTTACGCCGCACGTCACCCGGTTCGCCCGTCTCGCGCTCGGCTCCTTTGCGCAGCCCTAATGCGGGCGTAAACACGCCCAGACCCTCGATTTTCACACTGCGGCCCGAGCCCATCGAGAAAGCCAACTCGTCCACCAGCGTCCCTATCAGCCCCCGCACATCGCCCGGCGAGAAGGTCGTGCCGCGACTAATCCGGCGCACCAAGTCGTCCAACGTATCCTGCCCCGTCAGCCTCATCCGTGGATAAAGGATGCGCTTGCCCCCCTCGCTGGGCAGGGTCGATTCCTGCATTTCATACTGTGCCATACTTCGTTCCTATTTAATGTCGTTACTACTGCCTATACTTCCGTCGATAACCATCCCTATGGGAAGCTCCTAACGCATCCAGATGAAAAATCAAACGCATCAGGATAAAAACTTTACCACGTCAAGATAAAAACTTTATCGCCTCGGATTGCATTCTATAATCCAAGCCTTGGTTTTCACAATCCAAGGTTTGGTTTATAAAAACCAAGGCTTGGTTTTTATAAACCAAATGTAAAATTACAACTTTCTTCTTGATTCGCCAAACTTTTTGCCTTGATTCGTTCGATTTTCTATCCAGACGCGCTGAAGTTTCTATCTATACGTGTTTATTCTTACATCCAGACGCGTTTCCGGCTGCCACGGGTCGACTCCGGGGAAGATGCTGCGCGCAGTCCGGCCCGGGTGTACGGGCCTCGGCAGAAGCGTAAAGCGGAGGAAGCGCTGCAAGGTATCGGCCGCCGCGACGCCTTGCTGTGCATGGGGCTGCCCGATGCTGGCGCGGGGACGGAAGAAGATATTTTCGGGCGAAAGTTGTGCGAATCCCAACTATTATTATATCTTTGCCCTCAATTAACATGAAGTTTTACTATTAATATTTCTATTACTATGTTTGAAGGGCAACCTAAAGGTCTCTATGCGCTGGCCCTGGCTAATACGGGCGAGCGCTTTGGTTACTATACCATGCTATCTATCTTTGTATTGTTTCTGATGGACAATTTCGGCATGTCGCCGTCTACGGCGGGCAACATCTACGCCGCTTTCCTGGCGCTGGTGTACTTCCTGCCGTTCATCGGGGGTATCCTGGCCGACAAGTTCGGATACGGTCGGATGGTGACCATCGGTATCGTGGGTATGTTTGTGGGCTACGTGCTGTTGGCGCTCCCGATGGGTACCAGCACCGTCGGCCTGGTGGCGATGGGTGCGGCGCTATTGGTCATCAGTACCGGTACGGGCTTGTTCAAGGGCAACCTGCAGGTGATGGTGGGCAACTTGTATGACAATCCGGCGTACGCCTCGAAGCGCGACTCGGCATTCAGCATCTTCTACATGGCCATCAACATCGGTGCGCTCTTTGCCCCGACTGCTGCCGTGGAAATCATGAAGTATGCGCAGAACAACCTGGGCGTCAGCGAGAACGATTCGTACCACTTCGCCTTCGCCGTGGCTTGCGTATCGCTCATCGTCTCGATGCTTATCTACTATGGCTTCCGCCGTACGTTCAAGCACGTGGAGGGGGGCAAGGTGCAGGCTTCCTCCAAGAGTGAGCAAGGACAGGTGGAAGAGCTTCCCCGCGAGGAGACCTACCAGCGCATCGTTGCCTTGTGTCTGGTGTTTGCCGTGGTCATCTTCTTCTGGATGGCTTTCCATCAGAACGGCTTGACGCTGACTTACTTTGCCAAGCAATACACGGCCCGCAGTTCCGAGGGTCTGGAGAGCATGATGTTCAGCGTTTGGAACCTGGTGGCTGTCATCTTCATCGTCTATGCCTTGTTCCAGCTCTTCCAGTCGAAGACGGACCGGGGCAAAGCCATCTCGGGCATCGTTATTCTGGCTGCTGTCGTCTTCCTTATCTACCAATACACAGGTATCGCAGGCAGCACGCCGGTGGATGCTCCCATCTTCCAGCAGTTCAACCCCTTCTTTGTAGTGGCCCTGACTCCGGTGTCCATGGCCATCTTCGGTTCCCTGGCCCGCAAGGGCAAAGAGCCTTCGGCCCCACGTAAGATTGGCCTCGGCATGTTGGTAGCCGCCTGCGGTTACGTACTGATGCTGTTGGCTTCCGTCAGCTTGCTTACGCCAAACGAACAGACCGCCGCCATCGAGGCCGGCAGTGCTTCGTTCGTATCGCCCAACTGGCTGGTATCGACCTATCTGGTGCTGACGTTTGCCGAGTTGTTGCTCTCGCCGATGGGCATTTCCTTCGTGTCGAAAGTGGCTCCTCCCAAGTATAAAGGTATGATGATGGGTGGCTGGTTCGTGGCTACGGCCATTGGTAACTATCTGACTTCCGTCGCTTCGTGGCTGTGGGGCGACCTTCCGTTGTGGGTTGTATGGGGAACGCTGATGGTGCTCTGTCTGTTGGCAGCCCTGTTTATCTTCTCTGTCATGAAGCGATTGGAGAAAGTGGCCTGAGCCACCTTCTCCCTTTCTCCTATACCTATATATAATAACAAAAGCGGGTGCATCCTCTTAGAGATGCACCCGCTTTCGTTTTGCTTAGGTTCTACTTAATAAGAACGGGCGAAAATCACACGGCAGGCAGAAGGCTTACCAGTCACCATACACTTACCGGGCTCTTTATCACCGGGAACAAAGGAATCGAACGGAATGCAACGGATGGTCGCTTTGGTTTCTTCCTTAATCTTCTCCTCGGTTTCAGTGGTTCCGTCCCAGTGGGCCAAGATGAAGCCACCTTCTTCAATCTTTTCCTTGAACTCGTCGTAAGTATCGACCACGCTAATGCGGCTGTTCCGATAGTTCAGCGCTTTTTGATAGATATTGGCCTGAATGTCTTCGAGCAATCCCTGTACGTATTCTTCAATACCATCGCACGAACGGGTCTCCTTTTCCAACGTATCGCGACGCATCACTTCGACCGTATTGTTCTCCAAGTCACGTCCGCCCATCACCAGTCGTACGGGCACTCCCTTCACTTCATAATCGGCGAACTTGAAGCCCGGACGCTTGTTGTCGGCATTGTCATACTTCACCGAGATACCCATAGCTCTCAATTTGGTGACGATGCCTGCCACCTTCTCATCAATCTTGCCCAGCATCTCCGCATTCTTATAGATAGGCACAATCACCACCTGGATAGGAGCCAGATGAGGAGGAAGTACCAGACCGTTATCATCGGAGTGCGTCATAATCAATGCTCCCATCAAGCGGGTAGATACTCCCCATGAAGTAGCCCAAACATACTCCAGCTTATTCTCTTTGTTGACAAACTGTACATCGAACGCCTTAGCGAAGTTCTGTCCCAGAAAATGCGAAGTTCCACTCTGCAAAGCTTTTCCGTCTTGCATCATAGCCTCAATAGTGTAGGTATTCAATGCCCCGGCAAAACGTTCATTGGCCGATTTGACACCCTTAATGACTGGCACAGCCATGTACTTCTCCGCAAAATCAGCATATACATTCAGCATCTTCACTGCTTCAGCTTCTGCCTCCTCTTTGGTAGCGTGAGCCGTATGTCCTTCTTGCCACAAGAATTCAGCCGTACGCAAGAAAAGACGCGTACGCATCTCCCAGCGGAACACATTAGCCCACTGATTGCATAAAATGGGCAAGTCGCGGTAAGAGTTAATCCAATTCTTATAAGTATTCCATATAATGGTTTCCGATGTCGGACGTATAATCAATTCTTCTTCCAACTTAGCCGCAGGGTCTACTACTACTCCCCCACCGTTCGGATCGTTTTTCAAACGATAATGAGTTACTACGGCACACTCCTTAGCAAAGCCTTCGACATGTTCGGCCTCACGACTAAGGAATGATTTAGGAATAAGTAATGGGAAATAAGCGTTCACATGACCGGTTTCTTTGAACATATCGTCCAACTGACGCTGCATCTTTTCCCAAATAGCATATCCGTAAGGTTTAATCACCATACAGCCGCGCACAGCCGATTGTTCCGCAAGGTCAGCCTTAACAACCAATTCATTATACCACTGAGAGTAGTTCTCACTGCGTTTGGTAAGGTCTTTCAGTTCTACTGCCATTTCAATTTATATTTTAAGTTTTTGTTTATTCAGTTAAAGGATGCTCCACTTGTGTAAAAAGTTAAGGGCTACATTCACATGTAACCCCTTAACCATCCTATGAGCGGCAAGCGGGACTCGAACCCGTGACCCTCAGCTTGGGAAGCTGATGCTCTACCAACTGAGCTACTGCCGC